>NZ_LAQR01000047.1:0-1319 GCF_000968645.1 Salinivibrio sp. KP-1 | reverse complement strand
CGTCACCTTCGGTCACTGAGCCGGTAAAGTTACCGGTGACTTCAGGTAAGTCGTCGGTGCCGGTAATGGTGATAACAATATCTTGCTGTGTGTTATCGCTTGCAGTGAGGGTGATGGTATCCGTCACCTGATCGCCGCCATCTAAATCCTGCACGGCAGACTGATCGAGGGTGTAGGTCCAGTTTCCGTTGACCAGCTCTAGCGAGCCATAGGTACCGGTCTCTGTAGTATTGGCAAAGGTGGGATTATCGTCGCCATCAACGTCACTGATTGAAAGTGTGCCACTTGCAGTCACAGGCGCATCGCCCACATTGCCCTCGGTCACGGAACCGATAAAGCTACCGGTCACTTCTGGCGTATCCTCACTACCAGTAATGGTGATGACAATAGCTTGCTGGGTGCCATCAGAGGCGGTGAGCGTAATAGTGTCTGTCACCTCATCACCGGCATCCAAGTTCTGCACCGCAGACTGATCGAGGGTGTAGATCCAGTTGCCGTTAACTAGGTCTAGCGAGCCATAGGTACCGGTCTCTGCAGTATTGGCAAAGGTGGGATTATCGTCGCCATCAACGTCACTGATTGAAAGTGTGCCACTTGCAGTCACAGGCGCATCGCCCACATTGCCCTCGGTCACGGAACCGATAAAGCTACCGGTCACTTCTGGCGTATCCTCACTACCAGTAATGGTGATGACAATAGCTTGCTGGGTGCCATCAGAGGCGGAGAGAGTAATGGTGTCGGTCACTTGATCGCCAGCATCTAAATCCTGCACGCTGTCTTGATCAAGCGTATACGTCCAATCACCGTCTACTAGCTCGATCGAACCATAAGTCCCCGTCTCAGTGGTATTGGCGAAGGTCGGATTATCGCCGTCATCAACATCACTGATCGCAAGGGTACCCGTGGCAGTGGCAGGGGCATCGCCCACGTTGCCTTCGGTCACTGAACCAGTAAAGCTACCGGTGACTTCAGGTAAGTCGTCGGTGCCGGTAATGGTGATGACAATATCTTGTTGCGTGTTATCGCTTGCGGTGAGCGTGACAGTGTCTGTCACCTCATCACCGGCATCCAAGTTTTGTACGGCAGACTGATCGAGGGTGTAAGTCCAATTGCCGTTGACCAGCTCTAGCGAGCCATAGGTACCGGTCTCTGTAGTATTGGCAAAGGTGGGATTATCGTCGCCATCAACGTCACTGATTGAAAGTGTGCCACTTGCAGTCACAGGCGCATCGCCCACATTGCCCTCGGTCACGGAACCGATAAAGCTACCGGTCACTTCTGGCGTATCCTCACTACCAGTAATGGTGATGACAATAGCT
>NZ_LAQR01000046.1:0-1291 GCF_000968645.1 Salinivibrio sp. KP-1 | reverse complement strand
CACTTGATCACCGGCATCTAAATTCTGCACGGCAGACTGATCGAGGGTGTAGGTCCAGTTGCCGTTAACTAGGTCTAGCGAGCCATAAGTCCCCGCTTCTGTAGTATTCGCAAAGGTCGGGTTATCGCCGGCATCGACATCACTGATCGCAATGGTGCCGGTGGCAGTGACCGCATCGCCTTCGTTGCCTTCGGTGACTGAGCCAACAAACTCACCACTCACTTCAGGGGCATCGTCGGTTCCCGTAATCGTGATAACAATATCTTGCTGTGTGTTATCGCTTGCAGTGAGGGTGATAGTGTCTGTCACCTCATCACCGGCATCTAAATCCTGCACGGCAGACTGATCGAGGGTGTAGGTCCAGTTGCCGCTCACCAGCTCTAGCGAGCCATAAGTCCCCGCTTCAGTGGTATCGGCAAAGGTCGGATTATCGCCGTCATCACCATCACTGATCGCAATGGTGCCGGTGGCAGTTACTGCGGTATCGCCCACGTCACCTTCGGTGACTGAGCCGGTAAAGCTTCCAGTGACTTCAGGTGCGTCATCCGTCCCCGTAATGGTGATAACAATATCTTGCTGTGTGTTATCGCTTGCAGTGAGGGTGATGGTGTCCGTCATTTGATCACCGGCATCTAAATCCTGCACTGAGCTCTGATCGAGGGTGTAGGTCCAGTTCTCACCGACTAGTTCCAGAGAGCCATAAGTCCCCGCTTCTGTAGTATTCGCAAAGGTCGGATTGTCATCGCCATCGACATCACTGATCGAAATGGTGCCGGTTGCAGTTACTGCGGTATCGCCCACGTCACCTTCGGTCACTGAGCCAACAAAGCTACCGGTGACTTCAGATAAGTCATCGGTGCCGGTAATGGTGATGACAATATCTTGTTGCGTGTTATCGCTTGCGGTGAGCGTGATAGTGTCCGTCACTTGATCACCGGCATCTAAATCCTGCACGGCAGACTGATCGAGGGTGTAGGTCCAGTTGCCGCTCACCAGCTCTAGCGAGCCATAAGTCCCCGCTTCAGTGGTATCGGCAAAGGTCGGATTATCGCCGTCATCACCATCACTGATCGCAATGGTGCCGGTGGCAGTTACTGCGGTATCGCCCACGTCACCTTCGGTGACTGAGCCGGTAAAGCTTCCAGTGACTTCAGGTGCGTCATCCGTCCCCGTAATGGTGATAACAATATCTTGCTGTGTGTTATCGCTTGCAGTGAGGGTGATGGTGTCCGTCATTTGATCACCGGCATCTAAATCCTGCACTGAGCTCTGATCGAGGGTGTAGGTCCAG
>NZ_LAQR01000045.1:0-283104 GCF_000968645.1 Salinivibrio sp. KP-1 | reverse complement strand
TCTTCAGCAACCTAAAATTGGTTGCGGGAGGCGGATTTGAACCACCGACCTTCGGGTTATGAGCCCGACGAGCTACCAAACTGCTCCATCCCGCGTCCGTAACATCAATTGTTGCTTGATGTGGGCAAAACTTGGAGCGACATACGAGGTTCGAACTCGTGACCTCGACCTTGGCAAGGTCGCGCTCTACCAGCTGAGCTAATGTCGCTTTATGCAATTAAGCGTTGCATGACGCTGTGTAAAATTGGTTGCGGGAGACGGATTTGAACCGCCGACCTTCGGGTTATGAGCCCGACGAGCTACCAAACTGCTCCATCCCGCGTCCGTAACATCAATTGTTGCTTGATGTGGGCAAAACTTGGAGCGACATACGAGGTTCGAACTCGTGACCTCGACCTTGGCAAGGTCGCGCTCTACCAGCTGAGCTAATGTCGCCTTATGCAATTAAGCGTTGCATGACCCTGTGTAAATTGGTTGCGGGAGGCGGATTTAACGCGCCGTGCAACGGCACCGACCGAAGGTCGTATTGACTTATGATCAATCGTTAAGTGCTTCTTCAGCAACCTAAAATTGGTTGCGGGAGGCGGATTTGAACCACCGACCTTCGGGTTATGAGCCCGACGAGCTACCAAACTGCTCCATCCCGCGTCCGAATTTTACTGCACTAAGAGAAACATGGAGGCGCGTCCCGGAGTCGAACCGAGGTCCACGGATTTGCAATCCGCTGCATAGCCACTCTGCCAACGCGCCTTAACGCTGCTGCCTCTTGAGTACGGGGAGGCATTCTACGGATTAACGTGATCGAGTCAACACTTATTATTTAAAAAAAGTGTCAGCTGCCTGTTTTGCAAACGAAAACATCAAAATCCACCCAGTTTGCGGATCTTTTCAGCATGGTTTGCCTTTTTATTCTTCACTCCCTGTTTCATCTTCATCTTATCTCTTATTAACATTTTTGTGACAAGTTTTGTGTCCGCAATATGTCTGTCTTATTTTTTAAACAACGTGTCTTTTTCCTCTACAGTGAATGGGTTGCAAGGAGTAATGCGACACTATTCAAATCAAGGAGGAAACATGAAATACAAAATGACAATGCTCGCGCTCGTGCTGGCCACTAACTTTGCTCACGCGGGTCAAGGCGACGATAAAGTCTGGATTTCCATTGGCGCTGATGCGCAACAAACGGCACGTCACGCTGGCGCCAGACCGATGTTGTCACACGCTGTTGCAAGCAATGGCAAAGCATGGGTAGGTGAAGTCAGTGAATCGCAACTGGCCGCGCTGTCTCATGAGATGCATGAAAATCACCACCGCTGTGGTGGCTACATCGTGCACACCTCAGCACAAAGTGCCATGGCAGCCAGCAATATGCCGGTGTCCCGCGCAAGCTTTACACCACCAGCTATCAAGCAGCAGGCGCTCGTGACACCTTGGCTGAACCAAATTCAATCAAGTTTAATCGTGAATACCATCGATCGCCTGACCGACTTTCCTAACCGCTTCTACACCACGACATCGGGCGCACAAGCATCCGATTGGATAAAGGCACGTTGGCAATCACTCGCCCAGGGGTTAAACGGTGTGACAATCTCTCAAGTGTCGCACAGTGGTTATAACCAAGCGTCGGTGATGATGACTATCGAAGGCGCAGAAAGCCCTGATGAGTGGGTTGTGATTGGTGGGCATCTCGATTCCACCATTGGTGCACGCACAGACGAGCAAAGTATCGCTCCTGGCGCCGATGACGATGCCTCCGGGATTGCGGCAGTGACAGAGATCATCCGTGTTTTATCGCAGAATGACTTTCAACCCAAACGCAGTATCGCCTTTGTCGCTTATGCCGCCGAAGAAGTTGGACTCCGTGGCTCGCAAGCTATTGCTAACCAATTTAAACAACAAGGCAAAGATGTACGTGGCGTGTTGCAGCTTGATATGACCAACTACCAAGGCTCAGCAGAAGATATTGTCTTTATTACCGATTATACCGATAGCGGGCTCACCCAGTATCTCACTCAATTACTCGATACCTATTTGCCTACACTTAGCTATGGCTTTGATACATGCGGATATGCGTGCTCCGACCACGCGTCTTGGCATCAAGCAGGCTATCCTGCAGCCATGCCGTTCGAAGCAAAATTCAATGACTACAATCCCAATATTCATACCCCTCGCGACACACTCGCCAACAGTGATAGCGAAGGACGTCATGCAACCAAATTCACTAAGCTAGGCCTTGCTTATACGGTAGAGCTAGCCAACGCAGACTCGCAGCCTAATCCGGGTAATAACCTCAAACTTGGGCAGCCTATCAACAACATATCAGGGGATCGTGGCAGCGAGCGCACCTATCGCTACCAGTTAGAGACCACCAGTGATGTTGTCATCCGCACCTACGGCGGTACAGGCGATGTGGACCTTTATGTCAAACAAGGTGGTCAAGTTAGCGCTGATAACTGGGATTGTCGCCCCTATCAAGGCGGAAATAACGAAATCTGCCGGTTTGATGGCGCATCGCCAGGTGAGTTTTCAGTCTTGCTTCGGGGCTATAGGGATTACCAAGACGTCAGCTTGATTGTTGAATAACCACAATCGCTCAAATAGGTAACGGCGAGCGACCCATCGGCTCGCCTTCTTATCAACTTTTTGAGCCACCGTGATTGAAAGGCGTCCGCATGGCGCCCTATTTGTCAGAGGGGGTAAGGAAGCGAAATGTTAAGTTGATTCGCTCGCTCGTCGGCTTTTGTGTTTTCGGCAAACTGTGCTGCCAATGAGTTTGGGTTGTACCTCTCATCACCAACAAGGATCCGTGATTCAATAAAACCTCTCGCTTTTCTTGCCGCTTAGGATGACGAAAGAGAAAACGGCGGCTCGCGCCCAAGCTGACAGAAGCAATAGTAGGTTGCTCCCCCAGCTCGGACTCATCATCTCGGTGCCATCCCATGTAATCGCTGCCGCTGCGATAACGATTTAACAGGACAGTGTTAAAGGGGGTCTGACACTGCGCCTCTACCCAGCCTTTGAGTTGGCGCAAAGGATGAGTCCAAGGCAGCGGCTGAAGCGTTAGCCCACTGTAGGTATAAGGATGATCACCATACCATGCTAATAGACGCGGCTGCATCACGGTGCGGCCAAACAACGAAATCGGCAATTGTTGCCAAGGCGTTTGTGCAAGTAAGGTTGAAAACAATGTGTCAGCACAGCCCACTGACAACCACTTCGGCCACCAGTCTACCTGAGCATCAGGCATATCAGTGATCGGGTGGCTATCAAATGCCGCATCAGAAAAGAAACTTTGCTGCTCGGGAGGGCGAGCCATATAACACTGCCTTGTTCAATACTGTTAGACAGTGAGTATGGCTGCCGTTAGCGGATTGGATCAACTCGCTGACCGCTCATACCATTCAGTCGATACCAACCTGCAATACTAAAACGCTGTCTTTTGGCTGGAAGCACTTCATGAGGGAAAGCTTCGGATAAAAACGTCACCAATCGCCCCGCTTTCGGCCATAGGGTTTGCCGATGGCTACCGTCAGGGTTGTAAATGACGATTTCGCCCCCGTCTTGTTCAGACCAGTCTTCATTGAGATACAACACGGTGGTCACCTTACGGTTTGACCGTCCTTCGAAGGCATCATAATGCTTGGCATAAAAGTCGCCGGGGTTGTACTTGGCAAAATGCGCTTCATATTCAAACAGCCCCAAAAAAAGATGACGATTAAATGCCTGCTGAAGATCAGCCATTTTTGCTAATAATGCATCCACGGCAGGCTGGCGCCCGCGCTCTAACCAGTGAATTTTATCCCGGCGAATTTGCGTATTGGTGTGCTGTTTTTGTTCGCGCCCAATGGTGGCTTGCGACCATTGGGCCGGTAGGCATGTGTGCAAGTCATGCACCTCTTGCGCTGACAAAAATCCGTCACACACACTGAGTCCATGCGTCGCAATATCATCGATGATAGCCAGGTTGCTCAAACACTTGTCTCCGCCTAGGAATAGAGACGCTACCTTACTGCGTTTAACGGGCAGGACAACATGTGTTATTTATCGTAACCATAAGCAAACCTAATCGATAACGTTATTTCCTTTCAAGATATCAACGGAGTAAATCCTCGAGTTTTGCTTTCCAAATCGCAAGCGCGAGCGCTGGGCTACGTAGCATTTTTGGCGTGGGGATCCAGCCATGCTTTAGACGAGCAAACACATCAAAGCGACTGGCTTGGCCATCGATGGCCTCTGCAACCACTCGCCCCGCAATATTGGTTAATCCAACGCCATGCCCCGTATAACCATGTGCGGTATATATATCATTGCCAAGATGCGCAATGTGCGGCATGTAACTGCGGGTCACGGCAAACATCCCGCCCCAATGATAGTCCATTTTTACCTGGGCCAGTTGAGGGAAAACCTTAGTCATCCGCCGGTGGAGCCGCTGGGTCGAATCCTTATATTCTCGATTAAAGGGATGATTGACACCCCCAAACAACAAGCGCCCCTCTACCGTCGGGCGGAAATAATCTAAACAGTTGTTGAGATCCGACATCGCCATGCGATTGGTAATTGGCATGCGCTCCCCGAGCGGTTCGGTAACAGCAATAAACGAGGCAACGGGCAGAACCTTGGCTTGCGCTTGGCGGTGTAACCCCTCTAGATAGGCGTTACAAGCAAGTAAAACTCGGGGCGTATTCACTCGACCTTGAGGCGTGATCACCGCATGAGGTTGCCCCTTAACCAAACGTGTAGCAGGGGTGTGCTCATAGATTTTCACACCCATTTGCGCCGCGGCACGAGCGAGGCCTAGCGTGTAGTTTAACGTGTGAATGTGCGCACTATTGGGATCGTATAACCCGCCTAGATAGCGGTCCGTATTTGCAACATCTGCCACTTGCGCTTTATCCCACCACTGGGCATCAGGATACTGATAACGTCCTTGCTTTAATGCATGCCAGCTTTGCAGCTCCTTTTGCTGCGCGGAATTTAAGGCAAGCTCGATATAGCCGGGTTGAAAGTCACAGTCAATCTGGTGATGCTGGATACGCTCACGCACAATATCAACGGCTTCAACCGACAAGTCCCATAACTGTTTGCCCCAAGCTTGCCCATAGGTTTCGTCAACTTCTCTCAGCCCAAGGCAATATCCCACGAGGCATTGGCCACCATTCCGGCCAGACCCTCCCCACGCCACCGTTCGCGCATCTATAACGGTGACACTGTAGCCACGCTGTCGCAATTCAATGGCGGCATTCAGGCCCGTTAAACCCGCTCCAATGATACACACATCTGCCTCTTGTGTGCCTGCCAAAGCAGGAAATGACAGCGTTTGGTTTTGGCTGGCGACATAGTAATTTGTCGCCGCGTTGAAGTTTTTATCAGGTCGAACCGTTTTGACCATGCTCTCAATGGTTACTCTTAGTATTAAAAAGAAAAGGTAGTAAAAAAAGACAAGCACTATGGCTTAGCGCCAACACACTCTCAAAGGCCGCAAATACTGGCACCGTCCTCCCTTTCTGGCAAGCCCTTATTCTCATCACTTTACCCGACCATTTGGGGGAGATGGCGACGGTTATGCTAACGTTAGCAAGGTATTGCACTTTATCCAGGTTGGTAAAAAACTCGTTGACACTAAGGTCAAGTACAATATGATGCGCTCGACGTGTACTCGGCCAGTAAGCCATTGAAGGATCATGACAATGAAAAAAATTTCTCACGGAATCACCGCCACGACACTTGCGCTTTCAGCCATCTTTGCAAGCGGCGTTCATGCAGACGATAAGGTACTCAACCTCTACAACTGGGCAGAATACATGCCAATGGACGTGATTGAAGCGTTCGAAGAGGAGTATCAAGTCGACGTGAATTACTCCACCTTTGAGAGTAATGAAGCCATGTATGCCAAGCTTAAACTCCTAAATAGCGAAGGCTACGATCTGGCGTTTGCCTCAACCTATTTCATTGAGCGAATGGTCAATGAAGAGATGCTCGCCAAAATTGATAAGAGCCAAATTAGCCATTTTAATCAATTGCGCCCAGGCCTACTGGGTCAACCTTTTGACAAAAACAATGACTATTCGCTGCCGTATGTGTTTGGTGTGACTGGCATTAGCTACAACAGTGATTACGTCGATGGCAGTAAAGTGGCCAAGTGGGCTGACTTATGGCGTGACGACTTCAACGGCCAAGTCATGCTATTGAATGATGTGCGTGATGTGTTTGGCATGGCGTTGAAAGCGCAAGGTCATAGCATTAACAGCACCGAAGAGGCTGAAATTAAACAAGCCTATGAATACCTGCGTGAGTTACGCGATAACGTGGTCGTGTACAACTCTGATGCGCCGCATGTGCCGTTTGTTACCGGTGAAGTGAGCATTGGCCAACAATGGAACGGCAATGCTTACATGGCGCAACAAGAAATCGAAGGCATTGAGTTCGTCTACCCACAGGAAGGGGCGATCTTATGGATGGATAATTTTATCATCCCAAAAAACGCAGAACACAAGACCTTGGCACACCAGTTTATCGATTTTATGTATCGTCCTGAGAATCAGGCGAAATTGGTGGAAGAATTTGGCTATCCAGCCCCGAACACCAACGCGGCTGAGTACTTAGAGGCCGAGCTAAAAGAGAACAGCACCATCTTCCCATCCGATGAAGCAGTTAATAAAGGTGAATTCACCAATGATGTCGGTGAAGCGGTGAAAATCTATCAAAAGTACTGGCAGATGTTGAAAAGCTAATCGCGCGCGTCTGTGATAACAATCTGTACCAAGGCCTCATCGGAGGCCTTTTTTATTTTCCAAGTCAATAACCCACATTTGTCACTATTTTTAGTCAATGGGTTTTTGCTATGCTCAGACGTAAACGCGCATCACCCACTTAAATAACTGACGACAAGGACGTTACCCCATGATTGACTTTCGCTCTGACACCGTGACCCAGCCCGATGCTGCCATGCGAGACGCCATGGCTAACGCCCCTGTGGGCGATGATGTGTATGGCGACGACCCGAGCATTAACGCGCTGGAAACATGGGCGGCTGAACGACATGGTTTTGAAGCCGCACTCTTTACCGCCTCGGGTACCCAAGCCAATTTATTGGCCCTGATGGCGCATTGCGAGCGCGGTGATGAGTATTTGTGTGGTCAGCAAGCGCACAATTACAAATACGAAGCAGGCGGTGCTGCTGTGTTGGGCTCGATTCAGCCACAACCCATTGAGAACGAGTCAGATGGGACCTTGTCTTTCGATAAAATCGCCGCAGCTATCAAGCCCGATGACTTTCATTTTGCCCGTACTAAGCTGCTCAGCTTGGAAAACACCATAGGTGGCAAAGTGTTACCTTTGTCTTATTTAGCCAAGGCGCGAACATTTTGCGACCAACATCAACTGCAGCTACATCTTGATGGCGCCAGGGTTTACAACGCGGCTGTCGCACTGGAGGTGGACATCAAGGCGATCAGTTGTCACTTTGACTCGATGACGATTTGTCTATCCAAAGGGTTAGGCGCTCCTGTCGGCTCACTGCTACTCGGCTCGAAAGCCCTGATTCACAAAGCCCGTCGTCTTCGTAAAATGTTAGGTGGCGGCATGCGTCAAGCGGGCATATTGGCCGTTGCCGGCTATAAAGCACTCACCGAAAACGTGGAACGCTTGGCAGAGGATCACGCTAATGCGCATTACCTCGCCAGTGAGTTGGAAAAACTGAACGGCTTTTCCACCAGCGGCTATCCTGTGCAAACCAACATTGTTTATGTCGATGTGGCCGAAACAATCAATCGTACACGCCTGCAAATGCGACTGATGGAAAAGGAGATCCGCGTCTCTCTGTCCGGCAATCCAGCCCGTTTGGTGACACATAAAGACATCTGCCGCGCAGATATCGATACCCTGATCGCCGCGATAAAGGCATCTCACTAAGCCGTTCCAACGCACAATCGTACCGGGCCCAACGGCCCGTTTTGTACATAAAACCACCAGGCAAAGCAAAATTGTGACCCCATCCCAGCTTTCTCCACCAAGGTCACTAAAACAATCACTTACAGCCGCTACACTGAAAGTCATCACCGACAAAATGCCAATATGGGAAGCGCTATGGCTATCACTCCGCTAACAAGCGATCGTTTATACCGTGAGTCCAGTTTAAAGCACAGTGACATCACTTCAACCAAACACCTTGCGCCACTCGACGAGATTGTGGGCCAAGATCGTGCCCGTCACGCGGTTGAGTTCGCCATGTCCATCAAAGAGAAAGGCTATAACATCTATGCCATTGGCCAAAATGGACTTGGAAAACGCACCATGATGATGCGCTACCTCAACCAACACTGGCAAAGTGAGTCACCGGTTTATGACTGGTGTTACGTCGCTAATTTTCATGAAGCGCGCTCCCCAGAAGTACTGAAGCTGCCTGCGGGTAAAGGCAGTGAACTCAAAAAGCATATTGAGCAACTGATGGGCAAACTGGCCAACGCCCTGCCTATGGCATTTGACAACGAAATGTATTACCAGCGTGCTGAAACACTGAAAAACCAGCTTACTGAGCGCCAACAAAGCGTCCTTCAGGGGTTAAGTGAAACAGCAGAAAAAAACAATGTGAGTTTGACCATCACCCCTCAAGGTGATTACCAATTTGTGGCACTAAATGGCGAGGAGCCTCATACCGAGGAGACCTTTGACGCCCTCTCACACGACGAGCAGATGGCCTTTGGCAAAGTCATCGATAAGCTAGAGACGGAACTGCGCGGTATTGTTCGCCAACTTGGCGAATGGGAGTCTGAGTACGCGGAAAAACAAAAAGCCTTGGATGAGGATATCGCCCAAGAAGTCATCGCCACGCAAATGGCACCGCTTAAGAAAAACTTTGCTGACTTGCCTGACATTTTAACCTTTTTAGACGCCATGCAAGCTGACATGCTTGAGCACCTCGATATTTTCCTTGAAGACAGTGAGGAGCAAGCCGCACTCGCGTATGCGGCGCTGGATAAAAAACTCCCTCGCCGTTACCAAGTCAATGTGTTAGTCAGTCAGAATGACGCACAAGCGCCGATCGTGGTTGAGGATAGCCCTAGTTATCACAACCTGTTCGGTTATGTTGAGAATGCCACGTTTAAAGGCACGGTGTTTACCGACTTTTCATTGATTCGTTCAGGGAGCCTTCACCGCGCCAATGGCGGCGTGTTGCTGATGGATGCGATTAAAGTCCTTGAGAAGCCTTATGTGTGGGATGGCATCAAGCGGGCCCTCAGTAGCCGCCAGTTAAGTGTTAGCGCCCTAGAGCGAGAAGTGACCCTAAGCGGGACTGTGTCTCTCGATCCGGCGCCGATTCCTCTGGATGTTAAGATCATTTTGTTTGGCGACTATCAAACCTATCAGCTACTCCAACGTTACGATGCGGAGTTTATTGAGCTGTTTCGGGTCACCGCCGACTTTGAAGATGACATGCCGCGCACTGAGAGCACCGAGCAACAATACGCCAAGTTCATTTCAAGCATTATTCATGACAGTCATCTTCTTCACTGCAGTCGCAGTGCCATTGCGCGTATTATTGAGCACAGTGCTCGCCAAGCTGACGATCAAAATCGCTTATCACTACACTCCGCTGATATTGCCAACCTATTGCGTGAATCTAATTATTGGGCCCACCACGCCAAAGCAAACAGTATTGGTGCCCTGCATGTAGAAAAAGCCCTCGCCAGCCGCAATATGCGCGTCAGTCGATTGCGTGACAGCATGATGCAGAATGTGGAAAACGGCGTCACACTTATCAACACGCATGGCACGGCACTGGGTCAAATCAATGGCCTTTCGGTACTGAGCACATCGGATTACAGCTTTGGCTTACCCAACCGTATCACCGCGACCACGGCGTTTGGGGAAGGAGAAGTGCTGGATATCGAGCGAAGTGTGAAACTCGGCGGCCGTATTCACTCCAAAGGTGTGATGATCTTGTCAGCATACCTGGCAAGTTTATTGGGTAAAACGGACACCATTCCACTCAAAACCCATCTTACTTTTGAGCAATCATACGGCGGTGTGGATGGAGATAGTGCTTCCATAGCGGAGTTCTGCGCGATTTTTTCTGCGATCACGGATGTCCCACTTCGACAAGATATTGCCATTACTGGCTCGATGAATCAGTTCGGTGAAGCGCAACCCATTGGTGGTGTAAATGAAAAAATCGAAGGCTTTTTTGATGTGTGTACGCTTAAAGGGCCGAGCAGCACTCAAGGGGTGATCATCCCAGAAGCCAATATCCAAAACCTGATGCTCCGCAAAGATGTAGTACTCGCAGTAGAAAAAGGCGAGTTTCACGTGTACGCCGTTTCACATGTCAGTGACGCCCTTGCTTTATTAGCGGGACAGGCCGCAGGCTTTGGCCCTGACAGTGATAATGGGTCTGGACTATTAGCCATCGCGATCGACAAACTGAATCACCAGCGAGCGGCACATCAGTCCCAAAAATAATCGACAACCATCAGCCTATCTCAGTACTGAATGCGGCCAATCGGCCGCTTTTTTATTCCGGCTTTTTCGTGGCACTTACAAATCATTCGCCATATCAACCCTTTACCTTGTTGTGACACTTCTCACACTTTCCACTCGCCGCTTAACTTGATCCGACGCAAAAAACAACGTGAAATTTAAGCGTAATATCCAATGAAAACCATTCTTATTTGGATCTCGCACTATGAAACTGTCCACGCTTGGTCGCGGCCAATCCGCGCGTATCACCAGTGTCCATCATGTGCCTGCCTCTATCCGCCACCGCCTCACGGTCATGGGCGTGATTCCAGGCACAGGCGTTGAGCTTGTCAGACGCGCCCCACTGGGTGATCCACTTCAAATTCGTCTCGATAGCGAACAACTGATCGTACGTCGTGACGTCGCGAAACTGATTGACGTGGAGGTACTCTGATGAGCTCACGCCGCATTGTACTCGCAGGCAACCCAAACTGCGGGAAAACCACCTTATTTAATGCGCTCACCGGCTCACAACAGAAAGTCGGAAATTGGGCTGGCGTCACTGTCGACAAAAAAGTCGGTACGCTCTCTCTGGCGCATAACGACTGTCAAATCACAGATTTACCCGGCCTTTATGCGCTAAACGCAGGCTTTGACGCCAGTATTGATGAGCAAATTGCCACTTACGCCATCGATAGCGGTGAGAATGATTTTATTATTAATGTCTTAGATGCCAATTGCCTAGAGCGCGGTCTATACCTCACCCTTCAACTGCGTGAACGCGGTGTCCCTATGGTGGTGGTGATCAATAAAATGGATTTGCTTGATCGTAATGGTCAACAACTCGACACCGCCAAATTACAAACGATGCTGGGCTGTCCCGTATTGACCGTCACCGCATGTCAACCGGCGACCGTCGACACCCTGTGCCACCAGCTCGCCCACCTGACCACCCACTTACCCGTTTGTGAGGCGATGTACCTGAACTACGGTGCGCCATTAGAAAACTGGATTCAAAACCAGCTTGGCGCCCGTTTTCTTCATTCCGCCGCGGCACAAGTGAATCAACGTGCGCACTTGCTCGAATGCTTAGAGCGGGGACGCTTGCCTGATGGTAGTACCGATGCTGACCAGCAGCAGTTTACGATAGCAAACCAAGCCCTTTCAGACTTAGACACTGACATCGTCATTGCTGATACACGCTACAGTGCGATTCGTGACATGGTTCACCAGGCTCGCCGCGAGCTTCGTCATCTCAGTCGCAATAATACCGAGAAGCTAGACAAAGTCATTCTCAACCCCTTCTTATCACTGCCCATTTTGCTCGCCGTCCTCTATGCGATGTTTGTGTTTGCCATCAACATTGGCGGCGCCTTTATCGACTTTTTCGATATTGCCGCCGGCGCGATACTGGTAGACGGCACCCACCAGCTTCTTGACGGTGTACTGCCGACGGCGATTGTCACTATTCTCGCCGATGGCCTCGGAGGAGGCATTCAAACCGTTGCGACCTTTATTCCTGTTATTGCAGGCTTGTACCTGTTTTTAACGGTATTAGAAAGCACAGGCTACATGGCACGTGCCGCCTTTTTATTAGACGGTTTAATGCAAAAAATGGGGTTGCCGGGCAAAGCCTTTGTTCCCTTAATCCTCGGCTTTGGATGCACCGTCCCCGCCGTGATGGCAACGCGCACATTAGAACAGATTCACGAGCGCAAAACCGCGGCCGCGATGGCAACGTTTATGTCCTGTGGCGCTCGCCTGCCTGTATACGCCCTCTTCGCCGCGGCGTTTTTCCCACAAAACGGACAAAACCTTGTTTTCGGCCTCTACTTGCTTGGCATTGTCGCTGCGATAATCACCGGCCTGATACTGCGTCACACTCTTTATCCAGGGCATAGTGAAAGCCTGCTGATGACACTCCCTGACTACGAGCTGCCGCGTGTGCGCCATGTGATGAACAACACGTGGCAAAAACTGCGTCGGTTTGTCCTTGGTGCAGGTAAAACCATCGTTATCGTGGTGACGATTCTGACCTTCTTCAACTCGTTAGGCACCGATGGATCGTTCGGACACGAAGACAGCGAGTCCTCTGTCCTTTCGAAAACCGCACAAGTGATCACGCCGGCCCTATCACCTATCGGGATTGAAGAGGATAATTGGCCTGCTACCGTCGGGTTGGTGACCGGGCTATTTGCCAAAGAGGCCGTCGTCGGCACCTTGAATAACCTTTATGCGCCAAGCGAAGAAGCCGAAGAAGAGACCACACTCGGAGAAGCGCTGGTCGAAGCGGTTCAGAGCATTCCTGAAAACTTATTTGGCATTGATTATACCGATCCATTGGCTATCGATGTCGGTGAAATTGAAAACACCGAGGCCGCCGCACAAGCGCAAGAAGTCAGTATGACAACGTTTGATAATCTGCATCGTCAATTCACTAGCACCGCCAGCGTGATGGCCTATCTCATTGTTATCCTACTATACACTCCATGTGTTGCCGCTCTGGGCGCCTACACACGCGAGTTTGGTCGCCGATTTGCCCTGTTTGTGGCGAGCTGGTCAATGCTGCTTGCGGTAAGCGGAGCCACGTTATGCTACCAATTCAGTCAGTTGAGTGTCGCCACCACGCCAGCCACACTCTACATCACTGGCCTTTGTGCCTTACTGATTGTCGTGGTGGCACTCATGCGTTATGTCGGCAAACATCCCCATTGGTTTAAGGAGACCTATTATGATCCTGCAAAAGCTCAAAGCCAGTGTCAGTCAGGCGGGTGTCATTAGTCGCACAGACCTCGCCAACCAGTATGGGATAAGCCCAGACGGTATTGAAGCGATGATGGCGACCTGGGTCAAACGCGGGGTGGTTATTCGACAATCGGGGCGTAAGGATCCGCAAGATATCCACTACCGTTTGGCACACCAGAATGAAATACAATGCTTTAGCATGATTTAGCCCTCCTAACCGCGTGATGATCACAAGGCAGCCTTAGCGTTGCCTTGTTGATCAACAGACTCCGTGACTCACCTTATCCATTCGACGATCACGCATTGCATTTATCGCCTTGCGCCCTTGCACACGTCTCTGAACTAAAATCAAAGGAGTCGATGTAGAGGGAGAAGCCATGAGCCGCTATCAAACACAATCCAGTGAGGCACAATACCAACCGGGCTCTAACGAACGCGTCCTCAAAAACCAAATGGGGGTGACTGATCCTACCAAAATGGAAGACATTGAAGCTGTCTTACTTGCGAAGCTTTACGAACGTGTATTCACCGGCGGCCATTTCCCACGCCAATTAAGGGTTAGCACCCTCGCCAGCTGGCATCGACAATGGCTGGGCAATGTTTACCCATGGGCCGGTCAGGTGAGGAATGTTGAGCTGAGTAAAGGTGGGTTTCGTTTTACTTCCCCCAAGCAGATAGGGGCCTGTTTGCAGCATTTTGAAAGCGTCTTTCTCAACCAGTACGCGAGGGTATCGGTAATGCCGCGCGCGACGCTCATTCGTTACCTTGCACAAAGTCACGTTGAGTTCATTCTTATTCACCCATTTCGAGAAGGAAATGGACGAATATCGCGTTTACTCATTGATGTGCTGTGCCAACAGGCGGGCTTAGGATTGTTGGACTATCGACTTTGGGAAGAAAACAAAGACTTTTACATTGCGGCAATTCAAGCTGGTGTCGGGCATGACTACCAGCACATGGAGCGGCTGATTAACGACATTTTACCCCTCACATTTTCATCTCTCTCAATCAGCGAGCGCTAAGTTTTGATATTTCTGCCTGCTCGCTTTAAGCCTTGCCTCCACTTCTTCGGTTGATGCTTGCGTCTCAATCGCGGTCGAGCTTGCTACCGCACGCGTTATCATCGCCGTCGTCACCTTTTTTGTTTTTTTCTGCATCAATCGCCTTTTCACAGTCACTCTTGTCATCACTGACTAAATTTTAGTCAAAAAATAGCGTTAATTCAACGCAGATACCTGTCTGTTTTCTTCAAAATTGTGAAGCACAACGTACGCACTGAACAAGGAAAAGACATACAAAAACGGCGACCCTTAAGGTCGCCGTCTTGCTTATTAATGGTGCCCCGGGCCGGACTTGAACCGGCACAGCGCGAACGCCGAGGGATTTTAAATCCCTTGTGTCTACCAATTCCACCACCAGGGCACACAATCTTTTCAGCCGCTTACGCCACTGTTTTATGTTTGGAGCGACATACGAGGTTCGAACTCGTGACCTCGACCTTGGCAAGGTCGCGCTCTACCAGCTGAGCTAATGTCGCTTATTTATTCAAACGTTAAGTAACGCTTGGAAAACTGGTTGCGGAGGCGGCTTTAACGCTGAATGCAATTCGCGCCGTGCAACGGCACCGACCGAAGGTCGTATTGACTTATCATCAATTGTTAAGCGCTTCTATAGCAACCTAAAATTGGTTGCGGGAGGCGGATTTGAACCACCGACCTTCGGGTTATGAGCCCGACGAGCTACCAAACTGCTCCATCCCGCGTCCGTATTATTTTAGCCAGAGTTCATGGAGGCGCGTCCCGGAGTCGAACCGAGGTCCACGGATTTGCAATCCGCTGCATAGCCACTCTGCCAACGCGCCCTCGCGCTTCACCTCTCGGCTAAGTGGTTTGAATTCTACATAAGTTTTTCCGCCTGTCACGCAAAAATTATCATTTTAGCGTCTAACCGACGATTATTTACCCAAACGTGACATTTCACTACTCTCTGGGCGCTAAACGAGCCCTAAAAAGGCCGATTAGCGTGGCGACTCATGCAGCATTTACAAAAATGCCAGCCCGATTAATCCAGGCTGGCACCGACCAACACTCTATCCATTCACCTAGACGTCAGCGAGCAGCCGTTCACGTTCATCTTTTTCAATCAATTCCCAATGACGCCCCTGCTGTGCTCCAGCGAGCTTCCACAGTAGATTGATATCGATATCTTTACCGTGTGTCATTTGCACTCGACGGAACATTTCTTGCGGCGCCATGCTATAGAACGTCGACACGTCTTTCACACCCGACTTTTTCAGCATTCTTTCAATCGTTAATCGTAAGTTGGGTAAATCTCGCAGCCGAAGACTGGATGTCGATGTTTTCTGCGCTTTATCTTTGAGCGCACGCTGTAAAGACTGTTCAATCATGGTAGGCAAGTCGGGATCATGGCCTAAGTAGAGCGCGGTCACATCATAATAGTTAACCACCGCGGAGGTACTTTTCTTTACATGAACAAATTTATTGCAGCCTTTGGCGATTAACTTGTCGGTGAGCAGGCCTCCTCCTCGTAGATAAACATGCTTTCCGGTAAGCAATGCAAACATCGCCTCTTGAGAGAAAAAACCAATACCACCAAACATAGAGCGTTGCTCCATCTCTCCATAACTATCCAGAAAACGCATTAATTGGGCTTCAAATTGCTTCGCCATCGAAAACTCTCCTTCAGCGAATAGATGTTCATATCGAGCCATAAACTGGCTCACAAAAGTGACTGATAAGTTAGTCAGCGTGCATGATTATTTTAACGAAAAGAGGTTGCATCAAATGGCAACCGAATACTATGCATCTGATCACTTATCGCCAAATATCCCCTCCATTTAGTGCGGTTTTTGTCACATTTATTACAAACATTTTTTCGTGGTTAAATAAAGTCTTCGATGCATCTATGCTTAACGCAGGGCGATGAGTGCGCTAAATTAATAGTGGTAAGCTAATAGTCAGGGAGCCGACATGTCGAGACACCCGCTGTTAATAGAAGTAAATCATTTATTGCCTGGGGGATTGCACAGCTATGTGCTGTCTGAGTCATGTTACTTACAAATGCTCCAACAGGCAGGCGAACCACCTCGCCTTTTGGTCGCGATGAAAAATGAGGATGAAGGTCAGCAGCGCCCGCACGCCATTTCTCCTATCGTTACGCTTTGCGAGATTGCAGACTTCAATCGTCATGGTGCGCATGAAATCGCGTTGACGTTACAAGGGATTGAAAGTGTCAAAGTGAATGCGATTGACGCAGGTGAAGGTGACGTCAATATGGCGCGTTATACACCGTTGCCAAAATGGCAACGTCATGCTGTTCCCAAGCACTACCTCTATCTGAGTGAGAAGCTGCAGCAGTATTATCGATCGAATCCGACACGCCACGAACACTTCCAGTTAACACAGTACGATGAAATTGGCTGGGTCTGCCTGCGCTGGTTGGAGTTACTCCCCATCGAAGTGAAACAAAAACAGCTTCTACTCTCCCAGCCTACGGCCTTATTGGTGGCCGAGTTTATTGATAAACTATTGCGGTATCCACTTATTGACGACGACTAAGCGACAGATGAGTGACTGTGTAAATTATCATCAAAGACGCCAGCAGGCTCACTGATTCAGACAAAGGCGGTTCTCTTTTATTCTTCGCCGCATTACTATGCAGTCTGCTGACAATTACTATCAGGACTTATGGATCATCTTTCATTTTTTTGGGTCTCACCGGATCGTGATAAGTACTTACGCTCCCTAGAAACCGAGTTTTACAAGCGTGCCGTCGAAACCATCCGTGTCAATCGCCTGTCCCTACCTCCTTTACCGGATGCTGTTCTGTCAATACAACGCGCTAGCAAGCGGTCGGATACTACCATGCGGGATATTGCCAACCTCTTGTTGGACGATCCAAGCTTATGTGGGGCCGTGCTTAAAGCTGCAAACTCCGCTTTATTTGCTCCCCGCGCCACAGGTCAATGCAAAGATGTTCAAACCGCCGTCTCTCGGCTTGGCGTTGATCGCGTTTTAGGGATCATCACAGCCGCCGCCGTCTATCAGCTCAAGAGTGATGCCACGTTTTCCAAGGCCTGCAACGCGCTATTGAAAAAAAGTGCGCAAAAATCTCGTGAACTCGCCGCTGCGATGGCACTGGTGACGCAAAAAGTCAGAAACTACTGTGATGAACCGCTTTCAGTGGAGCCCGAAAAAGCACTGATTGTGGGGTTGCTTGCTGATATTGGCTTATACAGCGTGATTGGCGAGTTTCAGCGCTTTGTGAATCAGGGACACTATCTAAAATTTGACATTGCAGAGCGCGTCTTCTTCTCACTGGCGGGCGACTGCAGCCGTCTTGTGCTCAAGCAGTGGCAGTTTGACCGTGACTTTATCGAAGTCGCCATTAACAATAAGCTCTACACTAAGCCGCGCCCCGATATCACCTATTTAGATATCGCGAGAATGGCAAATCACTTGTTATTGTTTCGCAATCAAGATGACGCAATAGAGGATCATGAAGTGGAAATCACTGCGCCTGGCGCAGAAGCTTTATATGAGCTATCCAACCTCGATGAAAAAGAGTTCTCTCGTCAGCTAAACCAAGTCATGGACGCAAGCAGTATCTGACCCAAGCCAGGGTGGTCTTTCCTTTAACCACCCTTGTCTGATTTTATTGACCAACCTATTAACCGGTTGATAACCTCAAGCTCTACTTTCTTAACACCGAGCAAAATCAGATGTTTTCAGGGATGCTACTCATCTTCTCGCCACTTATTATCGGCTATCTAATCCCCATTAAGCAGGCGCGCTACCTCAACGCCGTCAATACCCTGACGATGCGGCTCGTGATGGTCATTTTAGTGTTGATGGGCTTAAGCCTCGCAGGCTTAGATAACCTCGGGCAACATATTTCCACCATTTTGTATTTCGCTGCCACGTTCTTTATTTGTATCGGCGCGGCCAATCTGCTTGCCCTGCCTGTTCTCGATAAGCTATTCCCAACCGAGACCCATGGCCACCAACATAAACTGACCCTCAGCGCCATGATGTCAGAGTCCGGTAAGCTGATTGCGGCTGTGGCCGTTGGCTTAGTCGTAGGGCTATTACTCAATCAAGATCTTTCTTGGGTCGATACGGCCAGCGAGGGGATTTTATTACTTTTGCTCTTATTGATTGGCATTCAGCTCCGCAACAGTGGCATGACGCTGAAGCAAATCATTCTCAATAAAAGTGGGCTGATGATTGCGGCTCTCGTTGTCGCGACCTCCTTGCCCGGTGGCTTGCTGGCGGCATGGTGGTTAGATATTCCTTATCATCACGGGTTAGCGATGGCATCCGGCTTCGGTTGGTACTCGTTGGCAGGGATCTTAATGGGCGACGGACTGGGGCCGGTCTACGGCGGTGCATCATTTATTCTCGAGCTCGCGCGCGAGCTTGTGGCGATTATGATTATTCCAGTGTTAATCCGGCGCTATCCGCTCACCGCAATTGGATATGGTGGTGCCACCGCGATGGATTTCACCTTGCCGATCATTCAAAGCACAGGCGGGATTCGCTGTGTACCGATTGCGATTGTCAGTGGGTTCATACTCAGCTTGTTGGTGCCCGTTTTGATGTTGTTTTTTCTCTCACTCGGTGCCCGTTGAACAAAAAAAGGGGTAGCAAGATGCTACCCCTTTTTACATTTGCTGGTTTAGCGCATGCAATTATTGGCTGCGCATCCAGTTATCCATTTCAGTACGCAGGTTGTCTGACTTGGTACCAAAGATAGCTTGTACGCCACCCGATACCACAACCACACCCGCTGCACCTAGCTGCTTGAGCTTGTCTTGGTCAACAATTTCAGTGTCAGCCACTGAGACACGTAGACGAGTGATACAAGCATCAAGACCTGTGATGTTGTCTTTACCACCGAATGCAGCCACCAAGTCGCCCGCAAGCTCAGAGCCTGTCGCGGTTGACACGTCAGCGACCGCTTCGTCTTCACGACCAGGGGTTTTCAGGTCAAGGGCACGAATCACTACACGGAACACGATGTAGTAGAGTACCGCATAACCAAGGCCCAGTAGCACCAGTGTGGTCACGTTCTCAGCACGTGGCATTTGCACGATGAAGTCGATAAAACCGTTCGAGAAAGTATGGCCGTGAACAACGCCCAACGCGTTAGTCAGAACATACGCCGCACCTGCCATGATAGCGTGGATACCATACAGCACTGGCGCGATGAATAGGAACGAGAACTCGATAGGTTCAGTGATGCCGGTCAAGAATGACGTCAGTGCACCTGATGCCATGATACCCATGATTTTGGCACGGTTTTCTGGCTTGGCAGAATGTGCGATAGCAAATGCCGCCGCAGGTAGACCGAACATTTTGAACAAGTAGCCGCCAGCTAACTGACCAAAGCCGTTACCTGCTTCACGAGTGACATCGTTTGCGGTCAAGAAACAGGTCATGATGCCGTTTACTTGCTCGCCTGCGTTGTTCACACAGCTACCCGCTTCATAGAAGAAAGGTACGTTCCAAATGTGATGCAGACCGAATGGGATAAGCGCACGCTCTACCACACCGTAAATACCAAATGCAGTAACAGGATCTTGTGTCGCCGCCCAGTGAGAGAAGGATGCGATAGCACTGCCGATTGGTGGCCAGATAACAGAGAGGATCACACCAAGCGCGATAGAGATGAAACCGGTAATGATTGGCACTGACCGTTTACCGGCAAAGAAACCAAGGTAGTCAGGCAGTTGAATCGTGTAGAAGCGATTAAAGGTCCACGCCGCGACACCACCGGCAAGAATACCGCCAAGTACCCCTGTCTTGATAACGTCAGCGCCCATAACCGGTGCCATCACGTCCAGTGTCGCCACCATGATGCCGTAACCGACAATCGCAGACAGACCCGAGACACCATCATTGTTGGTGAAGCCAAGGGCAACACCCACAGCAAACAGCAAGGCCATTTGACCAAATACAGACCCACCAGCTTGTTCCATCATGTGTGAGACAATATCTGGCATCCAGCTAAAGTTGGCAGCACCAACACCCAAAAGTATACCTGCGACCGGAAGCACAGATACTGGAAGCATCAGCGCTTTACCGACTTTTTGCAGGTTAGCAAAGAGGTTTTTTGACATAGTTCTTGCTCCTGACAAGGACGTTTAACAATGTGTCTCGTCGGACTAACCTTCCGATTCCCCCGCAAGAGGCCAACCGATACCACAGGCGCCGAGAGCACAAACGATTTGTGATTATTGAACTCACCCAAACTATAAGGGGCGAATCATCACCTTGCCTATCAGTGACGATTTTACTGATTAAAAAGTAAATATAGATCACAATTAGAATTGGCGACAAAAACAGCAAAAAACAACATAAGGTCATGATTTAAAATGACAAAAAATCTATTGCCCAGGGGAAAGGATACGAACAAAAAAATAGCAACCCCTTCACCCCTAACGTTATTTTACGTAACGAATTAATACAGCGCGTAATGCCTAGGACATAGATTGATAATTCCTAATCATTTCAAAAAGGTAGATGTGAAATTGCGCGAGATCAACTTTGATAGGCTAGCGATATAAATCGGTTATTTTGTTGCAAACATAACCGAAAAATGACGCAGGATTGACCAAGTGGGATGGTGCCTTATCAACGCCGAGATAATCAAAAAGCGGTGTTTTCTTGCGGCGAAAGGAGCGTGACGTGCTAAGCAAGAAAAACGCCCGACAAGGTTATCGGGCGACTTGAATTATTGCGGGTTTGCACCAGAAAAAAGCGTAAAAAAGTTACGGCTGGTGATGTCACAGACCGTTTCCACCGATTCACCCTTTAACATCGCGACGTACTCAGCAACTTCTTTCACATAAGCTGGCTGGTTTTGCTTGCCACGATGGGGAACAGGTGCCAAGTAAGGCGAGTCTGTTTCAACCAGCAGGCGCTCAAGCGGTATACGACGCACCACATCTTTCAGCTCTGTGGCCTTATTGAACGTCACTATCCCAGAAATTGAAATGTAGAAACCGAGTTCAATCGCCGCCTCTGCCATCTCGTAGCTTTCTGTAAAACAGTGTAGCACACCCCCGACGCGCTCAGCGCCCTCCTCACGTAAAATCGCAAGCGTGTCTTCACGTGCCGCGCGAGTATGGATAATCAAGGGTTTGTTGAGCTCAACCGCGAGACGGACGTGCTGGCGGAAAATCGCTTGCTGCTGCTCAGCAAGCTCTGGCTGATAGTGGTAATCAAGCCCTGTCTCTCCTACCGCCACGACACGCTCATCAGCCGCTAAGGCTTTCAATCGGTCGTAATCGAAACCATTTTCGATATCCAAAGGGTGCACACCACATGAGGCAAAAACATGCGAGTAAGGTCGGATCATGTCTAGCATCGCCGGAAAGCTATCTAGCGTTACCCCCACCGAAAGGAAATAGTCGACGCCCCTTGCCTGCGCTTTATCTAAAACATCGGCAACATTCTGGTGCAGCGAGTCGTAATCCAGTTTGTCGAGATGGCAATGAGAGTCTATTAACACGTTATTCTCCAATCGATAATAACCACTGGCTAACAACCAATTCGGTATTTAGCCCTGTATGAATTTGTAACTGACGCTGTAATTGATGCAGCGCACGTAGTAGTGAATGAACTTGCTGGGTGGTCAGCACATTGGCCACCTCGGCAACCCGTTGATGATGATGCCGATGCACAATGGTCTGCCCCACACCTTGACGCCATTTAAGTACATCAAGCAGAAAATGACTGAGCCAGTTCAATGAAGCGGGATAGTGTGCGACCAACACCTCGATAGTGTCAAACAGGCCCGTTCTCTCGCGCACATAGGTAGAAAAGCCTTCCACCACACTATGGTGATGATCTAACCCGCCCGATGCCACAAAGTCACGAGCAGCCAAGGGGGCGCCCCGATATAAGCTTACCGCATGGTCTGGCACCGAGCGCTGCAATGCTTGCTCGATCCACACTTTGGCTGTTTCAGCCTCCGCCTGCGGGGCTTTCCACACACTACAGCGACTGATAATCGTCGCGAGTAAACTATCCAGCGAGTCTGTCAATAACACGAAGTAACACCCTGAAGGTGGCTCTTCTAGCGATTTAAGCAACGCATTGGCCGCGGCTTCCCCTAAACGCTCGACACACTCTATGACAATAAAGCGCGCCCCGCCCAATTGCGACGTTTCCAGCGCTTGTCGTTGCACTTTGCGCACTGCATCAATACCAATCTGCTTGCCGGGCTTCTCGGGGGCTAGCCAGTGAATATCGGGGTGGTTACCCGCCGCGAAAAGCTGGCAATGATGACAATGCCCACAGGCGCTATCGTTTTGATGGCCACACAGTCGCACCTTGGCAAGCTGGCTTATCAATGCGCGACGGCCGCTGCCCGGAGGCGCGGCCAACAAGAGCGCGTGCGGAAAGCGCGCACTCGTCAATAGTTGCTGCCAATGCGCCCAAACGCCTTCAAACAAGGGATAAACGTAAGGCGCTGGGTATGCCAATGTTATCTTGTCACTCATACGCCTGGTTGCTGCTTAAGCCAATTTTCTAGTGCCGTTTTAATCTGAGCGGTCACTGTGTCTAGCGACTGGCCCGCATCAATCACCACCACACTAGGATCGTCGTTTGCCAATGCCAAATAACGCGCTCGCGTGCGCTCAAAAAAATCCAGTTGCATGGTCTCAATCCTATCCAACTCACCTCGACCCCGCGCACGTGCAAGGCCTACCTCTGGGTCGATGTCCATATACAAGGTCAGTGAGGGGGCAAACGTCCCCAAGACCGTTTCTTTTAGGCTTTTCATCAGCGACGTGTCCATGCCCCGTCCCCCACCTTGGTAGGCCTGTGATGACATATCATGGCGATCACCCACCACCCATTGGCCCTTCGCCAGGGCGGGTTTAATCACGTTTTCGACAAGCTGTACCCGTGCGGCGTAAAGCATGAGAAGCTCGGCTTTATCCGTGAGCGGTTCATCCGGGTGACCTTGTTTGACAAGCGTACGCAACTGTTCCGCAAGCGGCGTACCGCCGGGCTCTCGCGTAGTGATCACATCCTGGATTCCGGCGTCGAGTAACACCTGTTTGATCTGATTGATGGCCGTACTTTTGCCCGCGCCTTCAAGGCCTTCTACAACGATGAAATGGTTCTTCATTGATTCTTCAACACTTTTAAGTAATCACGCACGGCCCGGTTGTGCTCGGCCAAGGTGGTAGAAAATTGGTGGCCGCCTTTACCCGTGGCGACAAAATAGTAGTAATCCGTTTTGGCTGGCTGGGCAGCGGCAAAGATAGCCGCTTTACCTGGCATCGCGATTGGCGTCGGGGGCAAGCCATTAATTACATAAGTGTTATAAGGCGTCGGTGTACGTAAGTCACGTTTACGAATATTCCCCTCATACTGATCGCCCATACCATAAATCACGGTGGGATCGGTTTGTAAACGCATACCGCGTCGCAACCGATTAACAAATACCGACGCCACCTTTTCTCGCTCACTCGCCACCGCGGTCTCTTTTTCAATGATGGAAGCCAGGATTAATAGCTGATAAGGGGTTTCTATCGGTAAGTCCTCGATACGTTGCTGCCAAGCCTGCTCCAAGGCCACTTCCATTGCACGCGCGGCGCGTTTTAGCAATGCAATATCGGTATCCCCCACATCATAAGCATAGGTTTCAGGAAGCAGTAATCCTTCTAATTTATCGTGTTTGAGCCCAAGCGCATCAGCAATTGCCTGTTCACTCATGCCATCCAATGTTTTGTCAAGATGCGGCGCGGAGGCAAGCTGCTTGCGCCACTGGACAAACGTACTCCCTTCGACAAAGGTGATTTCATCTTGATATTGCTGCCCTGAACGCAGAGTCGCGAACGCCTCGGCTAATGTTTGTCCAGGTTGAATCTGAAAGGTGCCCGCTTGTACTCGAGTCAGCTCTGGATAAACCCGTGGCGCAAACTTCGACCAGATGCTTGATGCCATCCAACCGTTGTCTTCAAATTTTGCAATGACCTTATGGTAATGTGCACCGCTAGGGACAGTGAATAGCTGAGGCGTCTGCAAGGATAACGGCGTGGAAATAAACGCCTTCGTTTGCCAAAGCACCCCAGCGACTGAGGCCAAGACTATCGCCATCAATACGCTCACCAGCCCCAAAAATCGCTTTTTTAGCACGCGTTTAACCTCTGTTGTAATCGCCTTGTCAGCGTATGCGTTTTATAACTTGTTTCATTGATGGATGTCACTGGCACCACCTTCATCAAGGTATTGCAAATAAACACTTCATCGGCACACCACAGCGCCGTCTCATCGACCGCGACCGTTTTACATTGGTAGTCCGTGAAACCTTCAATCACGGCCATCACTTTTTCTCGCATCAGTCCCGCTACACCAGCATATGCCAAATCAGGTGTATAAATGACATGGTCTTGGCACCAGAAAAGATTGGACGCCGTGGTCTCAACCAAGTTGCCAAACATGTCCGCGACCACGAAATCATCGGCCTCCACGTCTTCCAGTGCCAGCTTTAGACGCACCTGCTCTAACCGATTGAGATGTTTAAGCCCCGCAAATGGTGACGCGCCAAGTTGCATCTGCGTCGTCGCCAACGCCACCCCATGCTGTTGCCAATGATGATAATGGCGAGGAAACGGATGTAGGCTAACAATGACGGTTGGCGACGAGCAGCCTTTGGGACTGTAACCGCGTCCCCCCCGGCCTCGGGTGATAATCACCTTCAACACCTGTTCATCCTGCGAATACTGACACGCTTGATCGAGCGTTATCGCGAGTGCCGACCAATCAACCTCGCGAATGGCTAATCGCTCACAAGTGCTTTGTAAACGCAGTATATGTGCATCGCGATCAAGTAATAGCCCCTGATACACATGGCCAGTGGTAAAGCAACCATCACCAAATTGGAGCCCTCGGTCAGCGACCGCTAATTCGCAACAAGGATGTCCGTTTACCCAGATCATCTATCAACCTCGACAGTCAACTATTCTTACCGACAATAAAAACCTTACCGACAATAAAAAACGGCCCGAATCGTCGGGCCGTTACTATAGCAAACTCTTTTTAGGCTGTATAAACGCCTATGCGTATTACAGCTTTTTGAAGATCAAAGAGCCGTTGGTGCCACCAAAACCAAAGGAGTTACACAAGGCGTACTCCATTTTTACGTCACGCGCTTCGTGCGGTACGTAATCTAAATCGCAACCCTCATCGACATTATCAAGGTTGATCGTTGGTGGTACGGCTTGATCAATCAGCGACATGGCAGTGATAATTGACTCGGCAGAGCCTGCCGCACCGAGCAAATGACCGGTCATCGATTTGGTTGAAGAGACCAATACACTGTCCGCCGCCTCGCCCATTGCACGACGGATCGCTTTACTTTCCGCAACATCGCCTGCCGGTGTCGAGGTACCGTGCGCGTTAACGTAACCGATTTGTGCCGGGTTAATCCCCGCATCACGAATCGCTGCTTCCATCGCCAGTGCCGCCCCTGAGCCATCTTCACTGGGTGACGTCATATGGTAAGCATCCCCGCTCATGCCAAAACCGGCTAATTCACAGTAAATGGTCGCGCCACGTGCTTTCGCGTGTTCATATTCTTCAAGCACCATGACACCAGCACCATCACCCAGCACAAAACCATCACGATCTTTGTCCCATGGGCGAGAGGCCGACTGTGGATCATCGTTACGTGTTGATAATGCTTTGGCGGCGGCAAAACCGCCAATACCAAGCTCGGTAGAGGCTTTCTCTGCGCCGCCGGCCACCATAGCGTCTGCATCACCGTATGCAATCATACGGGCGGCATGACCAATATTATGCAGGCCTGTGGTGCATGCGGTGGAAATCGAGATGTTTGGGCCACGCATGCCGTAATTAATCGACACGTGCCCTGCAATCATATTAACGATGGTTGATGGGACAAAGAAGGGGCTGATTTTACGTGGACCCTTCTCCATATACGCACGATGGTTTTGTTCAATCAAACCAAGACCACCAATGCCTGAACCTATCGCGACACCAATACGGTGTGCATTGTTGTCATCAACTTGCAGTCCGGAGTCTTTAATGGCTTGCACACTGGCAGCAATGCCATATTGAATGAACAAGTCCATTTTTCGTGCATCTTTTTTCGACATGTAGTCTTCACAATTGAAGTCCTTAACCATGCCCGCAAATTGAGTAGCAAAGTTAGTGGCATCAAAATGCTCAATCGCTGAGATACCGCTTTGCCCGGCTAGCAGAGCTTTCCATGAAGACTCAACTGAGTTACCCACGGGTGACAACATACCCATGCCAGTCACAACAACACGACGCTTAGACACGATGATATTCTCCGGAGAATATAAGTTTGGAAATTAGAATAGCTTAAAAAGAACACAGGCGGTCGAGGAGACCGCCTGGTAGGATTCTGAGATTACGCTGAAGCGCCGACAACGTAGTCGATAGCTGCCTGTACAGTAGTAATCTTCTCTGCTTCTTCATCTGGAATCTCTGTATCGAATTCCTCTTCAAGAGCCATTACCAGCTCAACGGTATCCAGAGAGTCCGCGCCCAAGTCGTCTACGAATGAAGCTTCGTTTTTCACTTCTGCTTCGTCGACACCTAGTTGCTCAACGATGATTTTCTTTACGCGTTCTTCGATGTTGCTCATATTAATACTAGTCCTTACAAGATTCGCAGATGCGATATGTGCTGTAGTTTATTCATTAATGTGGAAGTTGCAAGACCTCCACGGCTGGTCAAACCACGATTTGGGGACAAATCAATCGGAGTTTGACGTGTGTCATTCGAGATTGCAACGGTCTCGATCAAATCATGTACATACCGCCATTGACGTGCAAGGTCTCGCCCGTCATATAAGCAGCATCATCAGAGGCTAAAAACGCCACCGTTGCAGCAATCTCTTTTGGATCACCCAAACGCCCTGCTGGCACTTGTGCCAGCGTCGCAGCGCGCTGTTCATCATTTAGCGCCTTGGTCATATCGGTTTCGATAAAACCAGGCGCGACTGTATTCACTGTGATGCCACGCGCAGCCACCTCACGTGCCATGGATTTGGTAAAGCCAATCACGCCGGCTTTTGCTGCCGCATAATTTGCCTGTCCCGCATTACCCATCACACCGACCACAGAACCAATATTAATGATTCGGCCACAGCGTTTTTTCATCATCGCACGCAATACGGCCTTTGATAAACGGAAGATTGACGTTAAGTTGGTGTCCATAATGTCCTGCCACTCATCGTCTTTCATCCGCATTAATAGGTTATCACGAGTGATACCCGCGTTGTTAACCAGAATATCAACGTCGCCAAATTCTTTTTTGATCGTATCAAGCACCTCTGCGACCGACTCTGGCGAGGTCACATTGAGTGCCAGGCCTCTACCGTTTTCACCGAGATAATCGCTAATTGCAGCGGCGCCTTTTTCGCTGGTCGCCGTACCAATCACGGTGGCACCACGCTCCGCTAAAAGCTCTGCCGTTGCTCGGCCGATCCCACGGCTTGCGCCTGTCACCAGCGCTACTTTTCCGTCTAGTTTCATTCGGTTACCCTTTTAGTTGATTCTGCCGGCATGCACCGGCAGTCACAAAGTGTCTTCGTAATACGGTTTATGCCTTCGCAGTGGCGAGGCTGGCGCTATCATTGACGGCCGCGCTGCTCAACGCCTTGTTGATGCGTTTGGTCAAGCCAGTCAGTACTTTACCTGGGCCAAATTCCAACAGCTGTTCCACGCCTTCAGCCGCCATATGCTCAACTGTTTCGGTCCAGCGTACCGGGCTATGTAATTGACGCACTAAGGCTTCTTTAATTGCAGCCGGCTCTATCGGCGTTGCCACATCAGCGTTGTTGACCACAGGAATACGTGGCGCATTAAACGTGACAGATTCCAGTGCTTGCGCCAGTTTTTCTGCTGCCGGTTTCATCAGCGCACAGTGAGAAGGCACCGACACTGGCAGCGGTAATGCACGTTTTGCACCCGCGTCTTTGCACAACGCATTGGCGCGCTCCACCGCTTCTTTATTACCCGCAATGACCACTTGGCCTGGCGAGTTGAAGTTAACCGGTGAGACCACCTGGCCTTGTGCCGCTTGCTCACAGGCTGCCGCGATCGCATCGTTATCTAAGCCAATAATTGCCGACATCGCTCCCACACCGGCTGGGACCGCCTCTTGCATCAATTGACCGCGCAGCTCGACAAGCTTAACGGCTTCTTTAAAATCCAATACACCCGCACAAACCAAAGCAGAATATTCACCCAAACTATGGCCAGCAAGCATCGCGGGCGCGGCACCACCTTGTGATTGCCAGACGCGCCAAATAGCCACAGACGCCGTCAACAAAGCTGGCTGTGTGCGGTGCGTTTCATTTAAATCCGCTTCTGGCCCTTGCTGGACCAATGCCCAAAGGTCATAGCCAAGCACTTCTGAGGCTTCTGCAAACGTCTGCTGGACAACACCATATTGTTCGGCGAGCTCCCCGAGCATACCCACGGTTTGGGAGCCTTGACCGGGAAAAACAATCGCAGTTGAAGACGTCGCTGTTGAAGAACTAGCTGTTGAAGACATAGCTGTTTTCCTATTAATTTTAGAATCTTACGAGCGCGGATCCCCACGCAAAACCACCACCAAAGGCTTCGAGTAACACGGTGTGTCCGCGTTGAATACGCCCATCTCGTACCGCCTCATCCAGTGCGGTCGGTACTGACGCTGCCGACGTATTGCCATGACGGTCAAGCGTCAATACCACTTGATCCATCGACATCGACAGTTTTTTTGCTGTCGCTTTAATAATGCGGTAATTGGCCTGATGCGGCACCAACCAGTCAATGTCTGTCTTTTCAATTTGGTTGGCCTGAAGCGTTTCTGTCACAATATTGGCCAGTTGTGTCACCGCCACTTTAAAGACTTCATTCCCCGCCATATAAAGCCAAGCTTCATCGGCCTCTAACGATTGACCACGCTCTGGATACTTAAGTTTCAAGAGCTCGCCAAATTTACCGTCGGCTTTTAAGTGGGTGGACAAAATGCCATCATTTTCATCGGCAGAAAGCACGACGGCGCCTGCACCATCACCAAACAAAATGATGGTGGAGCGATCATCGGGATCACAGGTATGTGAAAGGCGATCAGCGCCCACAACCAGTGCATTTTTGGCTAACCCGTTTTTCACATATTGATCCGCGACACTTAACGCATACACAAACCCAGAGCACGCCGCCGCAATATCAAATGCGGGACAGCCTTTAATCCCCAACATCGCTTGCACATCACAAGCGGCAGCGGGAAAGGCACGCTCACCACTGGTGGTCGCCACAATAATCAGGTCAATGTCATGTTTATCAATGGCAGACATCTCTATCGCCTGCACGGCGGCCTGATAAGCCATCGAGGCAACGGTATCTGTAGGTGCAGCAATGCGACGCTCTTTGATCCCCGTACGGGTCACAATCCATTCATCACTGGTGTCTACCATCTGTTCAAGGTCAGCATTGGTGCGAACCTGTTCAGGCAAATAGCTGCCTGTGCCCAAAATCTTACTATACATGAAGACTACTAATGCCTCTCGAGAAGAACTGCCTCTAAACGGTCACTTATCTTAGTTGGGATTTGCCGTTCGACCTCGTGCACCGCTTCAAAAATAGCGTTTTCGTAAGCGGCGATATCAGCGCGTCCGTGACTTTTTACAACGATGCCGCGCAATCCTAGCAAACTTGCGCCGTTGTACTGGTCGGGTTTCAGCTGTTGGAGTTGATTTAAAAGATCAGAAAATAGCCATTTCGCGATCCAACGCTTAATAGGATGCGGGTGGAGATGGGCTTTCACCTTGTCGATGATCAAGCGTGCGACACCTTCGCTGGTTTTTAACGCCACGTTGCCGACAAAGCCATCACAGACAATCACATCGGTCTCGCCTGTATAGATTTGATCGCCCTCAACGTAGCCGGTATACCGCACTGCCTCACTTTGCTGCAAGAGATCGGCACAGCGGCGCACCAAGTCATTCCCTTTGATCGCTTCTTCACCAATGTTTAGCAGCCCGATTCGAGGTGTATATCCCAATTCAGCCTCCGCCAACACCGCGCCCATCACTGCAAATTGGAATAAGGTATCGGCATCACAGGCCACATTGGCGCCTAAATCCAGCAACCATTTACGTTGATAATTAGCACCTGGTAAGGCTGTCACTAGAGCGGGACGGTCGATGCCGGGTAAGAGCTTGAGCAAGTATTTGGATAGCGCCATAAGCGCGCCGGTATTGCCCGCGCTCACACACGCATCTGCTTCACCACTGGCCACTTTTTCCAGTGCGACACGCATAGACGTGCCATGGCTGCGACGCAGCGCCGTGGACGGTCGCATGTCATTAGGAATAACGTCCGGGGCATGGACGATAGATAGTCGGGAATGATGCTGGGCATGGCGTTGATTCAGTGACGCCTGGATGCGAGATTGGTCGCCCACCAGGATCACATTTAGGTCCGCAAAACGCGACAATGCCTGCACGGAGGCAGGCACTGTGACTTGGGGACCGAAATCCCCGCCCATCGCATCGAGTGCAATGGTTAACCTAGTCAAGGGTCAACCTTACTTGTTGATAACCTTGCGGCCGCGATAGAAACCATCTGCCGTCATGTTATGACGCAGGTGAGTTTCACCGCTAGTTTTGTCTACAGATACAGCTTGAGTACCCAGTGCATCGTGTGAACGACGCATACCACGCTTAGAACGGGTTTTACGGTTCTTTTGTACGGCCATTGACCCTACTCCTCGTTACTTTGCTTTAAGTTTTTTAGTACGGCAAACGGATTTGGACGCTCATCAGCAAGTGGGATTTCCCCATACACCATGTTGTCTGCACTGACCTTACAGTCGGTGTCTTCGTGCATGGCGACTTGTGGCAAGGCCACAATCAACTCGTCTTCGACTAATTGAATCAGATCAATCTCACCGTTTTCGTCGACTAATGCCGGCTCATAAGCATCCGGTAAATTGCCAACCTGGTCATCATTGAAAACCGGGCTATAAACGAATTCAGTTTCAAAGCGATATGGAAATGGTTCCCAACAACGTTGACACTCAAGACTCACTGTTACGGTCGCACGACCGGTGACAGTTTTGAGCCCTTGGGCGTCAATGTCGAACGAAAGCATCACTTCCGCATCACTATCGATGCTTTGGGTTGCCTCACCGAGACGCACTAAACGCTGCTTGTCTACAATACCATCATAGTCAAGTTGCTTTTGTGCACAACGGAACGGATCAACCGTCAGCGGTAGCTTTACCTTCTGCATAGGGCGCGAATATTAGCCTCCAAATGCGCTGGAGTCAAAGAAAATGTTACCTGTGTCAGGCGCGAAAGGATGATAGAGACAAAAGCGCACAAGCCATTGGTGATCGGGATGCCTCTGGCGCCTCGTTTACTCAGACCGGCAACGATGAAAACCAACCCTTTCACCGCGGTCAACAAGCCAGCCAGGCATACCTCTCCCGCTTTGCCCGACTCAAAGTCGCGCCCGCTATTTTTTCAGGTTAGACTGAGAGTTGAAAATAAACAATCATCGACCACGCAGATTGTTTAGTCACCTTCAACTGCGCGCAATATAAGGAACGATCATGCACACGACGCAACCTCCCAAAATTGTGCTGGCTTCAAGCTCACCGTATCGTCAAGCCATCTTTAAAAAGTTTGCGCTTCCGTTTACTGCATTCGCGCCGGCGATCGATGAAAGCCGGCATGAAAACGAGCGTGCCACCGACATGGTTGAACGCTTAGCACTCGAAAAAGCCATGGCGGGGATGCCGCTATTCGATAATGCTCTCATTATCGGTTCAGACCAAGTTTGTGTGATTGACGAGGAGATACTTGGTAAGCCGCATGCGCGAGAGGTAGCGATCGATCAGCTAAAACGGGCAAGCGGAAAACAAGTCACCTTTTATACAGGAATCGCGTTGATTAATAGTGATACGGGAGAGCATCAATCGGACGTTGAGCCCTTTCATGTCGATTTTCGTGAGCTAAGCGAAAAAGAAATCGTTCGTTATATCGACAAAGAACTGCCGCTAGATTGTGCCGGCAGCTTCAAATGTGAAGGCTTGGGTATTGCCCTTTTCAATGCCATGCACGGGCGTGATCCGAATACCCTTGTGGGCCTCCCACTGATACGCTTGCGTGAAATGTTAGAAAAGGAAGGTATCTCAGTTATTTAATGCGCTAACTCATCGTCAGCGCACTCGTATTTGCAACCGTATCAACACGCACTTAAGGATAATCAAAGCGGCCAATTAGCTCACCATCTCGTTTAGGCTGTTTAGTACGGCAACTGGCTCATAGGTCGAGAGGCTGGCGGCGCCTTCTACGCCCCAAGTGACGGCAAGCCTTGCCATATCCGCATTGATGGCCAATTGCATATCATGGCCGGTATCACCAATCATCAGTGCTTTATCACGTGGAATACCTGTTTGCGCTAACACTTCATCCAACATTTGAGGATCCGGCTTAGAGGCCGTTTCATCGGCGCATCGGGTCACCGAAAACAAATCGTGAGTTCCCGTTTCCGCCATGGCCCGATCGAGTCCAGCGCGTGATTTCCCAGTTGCCACCGCGAGCGTAAAACCCTGCGCTCTCAAAGAGATAAGGGTGTTTTTTACGCCAGGATAGAGCTGACAAGGCGTCGGATTATCGTAGACAAATTGTTGACGGTAGTGCTGAATCCAATCGGCATACCACGCCGGATCAGCGTCAGGGTAAAGCCGCTGATAGCCCTTTTCTAAGCTCAAGCCAATCATGGTTTGCAAGCGTTCTGGTGGCAATATAGGCAACTGCTCAGTCAGCCGAGCCGCCGCGTCCAGGCTTGAGACAATGCGCCCAATCGAATCCATCACAGTGCCATCCCAGTCAAAGATTAACAGTGAATATGGCGCAATCACGGAATTCGAAGGTTGCTTGATCTCGCTTGCGCCAGGTTGCCAAGGGGAAGTAAACGGTGATTCAACTGTCATTGCTTTAACCTCTGAGTGATGCTGTTTTCGTCCGTAGTCCCTCAAGCGCCCGCTCAAGCTTAGGCTCCATCGGCGCATTAAGCGTCATGCTTTCATCCTTGCCCGGATGTAGGAAGCGGATGGTGGCCGCATGTAAAAATAAACGATCCAGCCCAAACGACTTGGTATACGCATCAAAACGTGGATCGCCATAACGATCGTCCCACGCCAACGGATGACCCATATACTGAGCGTGCACACGAATTTGATGCGTTCTCCCAGTCACAGGGCTTGCTTGCACTAAGGTTGCTTCAGCGAAGCTTTCAAGCACTTTAAAACGGGTCTCTGACGGCTTACCCTTAGGATTGACGCGTACAATACTGTTCACCTCATTTTTCAATAAAGGTGCCGTTACTTTGCGCTGTTTAGCGGGCCATTTGCCCATCACCAAGGCGTAATAGTCTTTACGTACTGTTTTTTCGCGAAATTGCGCTTGCAAATGACGCAACGCGGAACGTTTCTTCGCAATCAGCAAAATCCCAGACGTATCTCGATCGATCCTGTGTACGAGCTCCAAAAAACGTGCCTTAGGGCGAAGCGCGCGCATCGCTTCTATTGCCCCAAATTGTAACCCACTTCCTCCGTGCACCGCTGTCCCCGAAGGTTTATTGAGCACCAACAGATGGTCATCTTCATAAAGAATGCAATGCTCAAGCGCGGCCACTTTGTCTAATTTAGTACTGGGCGCGGCTTTCTCATCGCGCTCTGGAAGGCGGATGGGAGGCACCCTCACCACATCTCCGGCTTGCAGCTTATACTCTGGTTTTATGCGTTTTTTATTAACTCGCACTTCTCCTTTACGAAGTACGCGATAAATCATACTTTTTGGGACGTTTTTCAGCTGATTTCGCAGAAAATTGTCAATTCGTTGGCCGGCGATATCGTCATCGATGTCGATGAATCGCACTTGAGTTTTTTGTTCTGTCATAACCTTCATTCTACCGCTAAGCACAGCGACATGCACCTGCTGCGGCAAGTCACCCCTCACTTAGCACAGCAGCGGGTTGTGTTCCCCCCTGTAACCGCGAGCGGCACAAGGCATTATCGTGCAAAAAAACACCACATCTGCGCGGTTTTACTACCAACACAACATAAGCGAATAAAGCCGATTGCTGGACTTTAGTCTCCCTGCTATAGTTGCGGCGTTAATCAGAAAAGCAAACGCTTATCTGAAACACAGCTTATCGCCTGTGACAGCGATTTCATCAGTAGAACATGCACTTTTCGACAAAAGGCCTGGTCTGTGATGAGTCAATCAAGTGATAGCTGTATACGGTTATATCCGTAAAAGAACCATAATTCCGAATGCTTTTAAGGCGTTACGCGGCAATTGGCGTAAGACGTAAACCAAAAGCACCCGTTTAGTGTGTTGACACGAGACTGTTAGTCAGTGTCAGAGCTCTCCGCCATCGGTAAAAACGGCGGACGCCAACTGCGTAATCCGGTGAGCCATAAAAACCGTTGCAGCTGGCCGATTAAAACTTGCCCGAGCGCACCCCTGATTTTCTCCAGCCGGGAGGCTGCACCATATCAGACTTGGGGTCAGGCAGCATTGACGACTGCTCTCGTCATCAACCGCTAATAACAACGATAAATAAATGAGAAAAATCAGATGAAAAGAATGTTGATTAACGCAACTCAGAAGGAAGAGTTGCGCGTCGCATTGGTTGACGGTCAACGGCTATACGATCTCGATATCGAGAGTCCTGGCCATGAATCGAAAAAAGCTAATATCTATAAAGGACGCATTACCCGTATCGAACCTAGCCTGGAAGCGGCATTTGTTGACTATGGCGCCGAACGACACGGTTTTCTCCCTCTAAAAGAAATTGCTCGCGAATACTTCCCTTCCGGTTACACCTATCAAGGCCGTCCAAACATCAAAGATGTGGTGAAAGAAGGCCAGGAAGTGATTGTCCAAGTGGACAAAGAAGAACGCGGCAACAAAGGGGCTGCACTGACTACATTTGTCTCGCTTGCGGGCAGCTATTTGGTATTAATGCCAAACAACCCACGTGCTGGCGGGATTTCTCGTCGCATCGAGGGGGAAGAACGCAGTCAGCTAAAAGAAGCCATGTCTGGCCTCGAACTGCCACAAGGGATGGGCTTGATTGTACGCACTGCAGGTGTGGGTAAATCGGCCGAAGAGCTTGAATGGGACTTGAAAGTCCTGCTCAATCATTGGCAAGCGGTGAAAGAAGCGGCTGGCGCCAACCCTGCGCCTTTCCTGATCCATCAAGAAAGTAACGTGATTGCCCGTGCAATCCGTGACTATTTGCGCCGTGATATTGGTGAAATCTTGATCGACAGTGAGAAGGTCTTCCAGCGCGCCCAAGAGCACATCAAACTGGTTCGTCCTGACTTTGTCAGCCGCATCAAGTTTTATGAAGGCGAAGTGCCGCTATTTAGCCACTATCAGATTGAAAGTCAGATCGAATCTGCCTTCCAACGCGAAGTGCGCTTACCCTCAGGTGGTTCGATTGTCATTGATCCTACCGAAGCCCTAACCTCAATCGATATTAACTCTGCCCGAGCCACCAAAGGCAGTGATATTGAAGAGACGGCACGCCAAACCAACATCGAAGCGGCAGAAGAGATTGCACGCCAATTGCGTCTGCGTGACTTGGGTGGCTTGGTCGTGATCGACTTCATTGATATGACCCCTGTCCGCCACCAGCGCGAGGTGGAAAACAAATTGCGTGACTCTGTCCGCATGGACCGTGCACGGGTACAAATTGGCCGCATTTCACGCTTTGGTTTGCTGGAAATGTCACGTCAGCGCCTCAGCCCGTCTCTGGCAGAAGCCAGTCATCATATCTGCCCGCGCTGTAAAGGCACTGGTGTAATTCGTGATAACGAATCGCTAGCATTGTCCATTCTTCGTTTGATGGAAGAAGAGGCAATGAAAGAGAACACGGCGCAAGTACTGGGTATCGTCCCTGTCCCCGTCGCCTCTTACCTACTTAACGAAAAACGTCGCTCGGTCCAGCACATTGAGAAATACCACAATGTCAAAGTGGTCGTGGTACCCAATGCCGACATGCAGACGCCACACTTTGATGTGGTTCGCGTCCGCGGCGGTGAAGAAATGGCGAACCTGTCTTATCAGCTGCCAAGCCAGATTGATGCGCTCAGAGAAGTAGAAGCACGCGAAGAGCCACAACAAGCGCGTCCAGCGAAAAAACGTGAAGAACCTGTATTACAAGGGTTTGCAGCGCCAAGCTCGCCGGCACCAAGCGCAACCAAAACCACCACGTCTGCCACTGAAGCCGAGACAGCCAAGCCAGGCCTGTTCGCGACAGTTGGTAAGTTTTTCTCTCGCCTGTTTGCCGCGCCAGCAGAGGATACAGCAACCGCGTCGTCACAGCCTGCCGCTGCACCTGAGCCAGCTCAGACGAAGCAAAACCAGAAGCCATCACACGACTCACATAACCAACGCAATAAGTCGCGTGGCCATAAGCCACAAAACCGCGATGAGCAAAGTGATAGCAACAACGGCGAACGTGGACGTAACAACAAACAACGCCGCCAGAATAAGCCGCAAGAAGAGCGTCGCGATAACAATCGTAAAGGGAAGAAAACCCGTAACGATAACCGCAACGACAAAGCGAAAAAGCCTACGACGCAACAAGATGAGGCCAAGGTAACCAAGCCACAGTCTGACAATGCGGATAAAGGCAACAAGCAGCAAGACCAAAAGGCGGAGAAAACCGAACAGGTTAAACAACGTCGCCAGCGTCGTAAGCTGAACCGCAGCGTGCGTATCAACAAAGACAATGCGGAGACGCAAGCCACCACAGACACTACATCTGATCAAAGCAAAGATTTGCAACAGGTCGGGGCGGAAGTGGCACAACAGGCCAAGCAGCAGCCTGATAACGCGAAGAAAGAAGGTCAGCAGGACAAGCGCCGTAACCGTCGCTCACCGCGCCACCTTCGCGCCAGTGGACAGCGTCGTCGCCGTCGCCCAATGGTGAAAAGCCCAATGCCACTCACCACCGGTATGGCGTCACCCGAAATGGCGATGGGCAAGGTGTGGTCGGCAGAGCAACCGGTGAAAGTGAAGCAAGATCGCCGCCGCCAGGACAAGCGCCAAAACAATAAGGCCATTGTCAGTGGTGTTGCCCGTCCAGAAATGGCCATGGGTAAAGTCATTATCATGCAAGCTAAATCGGAGGAGACGGACACAGTGTCGACCCAACCGATGGCGTCGATAAACACCCCTGAGCCTGCACCGCAACCGGCACAAAACCAAGCAACACCTGTGATCGACGCTGCGCCTAAGGTCGCGACGCCAGACGCGCCAGCGACAACCCCTGAGCAAGACTCAGAGGTCGATTTGGTGACCGAGAAAGTGATTGAGCGCGAAGCGGAAATCAACGCCCCGACGGCAACGATTCAATACCGCCGCGCTACGTCACCAATGATGAAGGCTCCGGCACCGAACGAAACGGTTGATCACAGCCCTGTGGCAATCGCTGCCTTTAAAGCGCCTAACCCAGAAGCGAAAGCAGCAGGTAGCGCCGAGGCACGAGCGTCTGCCTACGCACCGGCGACCAAACCTCAGTACTAATTCCGTTTGCTTTCGGAATGCTAAAGGCCTCGGCATCTGTCGAGGCCTTTTTTATTTGACCGTTGTTCCATGAAATAACGTGGGCAAAACATACGCAATCTTGCAGCGATACACGGAAAAGTGCGTCGATCCACACGCTTCCATCGCGACTTCCTTGTCAAAGCGAAAAAACTCAGTAACGTCAAGGCAGACAATGATTGTCGTGTCGTCGCGCGAGAAACAGGCTCATCAGAGGCGTAGACGCTGGCCACGACATTAGAACGTTGCTGTAGGGAAGATGCTGTTGCTTATGAAAACCTTGTTTACTGCTTACCCATTTAAACGCCTCCATCACACCTTGATGCTGGCCTTCCTGCTATTGAGCCTCCTCCCTCTGATTTTGGTCGCCTTGTTTTTTCTTAACGCCCATAGCCAAGATCTACAAGAACAAAGCACGGCACACCTTTTATCGGTTCGCGACGGTAAGCAGCAGCAAATCAACGATTACTTTGAGGCGAAAGAAGCGGAAGTCCTTGGGTTTGTTGCTTCAGAGCTCGCCTACGCCAGTGGTGGGCATTTTTATGGTTTGGTCAATGCCTTTCAGCGACTACGACCAAACATCGACGCCGCTCGTGATTACGCACAACGCCGCTATTACCTTGGGTCCGGTGAAAGGATCAAAACCCCTGTCTATAAGGACGATCCCAATTATTCCGCCACCGAGCGTTATCGGCTGCTACACAAACGCTACCACCGCGCTTATCAAGCTTTGCTCGCTCGCGCAGATTTTGACGACCTCCTCTTGGTCGACAAGCAAGGCAACGTCACCTATTCGGTGAAAAAGCTGGACAATTTTGGCACTAACCTACTCTCAGGCCCGCATCGCAATGCACGACTGGGACACACTTTCGCGGCCCTAAAACAGCAAACACAACAAACAAAAGGGAAGTTAGATCCGACGCCTAAGGTGATTATCTCGGACTTTTCTGCTGAAGATACCGACGCACCCGTTGCATGGCTTGGCGCCCCCATTATTCAGCAAGGGTACCTGCATAGCTACGCGATCTTCCGGCTTCCTAATCATACCCTTACCAGGCTAATGGCCCCCAGAGAAACCAATGCGATTGAAACACACCTCGTCGGCGATGACGGCAAGACTCGAGCGCATTCAACCAGCAACAGTCAGCTTGTCAATAACACGCCTGCCATAGAAAAAGCATTAGCCGGAGAAACGGGCGTCACCCGCTATCAAACCCAATCAGGCCAAACCATGCTCGCTGCCTACACCCCCATTCACGCCCACGGTCTCAAATGGGGGCTAGTGGCTGAAGTCCCTACGCAAGTGGCCTACGCTCGAATCCACCAGCTGCAACAGCTTTTTATCGTTGCCATGTTACTTGCGATTCTCGCGGTGGTCATTGCCTCGCACTATATGTCCAACTTTATTACTCGCCCGCTGCTTCAGCTTACATGGGCGGCAGAAAAAGTCAGTGCAGGTGACCTTGATACCCAAATCCACCACACGCGTCGTCGTGATGAAATCGGGCGTTTGGCGGTGAGCTTTGCCCGCATGCGCCATGCCATTCGCGAAAAACTGGCCTTAATACGCCAACAAAACCAGGCCTTAGAAGCTAACATCACCACCATACGTGCTCAGAATGAAGAGCTGCATGTCGCCAACAAGCTGAAAGATGAATTCCTGGCCACCACCTCTCACGAACTTCGTACCCCCTTACACGGCATGATAGGGATTGCCGAAGCACTGATTGACGGTGCGAACGGTCCGATTAGTCGCGATCATCAGTACCAACTGTCGATTATCGTCAACAGCGGCCAGCGCTTGGCCAAGTTGGTTGATGATCTCTTGGACTACCATAAAATGCGCTATGGGCAATTGGATTTGGAGCAAGGTCCTGTCAATCTCAACGCCATCACACAGCTTGTGCTGTCACTCGCCAAGCACCTGAAAAAAGAGAAGCCGCTAGACATCATTAATCAGCTCAGCGACACGCCAATCTGGGTACACGCGGATCCCCAACGGCTTGAGCAAGTTATGTACAATTTACTGGGAAATGCGATTAAGTTCACCGATGCGGGTAAGATTGTTATTAGCGCCGACACCTTGGACGATCGCGTTCGTATCCAAGTGGTTGATACGGGTAAAGGGATCCCCGCGGAACAGCTAAGCACCGTTTTTGAACCGCTCGCACAAGCAGTGAGTAGCCACTATCATTATCAACACGGCGCAGGCCTCGGTCTATCCATCAGTCGTCAACTTGTTGAGCTGATGGGCGGCCAGCTGTACGTCAGTAGTCAGCCGCAAGTGGGGACCACCTTTAGCTTCACCCTTCCGAGCGTCAATGAGCCTCCGGTGTTGACCACCGAGCTTTCCGCCGTCTCTACCCAACACATTCATCAAGATGACACGCGAGAGACCCTCGCTCACTCCTCTTCGGACGTTGTTTCGCAAAGCCAGCATAATCACAATGGCTTACATATTTTAGTGGTCGATGATGAGCCAACCAACCAACAAGTACTGACCAGTTTTCTTAATATTGAAGGCTATCAGGTCAGTACAGCCAGTGATGGACGTACAGCGATTGATCATATCGCCACCACAAAGCCAGATCTCATCTTACTCGATGTGCTAATGCCCGGAATGAGTGGATTCGAGGTCTGTGAGCAGCTGCGTGCACGCTATGACCATGCTGCACTTCCGATTATCATGCTAACCGCCTTAAATCAGCCTGATGATCGCATCTATGGCTTTGAGGTCGGCGCGAATGATTATCTCTGTAAGCCCTTTGATAAAAGAGAGCTCGCCGCACGGATAGCAACACATCTTGCCGCTAGCCAAGCGGAACAGCGCCGCCAAGAAAATCAACGCCTCGAGCAGGCGCTTGAACAAAGTGCTCGGCAACAGGCCAGTCTACTCGAAACCCAGTCTTGGTTGATTTCACAGCTCTCTCTCGCTCCTGAAGCTATGTTAGGTATGCGAAAAGATGGCCAGGTTCGCTTTGTTAACCAAGCGGCAGCCTCCTTGTTTGAGCGTGAGCAAGACGAGGTAAGACGGATGCATGGCCAAGCCTTAGTGAAAGCGCCCGAGCAAGCCAATCAGATGGAGCGCTATCAAGGCCCACTGACCATTTATATTGAAGGACGTCCCCGAGACGTCGACGGTATGGTGCTGCGTTTTCCCGCAGAGTCTGACATTGACAGCCTGTATGTCATCAACACAGACGCTCCCGTGTCTCAGTCTCGTATACAGAGCCTAGAAAGCGCCATCGAAGCCTTATCTGGCTACGCATTAGGCGGAGACTCGCGCCAACTTGAAACGCTAAAAGCCATGGGGGGCGAATTTGAAGCTATCGCTGAAAAAGCGCAACACCAACAACAAGATAAAGCCAACGCACGCAGACAGCTAATTGTTGATGCCATGGTAGCCAGCTTGCATTACTGGGAAGAAGCCACAGGCAAAAGCAAATTCGATTTTGCCGAGCAAAGTGGTCTTTGGCGCGTCTACCTTGACCGTAGTAGCTTACAAACCCGCACATTGGATAAGTACCTGCTCATCGAAACCCTGCCAAAAACCCCGCGATGGCGCACAGTGCTGAGCTCCATTCGCTTTATCCTCGATCATTGTGACAAACGTAGTACGACCCGTACTCAGCTGGAGTCCTATTACCAACAACTTCGCCAGCTACTGCTAGAAGACTAACACAGCCAAATCGCTCCTTCTCCCAGTGCCTCTCCTATCGGGACAGGCACTGCTTCGTTCCCGCTATCGTTTCTCCACCCTCTTAAGCATCCCTTCTTCTGAGGACAGGCACTTTTACCCTGACAAGCACCCTCTTAAGGCACCCTCTTACGGGGACAGGCACTGTCTCTTATGAGGACAGTCGTACTTCTTGCGCTCTCATTTCTTGTAAGGACAGGCACCTACATGTTAGCCGCAGGCCCCTCGTTCTGTCCGACACACTATCAGCTCTTGTGGGGACAGACACTTATAGCACTCCCTTTTAGCGCCCTATCAGGACAGGCGCATCGAAGTAAGTGAGCAAACCTCGGTGACTGTCCTATTGGCGGTTCTCTTAACGTGCCTGTCCTCTGACTGACGAGCTAAAATCGCTCATTAATAATCTTTGCGAACCAACCTCATTTCAATCGCAATGCTTCTTAGCAAAAATCCCCTTTTATGTCGGATATAACTCAGAAATGCGCGACTTGTCACAACAAAATAGATACTGATTTTTCTCGTTAAAAAATAAGCGTGTTTTGGTGTGTGACATGCATCGCCAAAAAGATAATTAAACATAACCTTATGATTTTTATATTATTATAATTCCATCCTGGGTCGTTATCAGGAGAGGATCGTGATTGCATCCTGAAGCGGACAACCTTTTTAGCTGTTTTTTTTAACGAAAATAACGTCAACGTCGCGCTTTTTTACGGTTTTAACGATTATTCACATTGCAGCTTTCACTTAACTTGGGCTTAGTGAAGGTGTTTGCTGGCCTGGAGCAACAAGTATCGCTTGGGGCATCCCATCCATAATCACAACGTCAGGGTCGGCAACACAGTAAGCTTGAGCTCGCGAAGGTTGTTAGCAACGAGCTCACTATCCATCACGTGAACTGAAAGCAACAGTAAGGAATGGCTATGTTTTCGAGTAACATTAGAGTTGCCAGCAAGACCCTACTTGCCTCTGCAATCATCGGTGCGCTGAGCGCAAGTGCTGGCGTCAGTGCCGCCGAGCGCAGTGAGCTCACTATCCACCCGAAAGAATTCAATACTTTTGTCCGTAACTTTAACCCTTTCCTCGGCGCTACCTATCTGCACACCACCACTGACTTTATCTATGAGCCTTTAGTGGTGTTTAACGAAATGAAAGGCAACCAACCTGTCTTTCGTCTCGCGAGCGGCTATGAAATGGCGGATGACCTGAAAAGTGTCACCTTCACCCTTCGTGAAGGGGTGAAATGGTCAGACGGTGAGGCCTATACCGCCGATGATGTGGTGTATTCGTTTGATTTGGTCAAAAACCACCCTGAGTTGGATCAATCTGGGATTAACCAATGGGTTGATGATGTGAAGAAGCTAGACGACTACACCGTCCGCTTTGAACTCACTGAGGCAAACTCGAATGTCCCCTACGAAATTGCGAAAGTACCTGTGGTGCCTGAACACGTCTGGAAAAATGTTGAAGAGCCCGCGTCTTACACCAATGAAAACCCGGTAGGCTCTGGCCCCTTCACCACCATCGATACCTTCACGTCACAGCTCTATATTCAATGTCGTAACCCGCATTATTGGGATAACGACAACCTCGATGTTGACTGTCTGCGCGTACCACAAATTGCCAATAACGATCAGTTTTTAAGTAAAGTGATCAACGGCGAAATGGACTGGACCTCATCGTTTATTCCTGACATTGATCGCACCTATGCCGCCGCTAATCCAAACCATCACTATTGGTATCCTGCCGCCGGCACCCAAGCCTTTATGGTTAATTTTAATGACCCAGACCCTGCCAAGCGTGAAGCGCTAACCAATGTCGACTTCCGTCGCGCCTTTTCGATGGCGCTGGACCGTCAAACCATCATTGATATCGCGTTTTATGGTGGTGGTACGGTAAACGACTTCGCCTCTGGCTTAGGTTATGCCTTTGAGTCTTGGTCCGACGAAGCAGTGCATGAAAAATATCGCCAATACAATACGTACGATCTAGACGGCGCCAAAGCACTGCTCGCTAAAGCCGGCTTTAAAGATCAAGACGGCGATGGCTTTGTGGAAACGCCATCAGGTAAGTCGTTTGAGCTCGAGATCCAATCCCCCAATGGCTGGACCGATTTCAACAACACCGTTCAACTAACGGTTGAGCAACTTGCCGAGGCCGGTATCAAAGCCAAAGCACGTACCCCTGATTTCTCGGTATACCGCCAAGCGATGCTCGAAGCCGACTACGACGTCGCCTACACCAACTACTTCCACGGTGCTGATCCTTACACCTATTGGAATAGCGCGTATAACTCCAACTTACAGGAAGGGGATGGCATGCCGCGGTTCGCAATGCATTACTACCAAAATGCCGAGCTCGACAAGCTGTTAGACAGCTTCTACAAAACCGCGGACAAGGCTGAGCAGCTGGAAATTGCCCACCAAATCCAAGCGATTATCGCCAAGGATCAGGTCACTATTCCGGTGCTTTCTGGTGCACAAATGTATCAATACAACACCACCCGCTTCACCGGTTGGTGGAACGAAGACAATCCGAAAGGTCGCCCCTCTATCTGGGCCGGCATTCCTGAGCGTCTTCTTCATGTGCTGGACCTTAAGCCCGTTCAGTAACCAATATCGGGCGCCTTGCGCGCCCGCTTTTCCACGGTGTTCACGCCACGAACATCACCACTTCGCTGTGTAAGGTGTGGGTTATGGGTTATTTTTTCCGACGGCTAACTTTTTACATGATTGCCCTTTTAGTGGCAGCAACACTCAATTTTATTATTCCTCGTGCCATGCCCGGTGATCCTGTCACCATGATGTTTGCCAACGCCTCGGTGCAAGTCACTCCAGAGCGGATTGAGGCAATGAAACAACTGCTGGGCTTTGTTGATGGCCCCCTCTATATGCAGTATTTCACCTACATGAAAAACGTGTTGAGCTGGGATTTAGGCACCTCCATCCAATTTTATCCGTTGTCGGTTAACGAGCTCCTCGGCAAAGCCTTTGGCTGGTCGCTGTTTCTCGCTGGCAGTGCGGTGCTGCTGTCTTTCTCGTTGGGCTCGATTTTGGGCATTTTTGCCGCTTGGAAGCGCGGCGGAAAATACGATGCTGTGATCACCCCAGGCATGCTGATTATCCAAGCGGTGCCTCAAGTGGTTATCGCCATGTTGGCGCTGTTTATTTTCGCCATTGGGCTGAAATGGTTTCCAACCGGATATGCCTACACGCCAGGCGTCACCCCTGACTGGACCAGCTGGACCTTTATTAAAGATGTGGCCTATCACGCCGTACTCCCGCTGTTTTGTGCCTCCATCATTCAAGTCGGCGGCTTTTTGGTCAACATGCGTAACAACATGATTAACCTGCTTGCGGAAGACTACATCACCATGGCCCGCGGCAAAGGGTTAAGCGAAAACCGCGTGGTGTTTAACTACGCCGCCCGGAACGCGCTCTTACCCAGTGTCACTGCGCTATCGATGTCGCTGGGTATTGCCATCGGGGGCCAACTGATTGTGGAAATTATTTTTAACTACCCCGGTCTTGGCTCGGTGCTTTTGAATGCGATCAACGCGCGGGACTACCAAGTCCTGCAAGGCCAGCTGCTGATTATGACCTTGTTTATGCTCTCGTTTAACTTAATTGCTGACATGCTGTACGTGGTCCTTGACCCACGCCTGCGCAAAGGAGGCAAATAACATGAAAGATCTCCTCACCCTTATCGTTCGCAATAAGATTGCTCGCGCAGGCTCCATCATTGTTGGTTTATTTATATTGATGGCGGTCTTCGCGCCTTTATTAACCCAGCACGCGCCAGATAAACGCACCGGTAATCCGCATGAATACCCCAGCTTTATCGTCAAAGCGGCGCAAGCCAATCCAGACGGCTGGGTCGCCACACACTTAGCGGATGATCGTCGCACCCTACTGATGTCGAAAAAGGCCGACCATGTCCTTGGTACCACCCGTATGGGTCGTGATGTCTGGTCGCAGTTAGTACATGGCGCCCGTGTTTCGTTAGCGGTGGGTTTTGGGGCAGGCATCACCGTGTGTGTGCTCGCCACCTTAATTGGTATTACCGCCGGCTATTTAGGCGGTTGGGTTGACGATGTACTCACCGCCGCGATGAACATTATGTTGGTGATCCCGCAATACCCACTCTTGTTCGTGCTCGCCGCATTTATCGGCGAAGCCGGACCGCTGACGATCGCCATCATTATTGGCTGCACCTCGTGGGCGTGGGGCGCACGGGTGGTTCGCTCACAAACCCTTGCCCTGCGCGAAAAAGAGTTCGTGAAAGCTGCCGAAGTGCTGGGTGAGTCGCGCTTTCGTATCACCTTTGTCGAGATCTTACCTAATCTCGTGCCCATTGTTGGCGCTAGCTTTATTGGTTCGGTGATGTATGCCATTGCCATGGAGTCGATTATCTCCTTTCTAGGCCTTGGCGATCCCAACACCATCAGCTGGGGGATCATGCTCTACAACGTGCAAACCTCTTCATCCATGTTAATTGGCGCGTGGTGGGAGCTGCTCGCACCTTGTATTGCGCTGACTTTACTGGTTACGGGGCTTGCGTTACTCAACTTCGCGGTGGATGAAATTGCCAACCCGCAATTACGAGCGCAAAAAGGGATGAAGCGCTGGAAAAAACTCAGCCAACAAGAAAAGAAAGCCCGCGACGAGAATCCCGTTGCCGAACACATGCTGATCAGTGGAGATAAATCATGAGTCGCACCCCACTTATCTCAATCCGTGACCTGTGCGTGGACTACATTACCGATGCCGGTGATGTCCGAGCCTGTGATCACGTTAGTTTTGACATTGCCCCCGGTGAAGTTTTTGGTCTGGCCGGCGAATCGGGTTGCGGTAAATCCACCGTTGCCTTTTCGCTGATGCGTCTACATAAGCCACCCGCCTTTATCACCGGCGGAGAAGTCATCTTTAACGGCGAGAATATCCTCGATTACAGCGACGCTCGGATGCGCGACTTTCGCTGGCGGGAGATGTCGATGGTGTTTCAAAGCGCCATGAATGCCCTTAATCCAGTGCTGACGCTCGAAGAACAGTTTTGCGATGTGCTAATGCGCCACACCAACCTGACCCGCAAACAAGCGGTCAAACGGGCTCAGGGCTTGCTGGAAATTGTCGATATTCACCCTAGCCGCCTGACCGATTATCCGCACCAGTTTTCGGGCGGGATGCGTCAGCGCTTGGTAATTGCCATTGCGCTGGCCTTAAATCCGAAAATGATCATCATGGATGAGCCCACCACGGCATTAGATGTGGTAGTGCAGCGCGAGATCTTGCAAAAAATCTACGCGTTAAAAGAAGAGTTTGGCTTTTCGATTCTGTTTATCACCCATGACTTATCGCTCATGGTGGAGTTCTCCGACCGGATTGGGATCATGTATTCCGGTGAGCTGATAGAGGTCGCGCCGTCCAAACAGGTGCTCAACAACCCCTACCACCCTTACACCGAAGGACTGGGCAGCTCATTCCCCTCACTCACCGGACCTAAGCGCCAACTCACGGGGATCCCGGGCAACCCGCTCAATTTGCTCGAAATCCCGACCGGCTGCCGCTTTCAAGCGCGCTGTGCTCAGGTGCATGAGCGCTGTCGCACCACCCAAACGGCGCTGCGCCAAATCGAGCCGGGCCGGTATTCCAACTGCCATCTATACGGCGAGCCCATCGCCCAACAAAAACTCTAATAACGCGCCAATGTGAGGAAGTCAGTGATGAGTACAGGTTTTGGAGAACTGCTGGTTGAAGGGAAAAACGTAGTGAAAGATTTTCCCATTAACAGTCATGCCCTTAAACAACCCATGATGCGAGCGATCAATGATGTCTCGTTCAAAATGTATAAAGGCCGTGGACTTGCCGTGGTAGGAGAATCGGGCTCGGGCAAATCCACCACCGCGAAAATGATTGCCAAAATGTATGCCCCGACCGATGGCTGCATTGAATATCGCGGCCGCGATATCACCACCATTAAAAAACGTGATGAGCTGATGCGCTATCGCGAAGGCCTGCAAATGGTCTGGCAAGACCCTTTTGGCTCGCTCAACCCCACGCACAATGTGTTTCACCATATTGCGCGCCCGTTATTGATTCACAAAAAAGTCGACAAGCGCAACAAAGCACAACTGAAAGAGCGGGTGTTCGAGCTGCTCGAGCAAGTGGGGCTGACCCCTGCCAAAGAAACGGCGGAGAAATTCCCCCACCAGCTGTCGGGCGGCCAGCGTCAGCGGATTAACTTGGCGCGGAACATCGCCGTGGGCGCGGAAGTGGTACTCGCCGATGAGCCAACTTCGATGCTGGATGTGTCGATTCGTGCCGGTGTACTTAATCTGATGGAAGAGATGAAAGTGGAAAAGCAAATGTCGCTGCTCTACATCACCCATGATATCGCCACCGCGCGTTACATTGCTGAAGACTTGGCAGTGATGTACGTCGGCCATATGGTCGAATGGGGAGACACCGAAGAGATTATTCATCGCCCTCAGCATCCTTACACCCAGCTATTGGTCTCAGCCGTGCCCGACCCGAGCAAGTCTATTCACGAAAAACTAAAGGGCAACAAGGGTGAAATTCCTCTGTGGACGCCGGATTCTGTCGGCTGCCCTTTTGCTGGCCGCTGCCCACATGCGACAGCCAAATGCACTGAGCAGTTGCCCCGCGTGACCAAGCTCGCCGACAACCACTATGTGCGCTGCTATTTGTACGAGCAATAGCGACCAATAAGGATACCATCATGCAAGTGCTGACCAATCACATTGGCTACTCGTTACACGGTGACAAATACGCGGTGATCGTCAGTGACAGCGACCGCCTCACCGGCACGCCCGTGGCACTGATTTCCCTGCCTCCTCTTAAGGGGACAGGCACATTTAGCTCGGCGGACAAAGCTGCCTCCTCCTCTGGGGACAGGCACTTTAATGATGCCGCAGAAGGCGCGCAAAATTTTACGGGGACAGACACTCTTACTCACGGGACAGACACAGCACCACTCGATAACGTGGTCGCGCAGTTTGAATTACACCAAGGCACACAGTTAAGCAACTGGCAGACTGGCACGGCTTATACCCTCGATTTTTCTGCCTTTGCGCATCGTGGACGCTATCAACTAGCATTACTAACAGAAACACCTGTGTATTCGCATCCGTTTGAGATCATTGACGATTGCCTGTTTCACACCACGTTTTCCGATCTGCTGCATTATTTTAAATCGCAGCGGTGTAGCGGCATCTATGAACACGCGGATCAGCACGCCAAGGTATTCGGCTCTGATGAACGCGTGGATGTCTCTGGTGGTTGGTACGATGCCTCTGGCGATGTGAGCAAATACCTGAGCCACCTTTCCTACGCCAATTACTTCAATCCGCAACAAATCCCGCTATTGGCCTGGGGACTGGCCGATCTTACCAGCCAATTTAGCTCGGAAACGCTGCCCGCGTTTATGCGCACGCGCTTAGAAGATGAAGCGAAACACGGCGCTGATTTTCTTCTCCGTATGCAAGACCCCAGTGGCTTTTTTTATATGACGGTGTTTGATCAATGGTCGAAAGACCCAGAGCGCCGCACTCTTTGCGCTTACGCGACGCAAGATGGAGTGATGAGTGAGGCTTACCAGGCCGGTTTTCGTCAAGGCGGCGGCATGGCGATTGCTGCCCTTGCCGCCGCAAGCCGATCCCCGCTTTGCGCGGATCCAGACCAACAAGCACGCTATTTAGATGCCGCCATTCGCGGCTACTGGCATTTGGTTGAACATAACCATCATTACCTTGATGACGGTGAGCCCAACATTATTGACGAAACCTGCGCTCTTCTCGCCGCATGTGAGTTACATCACGCCACTCGGCAGTCTACCGAAGAGCAATCTACCGGGGACAGTCACGCTTATTTAACGGGACAGGCACCTTTAGGTTCTGGGGACAGACACATTAGTGCGAACAGTGACTGTCCCTTCTTGAACGAGGCTCGAGGCTGGATGAAAAAGCTGGTCGCACGGCAGTGCAGTGATGAAACTTGCCAGTATTATTGGTCAGCAAATACTGATGGCGGCCGCCCGTTTTACCATGCCGCCGATGCAGGTCTACCCGGCTTGGCATTAGTTCGCTACCTCGATGTGGAAACTGACTCTCACCACCAAGCTATCGCGCAAACAGCACTGGAACGCGCCTGCCAGTTTGAGCTCAACCTAACACAAACCGCCGATAATCCATTCGCGTATCCACGTCAGTACGTCAAACCCGTCGAAGGCGTCAAACAGGTACGTCACTTTATTCCTCACCACAATGAAACCGGCTATTGGTGGCAAGGCGAGAATGCACGCTTGGGGTCGCTGGCAACCTTTGCATGTCATGCCACGCGCCATATTCAAGACAATGCGCTAAATGCGGCCCTCCACACCTTTAGCCAACGGGCGCTTAATTGGATCCTCGGTTTAAACCCATTTGATATCTGCATGCTCGATGGACATGGTCACAACAACCCAGATTACCTACCGCACTTGGGATTTTTTAATGCCAAAGGGGGGATCTGCAATGGCATTACCGCAGGGATGGAGGATGAAACACAGATTGCCTTCAACCCCGCACCATATTGCGATGATATGGCGCAAAACTGGCGATGGGGCGAGCAGTGGTTACCACATGCAAGCTGGTTTATGCTCGCCATCAGTGCGCAAACACTGGTTGGCAACGGCCACTCGAACAAGGAGAACGCGTGATGACTTACCGGCTCGATCTTAGTGTGATCAACGAGTACCCCAATGACACCCCACCGCGCAGCCGAATGGGGTTAACCTTGCATAATCTTACCGACCGTTCGCTGGAAGCGCTGTCCATTGCGGTATTGTTTGATCGTTTCATCACCCCCAATACACTGTCACAAGGCAGTATTGAGCAAATCGGTAGTTATTGCGTCATTACACCGGCGCATCAAACACTCGATGCCAATCAAAGCTTGTACATCGAGTTTGATGCCCACACGCCGCCATTACGGTTCCTTTGTGCCGGCTTTAAAGATGCGCTGCTCTATGCCAATGGCGAGCAATATTCAGTGATGCTCACTCCCATTAACTTGGCACACACTCATACCACACGATCAACGATTCCAGATGTTCATCCCGCAGAGCACGCCATTATTCCGGTGCCCAAATCAGTGCGCCACCAGCCAGGGTACTTTACGCTTTCACCTACAACACCGTTAATCGCGGTGGATCCACAGGCCCTGCCCGCCGCGCAGTGGTTAAGTAACGAATGGGTTCGTATGTACCCGCAAGCCGATATTGCACTCGACCCACGCCACCAAGATGCGGTAACTGGCGATCATGCTATTATCTTACGGCCGTTACCCGACTCGGCACTTCGAGATATCGCCCACCGTGATGAGGCCTATCAGCTCACCGTCACCGACCAAGGCGTGGTTATCCAAGCCTGTGCTGAGCGCGGGTTTATTCACGGCTGCGCATCGCTATTACAACTTTGCCAAGAGCATGAAACACAGCTTCGAATACCGGCAATCAAAATCAGCGATGCACCACGCTTTGCTTATCGAGGGATGATGCTCGATTGCTCGCGCCATTTTCATTCGGTGGACACGGTAAAGCGACTGATTAACCAGTTGGCCTACTTTAAGTTCAATACCTTTCACTGGCATTTAACCGACGATGAAGGTTGGCGACTGGAGATTAAAGCCCTACCTGAATTGACGCGCTATGGAAGTCAACGCGGCCCCAATACCCGCCTTGCTCCGCAGTTCAGTCATATTGCAGAACGTCACGAAGGCTATTATCGCCAAGAAGAGGTGCGTGACGTGATTGAATACGCCGCGGCCCGCGGTATTACCGTCATTCCAGAAATTGATATTCCCGGCCACTGTCGCGCAGCCATCAAAGCGCTGCCTGATTGGCTACACGATGCCGACGACCGCTCTACTTACCGCAGCGTACAACACTACACCGATAACGTATTATCGCCAGCCCTTGATGGCACGTATAGATTTTTAGATACGGTATTAAGTGAAGTCGCCGAGCTTTTTCCTGCCTCATGGGTCCATATTGGCGCCGATGAAGTCCCTGACGGGGTATGGACGGATAGCCCAATTTATCGGGACAGACGCATGAACGGAGAAACGACCGCTTCGCTACAGGGACAGATACTGACCTACGCTGAGCAAAAGCTACGCGCCTTAGGCAAACGTATGGTTGGCTGGGAAGAAGTGCAGCACGGCGATAAAGTCAGCAAGAATACCGTGATCTATTCATGGCAAAGCGAAGACGCCGCATTGCACTGTGCAAAGCACGGTTTTGATGTGATTTTAACCCCCGGTCAGGCGACCTATCTCGATATGGTGCAAGATTATGCTGCTACCGAGCCTGGGCTCGACTGGGCGGGCGTCACGCCATTAGAGAAAGCCTACCAATATGAGCCGCTGGCAAGCCTCGCAAATGACGACCCCGCCCGTGAGCACATGCTAGGCGTGCAATGTGCACTCTGGAGTGAACTGATCACCAATCAGGACAGGCTCGATTACATGATATTTCCAAGGCTTACCGCCATTGCAGAAGCGGCTTGGAGCCACAGTGAGCGCCGTGACTGGCTCGATTATCTGGCCAGACTCAAAGCGCAATTACCGCGTTTAGACAAGTTCGGTATTCAATACCGTTCCCCTTGGGCATCGAACAAGTAGGCCGAATTCGCCCACCTGGCAGCGCCTCCTGCGCTGCCAGCTCTTTGCGCTTGCATCCCATCTGTTTATAATGCTCAGCCATTGTTGTCAGTCTGAGAGTGTTTCCGGCATGCTACGCCAAGAAATTAATACCCTACTCACCCCTATTCATGGTTTTCTGCACTGTCAAACCCCCGACAGTTGGATTGAAGCGGCCATTCAGCCTGACAATCAATCGATTCTTTTGCGCGATCACGCAAACTGCGAATTAAAAGCCAGCCAAACCGCGATGTGGCTGATCCGTAAATATGCGGTTGACGCGGCGAGTGGCGAGCAACTGCTGGCATGGGCCAAACCCTATGAGGACTTTGTCTATCGCGGCGTTCGCGATGGGATCTTCCACGCGCGCAAAAACGGTCTCAGCGCGCCTTTAACTCCCAAAGCGGGGTTTGCCCACGGCCAAGCCTTGATTGATAAAATGGTCCGCTTAATCAAAGAAGAGTTTCATCACTTTGAGCAAGTGATTGAGATCATGGACGCACGCGGCATTCCTTATCAACCGTTAGAAGCAGGTCGCTACGCCAAAGGATTAATGCGCGCGGCACGCACTCATGAGCCCGCAACCTTGGTCGATAAACTGATTATTGGCGCCTACATTGAAGCACGCTCCTGCGAGCGCTTTGCTAAAGTCGCCCCGCACCTCGATGATGAACTGCAAAAGTTCTACATCTCGCTACTGCGGTCGGAAGCACGCCATTATCAAGATTACCTGACACTTGCAGAAACTATCGCCGGCGAAGACATTCGCGGCCGCATTCAAACCATCGGCGAGCGCGAAGCCGAACTCATCCAAGCACCCGATAACCAATTCCGCTTTCACAGCGGCGTTCCGGCCTAACTTCTTCTTATTGGGACAGGCACTGTTGATTCTCGCGAGGACAGTTTCTTGCCAAGACAGACACCTTTACGCATCCATAATTGATTTCTAGCGAGGACAGTCACCTCTTGATGACTGTCCTCGTCGTTTTTCTCCAACGTTCGAACCTTTTCCCCTATCAGGACAGGCACTCTGTAGTGAGTGTCCCTGTTACGACGCTACGCCATCACTACTTACTATTCTCGAGAAGTACTTCTTGGGACAGACATGTTAAGAAAATAACAACGCTCATAATTACACCACTTCTTGCACTGTCACGAAAACTCTAGCTAGAAAGGATGAAGGCTGTTCATTTATACAGTATATTTTACTCATACCTAGATGCTAAGAGGGACCGACGATGACCAAAGCTCGCGCATCGCAAATAAATTTAGCCGCCACCTCCTATTACCATTGTGTCTCACGTTGTGTGCGCCGCTCGTTTTTGTGCGGCTATGATGCGCAGTCACAAAAAAGCTATGAGCATCGTCGCACATGGATAGAAACGCGTTTACTTGCACTCGCCAAAGCATTTTGTATCGATATCTGTGCTTATGCCATTATGAGCAATCACTATCACGTTGTTTTGCATATCAACGCCAAAGCGGCTAAGTCTTTAACCAATATCGAGGTTGTTGAACGCTGGCTAGCCTTTCATCAAGCGCCTGCGCTTATCCAACGTTTTTATCAGGGTGAATCGCTCTCTCACTCAGAGCGAAAAGCGTGTTTTCGCATCATTGAGAACTGGCGCGAACGTTTGATGTCTGTCAGCTGGTTTATGAAGCTGCTCAATCAATATATTTCGACACAAGCGAACCGAGAGGATCAATGTTCAGGGCATTTTTGGGAGGGACGCTTTAAAAGCCAAGCAATATTAGATGAAAAAGCACTCGCTGCGGCGATGGCCTATGTCGATTTGAACCCAGTGCGAGCAGGTATCACCAAGCGGCCTAAGCATGCCAATTACACATCGATTAAAAAGCGCGTTGAATCACTCGAGCAAAATAAAGCGACCCCAGCCGGCTTATTCCCCTTCGCCGGGAACCCGAGAAAGTCGATGCCCGACGGTATCCCTTTTCGCCTTATGGACTATTTGGCTCTGGTAGAATGGACGTGCGCTCAGAGCCAGAACGCCAATTCACTCCCGAGACCACAGCTACTCACACAGCTGAACATCTCACGTGAAACCTGGTTAAGTACATGCTCTCACTTAGAGGGCGGGAATATCGTAGGTTCACTATCGAGTATTCAGGCGGTATTACCGACACTAGGCCTAAAACGCATGACCGGCGTCATGATCTAAAGTGAATTGGGCTTGTCGTTGAGTGCATCCCAATAACGTAAACACCAAATAAACTCGCTAAGGCCTCATCCAATCCAATAGGCCAGCACCATTATCAGTACAAACAACACACCCACCGCTTTTAAGAGCGGCTTCAGCCCTTTTGATCCACCCTCCGGGGATTGATTACAGCATCCCATATTATCTCCTGACCGTTTTTGCAGAAGAATAAGCCTTCCAGTAACAGGAAGGTAAAGGCCATTCATTTTTTGATCTTGTCAGGACAGGCACATTAGCAATGCTGATAATGGAGCTCATTGGGGCCAGGCACGTTAAATACTTAAGAATGCTTAAGTGTCTGTCCTACTCTCGGTACTTTTCACTTTTGGTGCCTAACTTTGGTGCCTGTCCCCCCAATACTTTACTTTTGGTGCCTAACTTTGGTGCCTGTCCCCCCAATACTTTATACTCCCCAATACTCACTAATACACTGTACTCAGAAATCTGGACTCTGTATCCTAATGGCTATAAACATCTATCAAGGACAATGACGATGTGGTATCTCATTTATTCGCAAGACGTCGAGAGCAGCCTACCGCTCCGCAAGCAAGCGCGCGACGCACACCTTGAGCGCTTACACCAATTGGAAAAAGAAAACCGCTTGATGATTGCAGGACCAAACCCTGCCGTTGATAGCGACGAGCCGGGCGAAGTTACGGGGTCAACCGTTATCGCTTGGTTTGAGTCATTATCAGCCGCCCAAGCCTGGGCCGACAAAGACCCTTATGTTGCCGCTGGCGTCTATGCAGACGTAACCGTTAAACCTTTCAAAAAAGTGCTTCCTCAGGATCCTGTCTAATGCGATTAGTAAAAGTATTGTTGATGACAGGCCTTGGGCTAATACTGAGTGCATGTAGCAGCACCCAGCATGATCAAGCCGCAGAAGCAGCAACCCAACGTGCAGACATGATTGCACAGTTACTGCCGATGGATATTGAAGGCTACTCACTGGTTCGCGCTCGTGCGCAAGATGTCATTATCGAGCTGACGCTTCTGGAGAAGAATGCAAAAAAAGCACCGGGGCAGCTCTTTTCCGGCTTAGAGCGTCGTTATTGCGAGGATAACGATATCCGCAATATGTTAGACAGTGGCATCAGCTATACCATTTTGGTTCGCGATACCCGCGGCCGGCAAGTTCTCAAAAACGCTATCGATGCAACTGGATGTGCTAGCTAATTAAGTGCCAAGGCTGCTCCCACTCCACCGGTAAGGCTGGCCATGATTCGCCTTGGCTCGGGGGCAGCACATAGCTATAGCGTGTTTTAGGCTGATCATCGGCAAAACGACACGTAAATTGCAGCCCATAAGCGTGTAAGTAGCCACGATCGGCTGGCTCGCCGCCATAGTAATCATCACCGATGAGCGGAGAGCCAATGCTTTTCATCGCCACGCGAATTTGATGGGTTTTGCCTGTGTAAGGCCGACAGAGAAAAAGTCGCCGCCCCTCACCACCAGCAATAGAGGTAAAACGCGTTCTCGCAGGGTTATCTTTGCTGGTCAGTAATTTCCAGCTACCTCGCCGCCCCTTAGTCATATCACCAACGATCGATCCCTGCTTCTTACGCGGCTTTTTCGCACTTAATGCCAAATAGAACTTTTCTATCTCGCGAGAAGCAAACAGCCCTGAGAGGACAGACGCCGCATGAGAAGAAGTTGCCAGCAGCAGCAAGCCCGATGTCATCTTGTCCAACCGATGCACAAGGTAGACTTTCTCAACCCCAATATGCGCCGCCACGGCCGGTAGAAGTGCCGAATGATCGGCTTCTTTTTGCACGCTAACGCCGTGGTACTTATTGATCACCACAAAGTATTGGTTTTGGTCGACAATTGAAAACATAACGAGGAAATTTACTGGTTGGCCATTGAGGACAGGCATCATAACGGCTTCACCCCCAGCCCGCTAGAGCAATTATAAAGGTATAAAGGTGCCTGTCCCGTTAGTTCTAGCTCTTAGCTTAAAGTGCCTGTCCCCGATAGTCTAAAGTGCCTGTCCCCGATAGTCCGCCGTCCCCGATAGCTCGCCCAATAGCTATACCCGCTTCACACTCTCGCGCACCACTAACGTTGGCTCGAGCTGCACAGTTTGGCTATCACTTTGAGGGTCATCCAGTTTGTGGAGTAGCGTTTCGACAGCTGCTTGACCGAGACGGTACTTGGGCTGGTGAATAGTGGTCAGCGAGGGCGAGACAAATTTAGCGAGATGGATATCATCGTACCCCATGATAGAAAGATCCTCGGGTACCCGAATGCCGAGTGCATTAGCAGCATTGATCGCGCCCATCGCCATCATGTCATTGCCGGCAAAAATCGCGCTCGGCAGGGAGCCGCTCGCGGCGATCGCTTGCATGCCTTGATAGCCGCCCTCACACTCAAAGTCCGCTTCTACCATCCAGTCGGCGTTCTCAGTAAGTCCAGCATCGCGCAGCGCATCTTTAAAGCCTTGAAAACGGCGCTGTGCTTGTTGTTTAAGCAAAGGACCACTGATACAACCAATCTGGCGGTGGCCGCAGTCAATCAAGTGCTGGGTCGCTAAATAGCCGCCTTGATAGGAATTATCTTGAATTTTATCGCAAGCAAAATCAATCGGCCCCCAATCCATCACCACCACGGGAATATCCGGATAACGATCAAAGCCTTCAATCCGCTCACCTTCCAAGGTCGAACACATCAAAATCAAACCATCGACCCGCTTTTGCAACAGCGTATCAATTGAAGCACGCATACGCTCAGCATCGCCTTCCGTGTTGCATAAAATCAAACTGTAGCCATTGTGATAACAGCTGCGCTCGACGCCTTTTACTACTTCGCCAAAAAACGGATTGGTGGAAGTGGTCACCAGCATGCCAAATGTTTTAGTTCGATTCACTTTTAGGCTGCGAGCCAGTGCCGAAGGGGCGTAATAGTTAAGCTCTTTCGCGGCTTGGTTTACCTTCTCAGCAATCGCCTCACTCACATAACGGGTGTTGTTAATGACATGACTGACCGTCGATGTCGACACGCCCGCCCGTTTGGCAATATCTTTCATGGTCGCCATTTATCGCGCTCCGCTGACTAAGGTGAAATAACGATTAAGCATCTTGATGGGCCAAAAACGCCTCAACCTCTGAACGAGAAGGAATCGAGGTTTGTGCGCCACGCTTTGTCACGGATAATGCCGCCGCGGCATGCGCAAAGCGAATCGCCTGATAAAGTGTCTGTCCCTCTATGAGTCCTGTCACCAATGCCCCATTAAAGGTATCACCCGCGGCAGTGCTATCGACGGCATCGACACGGAACCCAGGAATGAGCTGACCCGCTTGTTCGTCCTTTTCACTCAGCCACACGCCTTGTTTGCCGAGGGTGATCAGTACAGTCCCTACCCCTTTTTCATGGAGAACGTCCGAGGCCGCTTGGGCGCTGGCGGTGTCTGTTACCGCGATACCCGTCAGGCTTTGGGCTTCCGTTTCATTCGGGGTGATAATATCGACCGCGGCAAGAAGCGCGTCGCTCAGCGGTGCGGCAGGGGCGGGATTAAGCACCACCTGTGTCTTTGCCGCTTTAGCATGAAACGCCGCCTTTTCAATGCCGCACATCGGTGTTTCTAACTGCATCAGTAAATAGTCAGCGTCGGCGATTTTTGTGAGATCATCGCTGATGGTCTCCGCTGTCAGAGTCGCATTGGCTTCTGCGGAGAGCGCAATACTGTTCTCGCCCTGATCAGTCACTTGGATCATCGCAATCCCAGTCGGCGTATCAGGCTGTACCTTTATCGCACTGACATCCATCCCCTCTTGCGCATAAGACTGACGAATCTGCTGACCAAAGGCGTCGTCACCCACACTGGCAATAAAGGCAACATCAGCACCGCAACGCACCGCTGCCACCGCTTGATTCGCCCCTTTGCCGCCAGCTATCACCGCATAGTCTCGACCGTGTAATGTCTCTCCGGGACGAGGAAAACTAGAGACGCGTAAAACATGATCAGCATTGACGCTGCCAAGAACAACCAATCGGCTCATTACTATTCCTTACCGTTTTTAAATCAAAAAAGCACCACCCAGTGCGAACCCGATGGTGCTCACTATACGTTTCCCTGGCGGCTTATTCAGCGATCGTTTCTTGGCTGATCACCTTAAGCGGCACGGGAATATAGCTGTCTACCGACTCGCCTTTCAGCACTTTATCCGCAGTTTCGACACCCAGCTCACCAATCATACCCGGTTGCTGAGCGATGGTCGCTGCCAGATGACCACGCTCGACGGCCGCAATGCCATCTTTGGTGCCATCAAAACCAACAATGGTGACATCTTTGCCTGATGCCTGCACCGCGCGCAACGCGCCAAATGCCATTTCATCGTTCTGGGCGAATACCGCTTCCACATCTGGATGTGCGGCAAGCAGGTTTTCCATCACGTTCAGGCCTTTGGTACGGTCAAAATCCGCTGGCTGACTGGCGAGTAGCTGAACGTCGGTGCCTTCAATGGCATCCATAAAGCCTTCACCACGCTCGCGTGCTGCCGAAGTACCGGCAATACCCTCAAGTTGGATCACTTTGGCTCGCTCACCGACTTTACCGATGATGTATTCCGCCGCCATTTTACTGCCTTGAGCGTTATCAGAAGCAATATGACTCACCACGTCCCCACGACTCGCGCCACGGTCTAGGGTGATCACCGGGATCTCCGCGCGATTCGCAATACGAATGGCGTTTGAGACCGCATCTGAGTCAGTCGGATTAATCAAAATGGCTTTAACGCCACGGATGGTTAAATCCTCCACATTCGATAGCTCTTTACTGGCGTCGTTTTGCGAATCAAGCACCAAGAGCTCATAACCAAGATCTTGTGCTTTCTGCTCTGCGCCCTCTTTCATGGTGACAAAAAATGGATTGTTTAAGGTTGAGACCACGATTGCCATTCTATCTTCCGCTTGCGCACTGATGCTCAGCGTTGACGACAGTAGCGCAGTGGTAATCAAGGTAGTCAGTTTTTTCATGCGTTCAGTCCTTTTGTGTTTGTAGGGTATTGTTTTTGCTTGCTAATAAAACAGAAATAAAAGTGTCTGTCCCGCTAACTTAAAGTGCCTGTCCCAATAAGCTCTATTTCGAAAAGCTTTGTCTAAAGCAGCTATTTGTTTTTGTTATCCACCAGCACGGCGAGCAAAATCACCACCGCTTTGGCAATCATTTGGTAGTAAGACGACACGTCCAGCAGGTTGAGGGCATTGTTCAAAAAGCCGATAATCAGCGCACCAATTAGCGTGCCCATAATCTTGCCTTTACCGCCCATCAAGCTGGTGCCGCCCAGCACCACCGCGGCAATCGCATCAAGCTCATAGCCAGTACCGGCGGTCGGTTGTCCAGAGGACAGGCGCGAGGTGACGATGATCCCTGCCAGCGCCGCGAGCATGCCACACAGGCTATACACACCCACCTTGATTCGATCGACATTAATGCCCGATAACCGCGCCGCCGATTCATTGCCACCAAGTGCGTAAATATAACGGCCAAAACGGGTATGATTGAGCAGATACCACGCGCCGATAAACACGATTGCCATCAGCCACACAGGGACGGGAATGCCCAACAGGTAGCCGGTACCAAACCAAGCGAACGCATCGGCGGTATCAGTAAAGCCCGTTGAGATGGGACGACCATCGGTATACACCATGGTGACACCGCGATAGAGGGTCATTGCTACCAAGGTGGCAATAAACGCCTGTACCTTGCCTTTGGCCACCACGACGCCAGTCATGGCACCAATCGCCGCACCTGCAAACAAAGCGGTGGGCACCGCGACTAACACAGGCACTTCAACCGCAATCAAACTCGCGGCAAACGCGCCACACAGCGCCAACACCGAGCCAACACTCAAGTCGATGCCCGCGGTTAAAATCACCAATGTCACCCCTACGGCGATAATCGCGTTCACCGAGGTTTGACGCAGGATGTTAAGCAGGTTGTCGACCATGAAAAAGTTGCTGTTTAAAAATGACATCACCACGATCAGCACCAGCAGGGCAATGAGTGATTTTTGCTCAATCAACCACGCTTTGCTGAACAGGGGTTTACGTCCATCTTCTGACGGCTGGGACTTATTCATTGCATTCTCACTCATGCTGCATCCTCATTGGCATTTTTGCCTACCGCACAGGCAAGCAGAGTTTCTTGGTTAGCGTCTTTGGCATCAAACTCACCGCATACGCGGCCTTCGTGCATCACTAAAATGCGGTCGCTCATGCCAAGCACTTCGGGCATTTCTGACGACACCAAGATGATGCTCATGCCCTCGGCTTTAAATTGGTTAATTAGCTGATAAATCTCTTTTTTGGCACCGACATCGACCCCCCGAGTCGGCTCATCCAAGATCAGCACTTTCGGTTTGGTCATCAGCCCTTTGGCGATCGCCACTTTCTGCTGATTCCCGCCCGATAAGTTGCCAATGATTTGCTCGCGGGTGGGGGTTTTGATATTAAAAAGGCGAATAAAATCCTCCACCGCCATCACTTCATCACGCGGCTGTATTTTTCCCCAATGGGTGAGCTTATCGAGTGCACTGAGCGACATGTTGTCTTTCACCGATAAACCCAGCACCAAGCCCTCGCCTTTGCGGTCTTCAGAGATGTAAGCAATGCCGTTGGCCAGCGCATCTTGCGGGCTCACTGGGTTAATCACCTTGCCATCAAGCCGGATCACGCCGGCTTCACGCGGCATGGCGCCATAGATTATTTTCATTAACTCCGTGCGCCCGGCGCCCATCAAGCCCGATACACCCAGGATTTCACTACGATGTAGCTGAAAACTCACCTCTTCCACCCCGTGGCCGCTGACATTTTCCACCTCAAGGCTTATCCCATCAGGGGTGACATCACTTCGTGGGTATTGTTCGGCGAGTTTGCGGCCCACCATCATTTCAATCAGGCCATCTTCATCGGTATCACTAACGGGATACTCACCAATAAACTTGCCATCACGTAACACGGTGATCCGATCGCAAATCTCAAAAATTTCTTTTAGTCGGTGAGAGATATAAACAATGCCGCAGCCTTGCGCTCGCAGCTCGTTGATCACCGCAAACAGCGAGGCGGTTTCGGTGTCGGTCAAAGCATCGGTCGGCTCATCCATAATGATCACCTGCGACTCAAACGACAGCGCTTTGGCAATTTCCACCATTTGCTGCTCACCCAAGCTCAGGCTGCCAAGTGGCGTGGTGCCGCGTGCTTTCACATTTAAACGCGCCAGCAGCTTATCGGCTTCTTCAGCCATCTTGGCCCAATCAATCTTGCCAAACCGGTTAGTAAACTCGCGGCCTAAGAAGATGTTCTCTGCAATGGTCAGCTCTGGTATCAAATTGAGCTCTTGGTGAATAATACTGATCCCCGCTTGCTGCGAATCACGTGGGCCTTTAAACGAGACCGGCTCACCTTGATAGTTAACGTCGCCACTGTCGGCGTGATAAATCCCGGTGAGTACCTTCATCAACGTGGACTTGCCCGCGCCATTTTCACCGAGTAGCGCCATTACCTCGCCGGGATAGACATTTAAGCTCGCCTCATCGAGGGCGCGCACCCCGGGAAAAGTTTTTACGACTTGGCTGAGTTGTAAGATAGGTTGCGTCATTGTGGTTACTCGCTTAGGCCGACCTAAAAGGTGACACCGGCTTGAAAAATCACATTGGCATAAGGCGTGCACTCTCCGGTGCGCACCACCGCTTTGCTCTGCACCGTGCGTGCTTTAAACGCCTCGTGGCTGATCGTGGTCACAGTGATCGGCTGCTGACGCGCAGCACTCTCTTGCTCTAATCGCGCAAGCAAAGTTTGATGTAGCGCGGGGCTGACCTCTGCAAGCTCTTCTGCAATCACCACCGACTCAATGCAGGTGTGAGCTAACACCGCCTCGACCGTTTGCATAAAGCTCGGCACGCCTTGGATTAGCGCTAAATCAATACGCGACACCGAGTTGGGGATCGGCAGCCCCGCATCACACACCGTCAATTCATCGGTATGCCCGATTTGGGTGACTAACTGTGCAAGTTCTGGATGGAGCAAACCATGTTTATTCATTCATCACCTTCTCACTCACGATGGACTTAATCAGCACTCACTATGCGCTGGCACGTTTTCTTGTGATCAACGTTTTCTCTCAGGAAAACGCCATCGAAACGTTTCGATATGAGCAAATAATGCAGATGAAAGAAAAATTTCACCATCTGTAAACATCACAGATGTGAGGGGGATCGACTATTGATATTGGAATCATTAGTAAAGAGAGAAGTAAATCACACGAACGACATCGGTAGTACAGTATTGCGTGCTGCAGGCAGAAAGTGAGGTGGCTGTCCCAACAGTATCGTAAGCATGTGGGCGCTGAATGGTTGAATGAGAGAGGCAAGAAAAAGAGCCTGTCCCGTTAATTTAGTTAACTATCGCCCTCTACTTCTTTGTCTGCTTCCAGGTCAGTCAAACCCGGCACCGCTTGGCAAAACGTGCATTCTTCATTATCCACCGAGGCACCGCCCGACTCGACGTAGCGAACACGATGACTCGCTTTGGCTCGGTTAGCCGACACCGCAAACCGCCGTTGGTCACGCTCGGGAATGGTCTTTTCTGTGTCATGCTCAGCCATGGGTTGTCTCCTTCAAATACCAAGAACCGCTCTACTGTATGTTAACTTTACCACCCCTAAGTCGCCTAACCAAAAGTGCCTGTCCCCGATAACTCCGGTCTTTTCTGTGTCATACTCAGCCATGGGTTGTCTCCTTCAAATACCAAGAACCGCTCTACTGTATGTTAACTTTACCACCCCTAAGTCGCCTAACCAAAAGTGCCTGTCCCCGATAACTCCGGTCTTTTCTGTGTCATACTCAGCCATGGGTTGTCTCCTTCAAATACCAAGAACCGCTCTACTGTATGTTAACTTTACCACCCCTAAGTCGCCTAACCAAAAGTGCCTGTCCCCGATAACTCCGGTCTTTTCTGTGTCATACTCAGCCATGGGTTGTCTCCTTCAAATACCAAGAACCGCTCTACTGTATGTTAACTTTACCACCCCTAAGTCGCCTAACCAAAAGTGCCTGTCCCCGATAACTCCGGTCTTTTCTGTGTCATACTCAGCCATGGGTTGTCTCCTTCAAATACCAAGAACCGCTCTACTGTATGTTAACTTTACCACCCCTAAGTCGCCTAACCAAAAGTGCCTGTCCCCGATAACTCCGGTCTTTTCTGTGTCATACTCAGCCATGGGTTGTCTCCTTCAAATACCAAGAACCGCTCTACTGTATGTTAACTTTACCACCCCTAAGTCGCCTAACCAAAAGTGCCTGTCCCCGATAACTCCGGTCTTTTCTGTGTCATACTCAGCCATGGGTTGTCTCCTTCAAATACCAAGAACCGCTCTACTGTATGTTAACTTTACCACCCCTAAGTCGCCTAACCAAAAGTGCCTGTCCCCGATAACTCCGGTCTTTTCTGTGTCATACTCAGCCATGGGTTGTCTCCTTCAAATACCAAGAACCGCTCTACTGTATGTTAACTTTACCACCCCTAAGTCGCCTAACCAAAAGTGCCTGTCCCCGATAACTCCGCCCAATTACTCCCGCTAACTGTGTAATGCTGAACGTGAGTCAGCACTCATGATTCAAAATCAGTTAATAAAAATTAAAGAGCTGAATAACAAGGTCACTTTCAGCAATTTGTCTGTTCAAATAATGAGCGTAGAATTTAAGCTGAAACGATTCAGCTAAACACAACAAATGAGGAAGACTAAGATGATAATCAAAAACGTCCTGGCAACTGTTGCTCTACTCACACCTATCTACGCCCTTTCAGCAGAATTTGTACTCACCGATAGCGCAACTAACACCTACGTGGATCATTGGAAAACATCGGCGCAAGAACTTGGAATTAACACTACAACCCCCTTTTCAATTGAAAAAAAGCGACTCAATACAGGTAAACAAAGTGGCGTGGACATTATCATCATCGATAACGGTGAATTAGAACTGACACTGGTACCAACTCGAGGTATGGGTATCTACCAGGTGCGCAAGGAGGGTAAGCGGATTCTTGGATGGGATTCACCCGTCAAAGAGATAGTCAATCCAGCTTTTATTGATCTTGAAAGCAGAAACGGCCTTGGCTGGTTAGATGGCTTCAATGAAATGCTAGTTCGCTGTGGGTACGAATGGACAGGCCATCCCGGTGTTGATGAAAATGGGCAATTGCTCAGCCTTCATGGGCGAGTTCAAAACACTCCCGCCTCACTGGTGAAAGTCGAAATAGACGATGAAGCCCCACATACAATTACTGTCACCGGGGTTGTTGCAGAGAGTACCTTTAAAAAATCAAACCTTTCGACAGAAACGCGTTTGAATATCATTCCTGGCGAAAATTCCTTCTCAATAAACGATACGCTCACCAACAAAGCTGATTACGACGATGAATATCAAATCATCTACCACTCAAACTTTGGTAAACCCATCCTAGAGAAAGGCGCCAAAGTCCATGCAGCAGCAAGTGAAATATCTCCATTTAATGACTATGCAAAAGGGGGACTTAAAAGCTGGCAAACCTATTTAGGGCCAACAAAAGATTTTGATGAAATGGTATTTAACTTAAACCCCATTAGTGACCCAGAAGGCAACTCTCTTGCTGTTTTACACAATAAAGATGCCAACTCTGGTGTTTCGATGCGATTTAAAACCGAGCAGCTCCCAGTGCTAACCATTTGGAAAAACACTGACACATTAAAACAGGGCTATGTAACGGGAATCGAGCCTGGTACAAGCTATGCGTATAATACAAAATATCAACGGCCGTTAGGCCTAGTGCCGACCATAAAAGCTGGCGAACAAAAACATTTCGATCTTGAGTACACCGTGTTAACGAGTGCGGAAGACGTCAGTCAAGCCGTCGACAATGTAGCCAAAATCATGAAAAAACAAAAAGTCCAACTGAAGTCAGAGCCTTTGGTCGATCTTAGTCACTAAAGCACATAACGGCTAGACATAGCTTTTCGTTATCAAACGTGTTCGGCGTTGCTCACGCTTAGCCGAACACTTTCCACTCAATACTCCTCACAACGCGTTCGCGCCTGTCCTGTCAAAAGCATACTGTACTCTTTGCACTAAAGTGCCTGTCCCTCTAAAACGGCCCAAAACTAATTTTTTCTCGCAGTGCTGGCGCGATGTGCGAGTTTAAATGGAATAGTTTGAGCGCCTGTAAGCGGTTGCCCTTCAATGGCTTGTAAAATGGCCGACGCGGCCTGTACGCCGAGGGATTGATAGTCAATTTCAGCGCTCGTTACGCTCGGAAAGGCATGCTCACTCATGGAAGAGCCCTCCAGGCTGATAAGCGCGATATCAGTCGGCACTTTTAACACCCGTCGGTGACACTCAAATAATGCGCCGATAGCTATCTCTTCATGGCTACATACCAGTGCGTCCAACGTGGCATCGCGAAGCAACAATTTCGCCAACCCTTCGGCCCCCAATTGCGCCGATGGGGCCTCATGCGTTGTCAGAAAATGGTCAGGGGTTAAATAGTGCTCAATCATCGCGCCCTGCCAGCCCTGTAGCTTGCGCTGCAAGGTGGCATGGTTGCCCCGCGCACCAATAAAACCAATATGATGAAAGCCCTGACTAACAAGGTGGGATGTACAGCGCTTGCCGATGTCGTGGGGATCGCTGCCCATGCTGGCATAGCTATTCATGGAAGGCGACTCAGCAATTTCGAGGACAGGCGCATTGGCCATCTCAAGCAATTGATGGGTACGCTGAGTATGCTCATTGCCAAATAGCACCACTGCCGCTGGCCGACTTTCTAAAAAACCGGCCAATAAATCCTCTTCCTGCTGGACCGAATAATCACTGTAACCCAGCAACAATTGATAGCCCGCTTTATTCAGCCGCTGTTGAAAACGAGGCAAAAACAAGGCGCACGCCTTTTCCAATAGAGAAGGAATGATCAACGCAATGGCATAGCTTTGCGCTGATGCCAAGGCACCCGCAGCTTTATTAGGAATATAACCCAGTTGCTCGACGGCGCGTTGAACCTTATCGCGCAATTTGTCAGAGACAGCATCCGGGGTACGCAACACCCTGGAAACCGTCATGGTGCCTACCCCAGCCTGTTTGGCAACATCCGCAAGCGTAACGTTACCGGTATTGCGTCGTTTTCTTGGTTCACTCATCGTATCTATTGATTACTCATCATTTTATGACACCGTATCCTATCACAGCCATCAGCGATTAATCCGTGCCCCGCATGGCCTCTTTGTAGCATGACGCATTGGTAGACAGAAAAAATGATAGCGCTATCACATCTCATGGTAGCGCTATCAGATAGCGCTACCATTTGTGATCATTGTCCATTTATTGCTCAGTTTTCAGCGATAGAGTTATCAACAATTCTCCAACAACCTAATAAAACCTTTAAAACGGATAGAGCCATGTTACGAGATCTGATTACCGCCGACGTTATCCGCATTCACCAAGATGCCAACGATTGGCAAGATGCCATCAACAAAGCCTGCGCAGCACTTTTGGATAACGGTGCCATCGCGCCAAGCTATGTCGACGCGATTTATCGCTCACACCAAGAAATCGGTCCCTACTATGTGGTGGGCCCGGGTATCGCGATGCCCCACGCACGCCCTGAGGATGGCGTTAACCGCCTCGCCCTGGCTATCACAGTGATCAAAAACGGCGTCAATTTTGACAGCGCCGAAAACGATCCGGTTAAGGTGCTAGTCACCCTCGCGGCCACCGACAGTAATAGCCATGTCGAGGCTATCTCCCAATTGGCGAACCTTTTTATGAATGACACACACATCGCACAGATCAGCCGCGCCACCAACGTGGAAGAGGTATTAGCCATTATCGCCAACTACTAACCCTTACATCGGTAGCAACAACACGCAAAAACACAAAGGGCTCGCCCTTAGCTATCGGCTTTAAAACAACGAGCATGCTGAAAATGCACCTGTTAACCCAAATAGAAGGTCTGAATTATGAAAATCACAGTCGTATGCGGCCACGGTCTTGGCACCAGCCTAATGATGGAAATGAGCATCAAAAAAATCATCAACGATCTTGGCGTCGACGCCAGTGTCGACCATATCGATCTGGGCTCAGTCTCTGGGACAGAGGCCGATATATTCGTCGCCACCAACGATATCGCCCAACAGTTACAAGCGATGAATGTATCGCCGCGCATTGTCGCACTCGACAACATGGTGGACAAAGAGGCAATGAAAACCCGCTTGTCTGAGGCCCTACAAGCACTCGGTGCCCTATAAGGAGTGACGTTATGCCCTTTTTTAACTTCCTGATGAAAGACGTGCTCTCTGAGCCCGCGGTATTAGTGGGTTTGATTGCACTGATTGGTTTAATCGCCCAGAAAAAGCCCGCGACTGAATGCATCAAAGGCACCATCAAAACTATTCTAGGCTTTGTGATCCTAGGAGCCGGTGCCTCATTGGTAGTCAGCTCACTCGGGGATTTTGCCACCATTTTCCAGCATGCGTTTGGTATCAGTGGCGTGGTGCCCAACAACGAAGCCATTGTCTCCATCGCGCAAGAAGCCTTTGGTAAGGAAATGGCAATGATCATGTTCTTCGGCATGCTGGTTAACATCCTTATCGCACGCTTAACCCCGTGGAAATTCATCTTTTTAACCGGCCATCACACCTTGTTTATGTCGATGATGGTCGCCGCGATCCTTTCCTCCAGCGGCATGGAGGGGATCTCATTGGTCGCATTAGGCTCTGTGGTTGTCGGCTCGGTGATGGTGTTCTTTCCTGCCATCGCCCATCGCTACATGCAACAAGTCACGGGTTCAGATGAAGTCGCCATTGGCCACTTTTCAACCCTCTCTTACGTGTTAGCCGGCTTTATTGGCAGCAAGTTTGGCAACAAAGCCCACTCCACCGAAGACATGGACGTGCCCAAAAGCCTGTTGTTCTTGCGTGATACGCCAGTCGCTATCTCGTTCACCATGGGGATTATTTTTATGGTGACGTGTCTGTTTGCCGGCGGAGACTTTGTGCGCGAGGTGAGTGACGGAAAGCACTGGTTTATGTTTGCATTAATGCAATCCATCACCTTTGCAGGCGGGGTTTATGTGATCTTGCAAGGGGTAAGAATGGTGATTGCCGAGATTGTGCCAGCGTTTAAAGGGATTTCCGACAAACTGGTGCCCAATGCCAAGCCAGCACTCGACTGTCCCGTGGTTTTCCCCTACGCACCCAATGCGGTGTTAGTAGGCTTTTTATCTAGCTTTGTTGCTGGGCTTGTCGGTATGTTCCTGCTCTATATACTGGGGCTTACGGTGATTATCCCAGGCGTGGTGCCCCACTTTTTCGTCGGCGCAGCGGCAGGGGTATTCGGTAATGCCACCGGCGGACGACGCGGCGCAATCTTAGGCGCCTTTGCGCAAGGCCTACTGATCACCTTCCTGCCCGTGTTCTTGCTCCCAGTGCTCGGCGATCTGGGCTTTGCCAACACCACCTTTAGCGATGCAGACTTTGGTGTGGTCGGCATCCTACTCGGCCTGATTGTGCGATAACCACAAAGAAAAAAGGATGAACAGGCCGATAGGCTTGTTCATCCTTTATTAAAAATTGACGCCCCCTCAGCTGCTAAAGGTAAGGACAGAAACAATTCAATAACTTACTTTCACAGAGCTGTATGAACACTACTTATATTTAGCATCAAATTTGGAAAGTGGGCCTCGTTCCTCGATGTAACTGGCGCGCCCGCTAACAATGCTCCCCTATCCAACACCGTGCTGGAGCTTGTGTCACCAAGGCCAATGACAACATCAAAATACAAACCAGTCGTAGGTCGGACAAGCGCCGAGGAATGTTAATCTTATAACTCGATGTAGCCGCGCGCCTCCGACATCAATATCAAATTTGGCGCCGATCATGACAGGCGCCCGTTAGCAATGTGCATCCATCAAACACCGTGCTAGGGCTTAGGATCTAGTGTAAAAGTGCCTGTCCCCGTTAAGACGTCTGTCCTCGTTAAGGCGGGATAAAAAATGGCGTCATCAAGACGCCATGATTTGTCAATTGAAAGAGGCTGACGTTATGCGGGAATAGGCGTCTCTTGTGTTTGCTCAGCGCTTTCGGTTGGTTTGCCGAGATATACATGCTGATACGCGTAGTTTGTCGCTTCGATGTAGCCTTCTACCGAGCCACAATCGAACCGCTCACCCTCGAACTCGTAGGCAAGCACACAGCCACGTTGGGCTTGCTCAAGTAAGGCATCGGTGATTTGGATCTCGCCACCTTTGCCTGGCTGCGTGTTTTCTAGGATCTCAAAAATATCTGGGGTAAGAATATAGCGACCTATGATCGCCATATTACTCGGTGCATCTTCCGGTGCAGGTTTTTCAATCATACTATCCACACGAAATAGACCAGACTCCAGCTTGCTGCCGCTAATCACACCATATTTGTGTGTTTCTTCTTGTGGTACACGTTGCACCGCAACAATCGAACAGCGGTAGTGGTTATATAGCTCAACCATTTGCTTCAGTACTGTGTCACCACCAATATTCAGACAAAGATCATCAGCCAGTACTACTGCAAATGGGTTATCACCTACCAACTGTTTACCCGTCAGAATCGCATGGCCTAATCCTTTCATTTCGTTTTGACGAATATAGGTGTATGAGGCAGATTGAATCAGTGCACGAACATCGGTCAGCAGCGTTTCTTTCTTAGTGCCACTGATTTGATGTTCAAGTTCGTAGTTTTTATCGAAATGATCCATCAAGGCATGCTTGCCTCGACCGGTAACAATGCCCATATGTTTCACACCTGCTTGAATGGCTTCATCAACGCCATATTCAATCAAAGGCTTGTTAACAATCGGCATCATTTCTTTAGGCATAGATTTGGTGGCCGGTAAAAATCGCGTGCCATAGCCTGCTGCTGGGAATAAGCAGTGCTTGATCATGTTCGCTCCTAGCTGTCTAACGTTGTTATATTCGGAATTGCTTAAAGTGATGATTCAAAAAAGCAGGCAATACTGCAACGCATTGCCTGCTCAATCAAAAGTGCTACTTACTGGTAGCTATAGTTATAGTAACCGTAATTGCCACCATAGGTACTGGCGGCTTTACGCACCACCCCATTGAGGACAAAACCTTTCACGTTGACACCCGCTTGCTCAAAGCGCTGTTTAGTGACTTCAATTTCTTTGATCGGGTTCACACTAAAGCGACCGACTAGCAATGTAGTGCCAGCATGGGCACCCACAATCGCCGCATCTGTCACCGCTAGGACTGGCGGCGTATCGATAATCACAATGTCGTAGTGCGCACTAGCCCAATCTAGCAGTTGATTAAACCGTGGGTGCATCAATAATTCAGATGGGTTGGGAGGTACTTGGCCACGCGTCATCACATCCAAGTTTTCCAGAACATTCTTTTGCACCACAGCGTCCGTATCGCGTTTCCCCGCTAAGTAGTCGGACAACCCATTGTCTGCTTTCATACTAAACTGCTGATGCAAAAAGCCTTTCCGCATATCCGCATCAATGACCAGCACTCGTTGTCCACTTTTCGACAAGACACCCGCCATGTTGGCAGAGACAAATGACTTACCGATACCAGGGCTCGGGCCAGAGAACATCAGGACATTGTTGGACGCTTCCATCATCGCAAAGTGCAAACTAGTACGTAAACCACGTAATGCCTCTATCGATAGATCAGCTGGGTTCGCTGAAGCAAGCAAGCTGTCGCTGGCTGAATGTAATGCCTTTTTTTGACGCTTTTTCTCAATCTCCTGCTGGGTTTCTGACAGCGGTACACTGGCATAGACAGGCAGGCCAATGGCTTCAATATCGTCTGGGTTTTCAACGCCACGGTGGAATGCCGCCTTGAGAAGCACCACACCGACACCGATCATACCGCCGAGCAAGGTGGCAATCACAGCAATAAGCGGTTTTTTCGGTTTAACCGGCAACTCGAACGTTTGCGCATCATCGATAATACGCACGTTGCCAACTGTGCTTGCTTTCATAATGTTGAGCTCTTGCACCTTATTCAAAAGCTGCACATAAATGGCTTGGTTGACCTCAACATCACGCCTCAATCGCAATACCTCACGCTGCGTTTTTGGCAGTTTTTGCGTTTGCTGCTCAACCCGCTTTTTTTCACCAAGCAAGGTTTGTCGTTTATCGAGTAATGCCAAATAAGCAGGGTGCTCTTTGGTGAATTTCTGTGCTAATTCACTCTCTTTGAAGGTTAACTCGTTGAGCTGTTTTTCTACCGATAACATGGTATCGAGTGAGGCCTTCGCTTCCATCGACAAGTCGACCGAGTCGTTCTCTTGACGGAACTTGTTGAGCTTATTCTCTGCCGCGGTCAATTCAGCTTTTACGCCAGGCAAATGCCCTTTCAAGAACTCAAGACTCTTTTCGGCTTCAGCCGCGTCACGCTTGACGTTTTGCATAAAGTAGTTCTGCGCGATATCACTGAGAACGTTCTCAATCAGTACTTTATCTTCACCCTGATATGAAAGTGAGAGAATACCGGTTTGTTTACCACGCTCGCTCACCGACAGTTCATCTTGAATAGCCTTTATCGCGCGTAAACGGCTTATTTTCGATATCGTGAAAGACTCACCCTCATCGGCTTTTAGCTCGCTAATAAATAGATGAAATGCCTCATTGATCGCGGCTTCGCCCACCTTACCTTGAAGCACAAGATCATCCTCGCTGTTATATAGAGAATACTGTTCACGTGCGTCTACGGTTAAACGAAACGGTTGCCGTTCATAGTCTTGCGGAATATCAAAACGACTAATCGCAATCTGATTTTGGTTTCCTGTTAATCGCGCTAAACCCTTACCAACGACAGGGAAGTAGTCAGGTGATGCGACCGTGGTAAGGTTGTACTTATCGACAGTTTGCCCCAGCACCATACGTGAGCGAATTAGCTCGATTTCGGTACTGGCGGAGCTCTCACTCGCGAATAGCTCGCTCGCTCCCTCACCAAGTAGCGAAGACATGCCGCCTTCTTTTTGCTCTACTTGTATGAGCGCATCCGCTTTATAAACCGGAGTGGCAAGAATCGCGAACGCAACCCCTGCAACCGCAAATAAAAAGGTGCAAGCAACAATTATCCATTTGCCATCAATCAAATGGCCAAGCAGTTTGCTAAGATCTATTTCATCGTCTGATGAAGATGTATTTTTTATATTTTGGTTCATTTTATGCTCTTGGGTCCTCTAAGGCACACACTTTCTCGTCATGACCACTGCATCAACGCAAAGGGCCCGGTTAACGAAGTACATCACACCATTTGTGCGCAGCTTGGGCGATTAAGTCGTACGCATAATCAAACGCCTCATCACTCTGACGATAAGGATCTGGAATATCTTTGCTTTGCGCAAGGTAGTGCCCAAATAGCATCGTCTTTCCTCGCGCTTCGGGGGCAATACGGCACACGTCTTCTTTGTGCTTGGATTCCATCACCAAAATCAAATCATATTCATGACACATCGATGCGGTAAGTTGTCGCGCTTCGTGCCCCCCAAGGTCTACACCATACTTGGCGGCAATTCGAGATGCCTGTTCGTTGGCCGGCTTGCCAACCAAGGCACCCACGCCCGCAGAATCAATGGTTTTCGCCGGTAAGCGTTCACGCAACAGCCGCTCCCCAGTTGGAGAGCGACAGATGTTACCCACACACACGACAAGAATTTTATTAAACATGACTTACTCGCTTATCGTGGCCAGTTTTCAACACGAAGCGCACCTTCTGTCAATTCATTAAAGCCAGAGATAGTTGGCAGTAGTGAACGGATGACACGGTTCCAGCGCGCAATAGGAGCGGCTGTCACATAGACCACATCATACGGTTGCAAATCAAACTCTGTACCAACAGCCAAAGCTGTCGCGTCTTTCACATTCAATTGGAACACGTCGGCAACAGGTTCAGACTTTTCATAGCGCGGACTATTTGGCGTATTACGTGCGGTGCTGCGAATCACAAAAATACCCGTTGCGTCTGCTTCTAGCTCATCAATCCCTCCAACGGAGGTTAGCGCTTCAGTTAAGCTCATACCGATACGATCAATCTTCAACATTTTCGGATCGTTCACTTCACCGAGTACAAAGACTTTTTGACCATCATTGCGCGGAACATGCAGAATATCGCCATCTTTCAACAAGCGGTTTTCGGTAAGGTCGCCTTTTTGCATCAGTGCATACAAAGACACGCTTTCTTCTTCACCACGCTTGGTGAGCGTCACGTTGCGCCAATCAGCAAACTCCGTGATACCACCTGCGCGGTTAACCGCATCTAAAATCGTCGTTGGGATATTAGTAATAGGCTGGTAACCTGGCTTTTTCACTTCGCCAGTAATGTAAGATTTTTGCGAGCGAAATGCTGCTACGTTGACATCAACTTGTGGTTTCTCAATATACGTCTTGAGACGTTGAGCAATGTCATCGCGCACTTCCTGTACTGTTTTTCCCGCAACGTTTACTTGCCCGATGTACGGATAAAAAATGGTTCCGTCAGCGTGAACCCAATTCCCTGCCTCGGCAGAGCTACGATAAGAGCCTGCAGGGATGGTGAGCTCTGGGTGATCCCAAATGGTGACATTCAACACATCCCCAGGCCCGATACGATATTCGTAGTTCTGGATCTGTGAATCCAGTTCAGGATTGACCTGTGCAAGCGCCCGCGCCCGTCGATTATTCAACTGCTTGATGTAAGAGGGGGTTAAAGGGTGGATATTTACCTGAGTAGATAAATCCTCAGCGGGCTGACCCACGATATTTTTATCGCTCGGATCAAAATGAGAACCCGGCATCGTACATCCTGCCAGAGCCAGCGAGCTCATAGCGACAAAACAAATAGGTTTTAGCACAACGTCATCCTAATTCTTGTTGTTTATTCCGCTGAAATGTATTTAATTCAGAAGCTTATCTATATTCCAGTCTCGGACGGGAAGCGATTCAGCCCTATTCTCCACACTCAAACCCGAGCAAATCTTAGCCAGAATTTTTGACAATAGAGCACACCGAGCCCACACCCAGCAAACTTCAGATTGCGGATAATACAGACATTAGTGAATGAAATAAACCCCACTTGATGCCACTCGCCATTGGCACTGTCCTATATAATATTGCTGTAACTTAGCGATATTTATGGCAGAATACGCCACAAGACATAGACTTTGCATTTACAAGCAGCAGCTAAATCGTTAGGTTAGTGTCCTGTCTGCTTTAGTAGACGTTGTTTAAGCAAATCACCCATGGAGAGATTTATGAAAAAAGTAGCAACAGGCATTATTGCCATGCTGTTCGCTGCAAGCGCCATGGCTGCCGGTGAAGCGTCAAGCTCAGCCGCAGCGGGTAGCAGCAGTGCAAGCGCAAGTGGCGCAGCCACGTCAGCAAGCGCGGGTGCAGCAGGTACAAGTGCTGGTGCCGCAGGCGCTGCAGGAGCAGGCGCAGCGGGTGCTGCAGGTGCAGGTTCAGCTGCATTTGGCGGTTTAGGTATTGGTGCAGTCGCAGCCGGTACGGCGGCAGTTGCCGCTGTTGGCTCAGTAGTTGCAGCGGCTGGCGACAGCGGTACCACTGGCACTACTGGCACCACAACGACTGTTTCTCAGTAAGCGTGATGTATAATCAAACAGCCGCTTTCGGGCGGCTGTTTTTTGCTTAAATTTCGATGTATCGGCCTACATGACATACTTCAAGCCTCTATTTCCCATCATATTTTTTTTATGCTCAGTGGCTGCACACAGCAAGCGAGCAACTTAGCTGACACTTATAGTCTGCTTTACAAAGGTTTTCCTGACGCCAGCTATAGCAATGAAGAGATTCAAGCGCTCCCTTATGCCAGTATTTACGCTCGGCTTGGTGACGGTCCTCGCGGCTTCTTAGTACTTGCTTATGCTGAGCCCTACGCGCACAATCAAACATCGTTAAAGTGGATGTCTGCCGATAACGAAGTCATTGAAACTGCGTCAGGGCGGGTCATCAAGACCCTAAAACTACCCGGCACCAATTTAGCGAAACTTGACAGCGACACGCCCGATCCACTTTCACTTGGACTTCTTAATCCAAGCACCCCCAAAACCTGGCAGTTTCGCATCGATTTTATGCCTGGTTACCACTTTGGCTACCCTGCGACTAGCGTTTTTGAAAATAAAGGCAACGCAAAAGTGACCATAAACGGTGTGGCTCGTTCCGCTGTATATACCGAAGAAACCGTGTCCATCAGTAGCCTTCATAAAAGCTATACCAACCAATACTGGCTCGACCCCTCTTCTGGCAAGGTACTCAAAACCGTTCAATACCCAGCTCCCAATATGGACGCAGTAAGCGTAACTTTCCTAAAAGCGTATCAGGGGGCGCAATAATATGACGAATCAGTCAATGGCATTAGACTTTTTTAAAACCTCGTCTCTCCCCATAATGCGTCGTCTTTTTAATCTACTGATCTCAAGCAGCATGGTCGTCGGGTTAATTTTGTCACCGCAGGCAACCGCACAGCCCGCTCCACTACAACATCAAATGACCATAGAGGGCGAGACCATCGATTATGACGCCCCGCCACGCTTGAGTGACGCGGTGATGGATGGGCTAAAGCTCACAGAGAAAAATATCGTAGATATTTACTGGCCAGGGGCTGGCTTATATGACATTACCCTACCCAGCCGCCTCGCACTAACAGCGATGGCAGCCGCTGAAAACCAGATCACCATACAAACGGGCAAGCCTCAACAACGCTGGCGCCGACTGGTTCGTACACTTAAAACCTTTACTGTCGAGCGTCGAGCAAAAGTCTCTCTAGACCCAGATCTTACCCGGATTGATATCAGCAAAAACCCGCGTTTAGATGGCGAGTGGCGACTCGTATTTCCTCAGCGTCCCGATCATGTATGGGTGTTGGGTAACGTCGCGGCTCCCGGTCAATATTCATGGCAAGTGAGGCAAGGGGCGGCTGATTACCTTGACCAGGCGAAGGCCAATACACTGGGCAAATCTTACGCTTGGGTCGTACAGCCTGATGGCGCGATTGAAAAACATGCTATCGCGTATTGGAACGCATCACACCAAGATATTGCGCCGGGTGCGGTTATCTACCTGCCCCTGCCGGTAAAAGGACTGGCGTCCTATCCTGACACGATTGATGCCAATCAACTTGTTCTCGACTATCTCAGTAACAGGCTTCCAGAATGAAAACCGCTGTATTTACCCATTCTGCTCTTGCAGCCGCATTGTTCTGTGCGTATTCCGCACATGCAGACAGTTTTTCGTACCCAAGTCTTGTGTATTCGCAAACAGATTTTGGCGGTGTCGGCTTGATGCAAATGCCGTCGGCACGTACAGCGCCTGAAGGCGGGTTTAGCTTGGGCTCAACCTATAACGAAGATTACTTGCATTATCATGCCTCACTGCAACTATTCCCCTGGCTAGAAACGACGATTCGTTATACCCAAGTACACGATGTACTATATAGTCAAAACCCTGACTTTAGTGATGATAACAGTTACACCGATAAGAGCATTGACGCCAAACTGACACTCCTCAATGAGAGCTACTGGCTCCCTGAACTCGCGATCGGCGTACGTGATTTAGGCGGGACAGGGTTATTTGATGGTGAATACGTAGTGGGCTCTAAACGTGCCGGCCCCTTCGATTTCACTCTTGGTGTGGGTTGGGGCTATTTAGGTAACCGTGCTAACTTGCGCGGAAATAAGACGCTAGGTAGCGATTGCGACCGAAATACCGGATACAAAGGTAATGGCGGCAATGTCGATCTGGATCGTATGTTCACAGGCTGTGTGGCACTGTTTGGCGGCGTAGAATATCAAACCCCGTTCTCCCCTTTGTCGTTAAAGCTCGAGTATGATGGAAACGACTACCGCTCTGATTTCCCAACATCCAGCCAAGGTGTGCCCCTACCTGCAGATTCTCCCTGGAATCTCGGTTTAGTTTACCAACTTGCCCCTTGGGCGGATGTGCGTCTGAGCTATGAACGTGGCAACACGTTTACTGCTGGTCTTACGCTTGTAAACAACTTTAGTGACGCGGATCCATTTTGGCTTGATGATCCTATCGCAGCCTACCGTCCACAAGCATCCACCGACAGCTTAACCAAAGCGGAATGGCAACAGCTGAGTCAACAGCTTGCGCAAAATGCGGGGTATAGCGACAATCGCGTTTATTATGATGGCGACCAACTTACCGTCACCGGTGAACAAAACAAATACCGTGATCGAAGCCAAGCGCACGAACGCGCAGCTCGCTTAATCGCCAATACCGGTATAGAGGCCAAGCGCTACAAGCTGATTGAAACCAAAAACCGGCAACCGATGACTGAAACTATCATCGACGCCAACCGTTATACCCAGATAGCCAACAATGATTACGTCGGTGCTGATATTAGTGATGCGACTGGTACGATCGCCTCGCGCTCTCCACGAGGAACATTGATGGGCAATAACGATGACGATTTCCGCGCCGGGCTCGCACCCAAGTTGCGTCAATCGATTGGTGGTGCCGAAGATTTCTATCTCTATGCCATCGGTGTACTCGGAACCGCTGAATGGTTCATGAATGATCACCTCGTCGCCTCCGGTGAGGTGTATGCCAACTTATTTGATAACTACGACAAATTTAATTACACCGTGCCACCTGACGGCACTGATCTTAAGCGAGTGCGCACACTCACGCGCCAGTATATTGATGAGCGCTACCGCGTGACCAACTTGCAGCTCACTTACTTTGATAAGTTTGGCTCAAATTGGTATACCCAAGCCTACGGAGGGTACCTTGAAGACATGTTTGCTGGCGTTGGCGGTGAAGTGCTGTACCGGCCCTATAATAGTGACTTCGCATTAGGTGTCGACATTAACTACGTGAAACAGCGTGATCCAAGCTCCGTGCTTGGCTTATTCCGCCAAGAGCGCCAGTACAGTGACGAAGACCAGCGCTATTACCGCGTTCAAACCGGCACCACCACTGGCCATGCGACCTTATATTGGCGCGAGCCGCTGGGCCTTTTCGAAGGAACAATGGCGAAGATCAGCGCTGGACGCTACCTTACTGATGATGTGGGTGTCACCATTGATGCCTCAAAACAGTTCGATAGCGGTATCACGGCTGGCGTGTTCGCCACTAAAACCGATCTCTCCGCAGAAGAATTTGGCGAAGGAAGCTTTACCAAAGGCTTCTATATCTCGATTCCCTTTGACTTACTGTCGGTGAAACCAAACACCAGCCGTGCCACCATTTCCTGGTTACCGCTGCAACGTGATGGCGGACAAAAGCTAGGCAAGAAATACTCTCTCTATGGCATGACAGACGCACGATCACCCTGGAGCACTCGCCCCATTCAATAATAAAAAAGACCCACTTTAAATGTGGGTCTTTTATTATTACATTGCTCATTAGTGTTTTATTTATGAGACATTTTCACTCTTTTCATATTAATTAGCGAACATGCTGCAATCGACTGCCTACTTTCCTATCAACATCCGCTTAAAAAGAACACTATACACCCTGCCCAGCTTTATTTATATCGCTGAGTGGTGTAACATCTCGCCATAAATTATAAAGGAGAAACATTGTGTTTTTTCTGCATCGGACTTGATAGCGCTTTTTGCGCTATCAACGTGTGTGCTCTTTTTAATGCGTAGGTTCGCTAGGATTGTTGGATTAGTCGATAAACCCAATGCACGTAAGTTACATTCGGGCTCGGTTCCACTGGTGGGTGGCATTTCGATTTGTATCTCATTGTTGTTCTTTCTCTGGAACAATGCAGATCTTATTCCGCATACAGATTTGTACAGTGTTAGCATTCTCGTGCTTGTAATCATTGGTGCCCTTGATGACAAATTTGATATTAGTTACAAGATCCGCTTTTTAATCCAAGCGCTACTATCAATTGCAATGATCGAGGTCGGCAATATTGAGCTCAGCACGATAGGCAATATATTAGGCACAGGTGATATAGATTTAGGAATTGCTGGCTATGTTATCACTATTCTTGCTGTAGTTGGTGCCATTAATGCGTTTAATATGGTCGATGGTATTGACGGGTTGTTAGGCGGTCTATCCGTCGTTACATTTGCCGGTGTCGCCTTCATGATGACAACGGTGAATCACTATGACCTGGCCTACTTATCGACAGCGATGATTGTCATTATGGCACCCTATATTTTGTTTAACCTCGGATTACTAGGTCGCAAGCGGAAAGTCTTTATGGGAGATGCAGGTAGCATGGTGATCGGTTTTACCATCGTTTGGTTCTTGCTACTATCCAGTCAAACCGGTCAACAGGCTTCTATTCGACCCGTCACCTGCTTGTGGCTTATCGCGATTCCGTTGATGGATATGGCCGCGATTATGTTCCGCCGTGTGCGCCGGGGTCACTCCCCATTTAGACCCGATCGTGAACATCTACATCATATTTTCCAACGCCTTGGCCTTAGTTCGACTCAAACACTATTGGTAATTTGTAGTGTTGCTGCATTGTTTGCAGGGTTTGGTATTTACGGTGAGTTAACTGGGATCAATGAGAGCATTATGTTTATCAGTTTTATATTTTGCTTTGCAATCTATGCCGCTTTGCTCAGCTATGTTTGGCGTATTACTCGCTTTATCCGCTCATGGCGGAAGCAAGATAAACCAGAACATGCGCTTAATGGTTAATCCGCACTGAAGCTCAACGCAACGATCAGACAATAAAAAAGCCCGCATTTGCGGGCTTTTTTATTGGAAGGTTTAACAGCTTAATCAATTCGATTGATAGAACGCCTTATACCACTCTACCAATTCAGTTACACCCTGCTCGAGCGAGACTTGCGGTTTATACCGTGTCGCTTTGAATAAGTCTTGTGTATCCGCGTAAGTTTGATAAACATCACCAGGCTGCATTTGACGGAAGTTCTTTTTCGCCTCAATGCCAATAGTACGCTCAATGCATTGAACAAATTCCATTAAATTCACCGGCGAGCCATGTCCGATATTATAGACGGCATAAGGCGCAGAGCTAGAAGCTGGCGTGCCTGCTTCAACGGTCCAATCATTGTTGCGTGATGGAATAACATCCGCAATACGCACCACGCCTTCAACAATATCGTCTACGTGAGTGAAGTCGCGCCACATATCACCATTGTTATTAATATCAATGGTTTCACCTTTTAAAATCTTATCGGTAAAAATAAACGGCGCCATGTCTGGTCGACCCCATGCGCCGTATACCGTAAAGAAGCGAAGCCCTGTCGTCGGGATATCGTACAAGTGCGAGTAGCTATGGGACATAAGCTCATTCGACTTTTTCGTTGCCGCATACAAAGAGACGGGGTGGTCTACCGAATCTGAGGTTTCAAACGGTACCTTTGCATTTAGACCATAGACTGAGCTCGAAGAAGCGTAAATGAGATGTTTTACCTTCGTTTGACGACAGCCTTCCAACACGTTCAAATGCCCCACTAAGTTGGCATCCGCATAGGCATGGGGATTTTCAATCGAATAACGCACCCCTGCTTGCGCAGCCAAGTGAATCACCCGATCAAATTGATGCGTCTCGAACAACGCTGCCATTTTCTCGCGGTCGGCAATATCAAGTTGTTTAAAAGTAAAATTCGGGTGTTCGATGCGGGCTAGACGCGCATGTTTTAACGATACATCGTAGTAGTCATTCAGGCTATCTACACCAATAACATGATGGCCAGCGGCCAAAAGCTTTTCTGCTGTCGCGCTACCGATAAACCCGGCCGCACCAGTGACAAGATATTTCATTGTCAATTCCTTATGTTTATCTAACCAATTAACTGACGCTATTAGGCTTTTATTTAATCTTGACCCACTTTAATGGACACGCCTATTGTTAAGTACATTGTATTCAAGCGCTATTGCCGACATATAGCTAACACTGCTGTGTAACTATATTCAATTATAAAACTACTGAGTACATTTTCTGAGCTTCTCTGGTAAGTGCCTTAGATTAGCAATAGGTACATCTATCACCTCTAATCAGGTGAACAAATTGATCGCACAACCGCAAGATGAACGCTGTTTCTGTACCGAGCTCATTATCCGCGTCTTAGCCAATTATTAATAGTCACTAAGAGACAAAGACAGATGCCTACACAGCTTCTTTACTAAGTAAACATCACTATATTGCTTTACGAATCGGTAGGCTTGCGCCTTTGTTCTGCTTGAAAGCGTTGCCACTTTTTTAAGGCATCGTTCTCCTCTTCAAGCTCTGTGATCGGTCGCTTGAGTGCCGATAACTCGTCCTTCGCCTTGTCTGGATGCACTTTATTTTTTGGGACTTGACCATACCAAACTCTCTATCTCGATACGCTTTACGCCATTTCGATAGCATGAATGGATGGATATCAAGCGCCTCTGCAACCGACTTCACTGTTCGATGCGTTTCATAGCTCCATTCAACCGCTTTCAGTTTGAAGTCTAGTGAATATTGCGCTGTCTTTTTACCCGTTTTATAGGCTGACATACTGATCTCCTCAGGTCGTCGATGCGTGTCAAGTAAGACAGGCCAAGTCCAATTGAGATATCTACTGCATTCGTGTTTTTATTTATACTCATCTTTCCGTCGAATACATTTTGGATATTTTAGCAACTAGACCATCGATGACATCTTATTGATTTACCCAATTAACATAGGCAATCAGGGAATATCAACGACTAACGCTTTTAATGGAGCTCGGTTAATTATGAAGGTTTCATCCAGAGTCCCCCTAAAGTAATGAGTTAAACTGTTTAGGAAGAAAGAGCGATGTAACCATCTGAGAAGCTTTTTCTATTTACACACAGATCTAGGAGTTATCTAAGATATTTGTAAGATAACTTTAACAAGAACGGGGGCATTAAATGGAAAAATATCCTGGATGAAATCAAAAATACATTCTTTGCAGATACTCGTTTAAGCTTAATCATATATTTAAATCTTAATTTAGTCTCGCTAATAGATTTACCTATACCTTTTCTCCTCATTACCGTATCCTCTTCCATTCTAAAGTCCAAAAGAACCAAATCTAGATTAGAAAATATCTTCCCCCTTTCCAAACAGCAGAGCCAAAATGCCATATCTTCAGTCAAATGTGTATCTACCGGATACCTTAAACCATCATCAAAAACGGATCGTCTAAACATCACAGTAGGATGTATAAACGGACATCGACTAATACTGAAGTCATATAACTCAGTATGTGATGTGGGTAGCGACTTTACACTCTTAGCGTAAGAAGAGCCGAACTCACGACAAAAGCAACCGCAAATATCTACATCTGTATTACTTTCTAGAAAGTTGATTTGTTTTTCTAAACGCAAAGGATATGATAAGTCATCGCTATCCATTCTGGCAATAAATTCAAATCCTTTATTTAAAACAACGTCGATTAGCTGATTGAGAGCAAATGCAAGGCCTCTATTCTCATCTGAGCCCAATATGGTGACATTAGATTTAATTGACAACGCGTTCATCTCTCTCATTAGAGTGGCTGGTAGAGCTCCATCCCTATAAATGAACAAGTGACAAGGTGCACTTTGATTTAAAATACTAGAAACTGCTTGTTTGAAAAAATCTACTCGATCACTCTTATAAACACTCATTATTACAGCAATTTTTTTCGACATACCACTTACCTAGACAAAGGACTTAAAAGATCGTAGAAAAGTTGTAGGCATCACCAATAAACCAAGAGCTTTTAAGCTAAATGATTCTTTCAAGGACATTAGCGAATATAGCGATTTTATTCCAAAGCTGTCGGCACCGGCTATAGCTACTCTAAGGTACAAGTTTGCCCTAAATTCTCTTAAGCATTTGTTTTGTATACCAAGATACTTATATTTATTGATCAGGTATTCACTTGCTTGCAAATACTTATTATAGTTTTTACTAACTTGATTTGAGGTACCGCTATGAATGGTATAGTTTATGCCTATGTGGCAGTCATGCTTTATCTTAGTCACTTGAGACATTCTTATCCACATATCATAATCTTGCATGCTAGATAACTGATTATCAAAACCATCCGTCTTATTAAACTCAGCTACTCGAACAGCAACCCGAGATGTAGAACCAATTATGTTACCTTTACTTAATAAGTCATGAGTGTAATTATCAGAGTATTCAACAGGCACCTTAGATGAAACAACCGTATTTAAATCGTCACTAAAAACTGTATTAAACCCAGTGTAAACAAGTCCAATCTCAGAATCAGAAGAAAAAACCTCAAGTCGCCGTTCAAAAGAGTATTTTGTAAACGTATCATCATCATCGATAAAAAAAACAAGCTCTGTTTTAGCTAAAGAAACTCCATAATTTCTACAAAAATTAGCTCCCTTAGATATCTTATTATTTACAGTTTTTATTTTTATGTTGTAGCTATTAAAGACATCATCTGTTAGCCTATCTCCCCCATCATTAATTATTATAACTTCCTCAGGGAGAACAGAGTTTCTATATATAGAATGAACGCATCTAAAAAGAAAATCAGGGCGATTTTTTGTAGTTATAACCACAGAAAAAGTACATCTCATACCGTTTGGCCATCCTCTGTTTTCAACCCAATATTGTATACAAACATAAATAACGGAATCAGAGGAATATATGAGGAGTCTAGCCCCCATGATATATTCCATTGTAAAAAAAGATAAAAACTATAGGCTAGTAACACAACAGACGTATAGCTTTTATAGGTATTGAAAGAACCGTAAAATTTAAATAGAGCGTTTACATACATCTTAATAATAAATATAAATGGCACTAAAAGAAACACGCCTCCATTTATCATAACATCGAGAAAAATGTTATGGGGGTATGTACCGTTAAAATAATCGCCAGCGCTACCTGTGCCATAACCGAATAATGGTTGCTCTTTTATTAATTTTATAGCTTCAGAGTATACGATAACTCTTGGCTCATCCGAAATGTTATCAATCAAACTTTCTATTCGATATAACTGCCTCATGTCAATTTCGGTTATGTACGAAATTGATATAAAAACCATAAGAATAATTGAAGATATAATCAGAAATTTGTACCTGAGCCTCACGTTAGAAAAAAACAGAAGTAAACAAACATGTATTGCAAGCACAAATATCGGCAACAACACAGCACCTCGACTTAATAAAGTGCTCAGAGATAGCAATGAACAGAGTAGAAAAGCTAGTGAAAGCAATATTTTTTTAACTGAACTAATATCATTTAATATGTATAAGAATGAGAATGTTAAAAGGCATCCTATAGGCATCGCTACAGTTAGATATGTTTGACCTAATGATGCACTGTATGTAATACCAATAAAGTACTGCCAGAGTGAAACTATAACACTCCAAACCAGCAATAATTTCGAACAAAAATATATTGATGCTTTATCAAAAGCTATAATTGAAATAGAAACTATCAAACATAAATATAAGAAGTTAAAGAATATCTCATCGACATCTTTTATATTTGGCAAAACAAGTAGCAAAAGACAAAGGGAAAACCAAGCCCATATGATTAGTAAATTTTTTTTATTCCTACTATCTCGACATTTCAATAAAAACCCCAGTATAATGAGACAAGGAGGTAATAAATTCACAATGGCACTTGAATGTACTAGCTTTATTGACGGCGTACATATTGCGACAAAGTAGCCAAAGCCACATAAATATGAAGATAGACTTTGCGTTTTAACTGATAACATTTTAGCTACTACCAAGTTTTAAGTATATATCTCTGTATTTCCTCCCAACACTCTCTATAGAAAATAAAAGCTGTGCGTGTTCTTTTATCCTATTTCTATTATACTTATATTCTACCATCTCATTAATTTTAAGTAGGATATCATTAACATCGCCTGTATTATGAATCTTTCCGTTAAAATCATTTATCATATCAAAAACAACCGGTATATTTGAAGCTAACACCGGAACACCAAGACTTAATGCCTCGATTACGACATTTGGCATTCCTTCGGAATAAGAGGGCAGGCACAACATATCAGACTCTGCTATGATATTTTTTGCATCAGATCTTTCTCCTAGCGCGTGAACTGAACACATTGGATTTTTATTAACCTCATTTATAAGACTATTTAAGTCTTCAATATCACCATAATCAGGGCCAATCAATAATAAAGTGATTTTTTTATTCTTATTATATCTAGCAAGAGCTTTAAGTAAGTCATCAACACCTTTTCTTTTACATAGTGAACCTACAAAAGAGATAACATATGAATCACTATTTTTTTCATCGGGACTAAGTACCGAGAAACCATCTTCATTATCAATAGGTCTAAAGGCATTATTTATTCTTAGGACAGAAGAGTAACGAACGCCAATGCTATTAAGTTCATTTTCAATTTTTGAACTAAGTGCAATGACAATGTCAGCCATCTTCATCGTTTTATAACGTAGTTTCCTGAAAATATTTTTTGACTTATAATTCTCCACTTCATCTTGAGCGACTTTGATTATAACTTTTTTTCCAAGAATTTTTGCCAAAAAGGTCCATATTATAATTTCTGGGCCAGCTTTTATTATATGAACAACATCACACTCAAAGAGTTTCCGAAAGAATTTAAATGGTGATAAGAAAGCAAATGCATAATAGTCCAGCTTTTCTTTTTCTATCGATTTCCGTTTTTTTTTGTGAAACGAAAAGACATTAGATTTAGAGTTGCCTTGATAGCCAGTAATGACGATAATATGAACGTCATTACTGCTTTCAAAATAACTATTTACGGTTTCTAGCTGTTTACCATATCCAGAGAAAGATGGAGGATATACGTAGCAGACTTGTAGAACATTGACATTCATTTTTTCTCCCCAAACTTCTCCTCAATGAACATATTTATTTTTCTAGATTTTTCAAGCATTTTTGAAGGAATGGTGATCGGCTCTGATTCATAACAGTTGCTGACATGAGCATATATGCGAGACGGGTTATGGAAATCCTCAAGAACGACATCGCTTCTATCAAATTCGTCGTACAATCTTTTTACCTTGGCGTGATAGGGTAAAGAACATACTTTTTTATTAAGAGCTGCAGCTACTATACCGACGTGGAGCTTACTTGTAATTACCATATCAAAACTATGAATTTGTGAGACAAACTCATCGATACTCTTATATGTGATATATTTATCGGCAAATAATTCTTTTATATCAGTATATTCATAACAAAGGCGATCATATTCACCAGGATTGTCTTCAATCAGGTAAAAATCATAACTGTTTTTGTTTTCTTTTACATATTTTAATATAGGTTTTATTTGTTCTCTTCCATTCAAAGTTAGGTGTACACCTATTTTATCTACACTGTTGTATACTGGGCCTAATTCATATATATCGTTTATCGACAGGACTAAATCTGACACTTCAATCAGGTTATAATTTTGATTAAGGTTTTTTATGGCTTTTATAGACTCGTTGTCCCTTAGCAGGATATTTTCAGCGCCAGAGCAAACGTGAGAGATGACTTTCCTAGCCACAAAAGAGTTAATTGGTCCAGCACCAACACCAATTATAGAATAAGGGATTTTTTTAATCTTACAATAAGTTGCATATTTAAACAAAGATTTATATCTAGAAATAGCCCATTTAAAGCTATTTCCCGGAGGCTCTGAGAAATAACCACCACCGCAAAACAAAATACAATCAGATTCCGATATTTTAAACTTTTCTTCTTCTAAACCAGCTTCGTTTTTAACGCTATTACTAGCATTAGGCATTATGACTGAATGCCCTAGCATTACTAACTTATCTTTCAAAAGCTTAGCTAACAATACATCGCCGAAATTTGATGTCCAAAGGGCACCAATAATTGCTATCTTCATTAATTATCCTACTAATTTTTCAAATACGAACTTTTAGTCACCAAATCATCAACGTGTCGCTTTTCTCTTTTTTTTACAACTCGTTGTACGCTTCCAACCACTATATCTCCTGGTTCTACGTCTTTTGATATAATAGCACCCATACCAATTACGGCGCCATCACCAATAGTGACTCCCGGGAGTATACTAACATTCATACCTATCCATACGAATTTTCCAATATTTATATCTTTTTTTATATCATTTCTATCATAGGGTAGTAATGTGCCAGATATATTATGATTAACAGTATGTATGGTTACGTTTCTTGATATTCTGGTGTAATCTCCTATTGATATTTTACCACCAGCTCTTATGAAGAAATTTTTTCCTATCGATACGCTATATCCTAGAGAAATAAGCTCAGGGTTATAGATAACTCCTTTCCCTTCCATAAAACAGTTGTCTCGTTTGTTTTTTATACGGGAAAGACATGCCAAACCATAAAATCTATCACATGTCTTTTCTAAACCTAACAAAAACCGAAACACTAAAACAATTAATTTCTTAATCATTGACTTCATTCTTTATCACTCTAAATATAACACATAGAACAAGGAGATAGTAAAACGACGAAGTAGCACTAAAGATAGATACTGTACTCATTGGTGTAAGGTTATTTCTATGACATACAGCAAACAAAGAAACCAGAAGACTAACCCTAACTATATTTAATGCCAAAACGATTTTTTGCTTTTTAAAAATGTTAAATGCATTAAGGATTGGTGAGGATAAAAATTGAAATAACAGCATTACTGACATAACACTTGCCATCTTTCCAGCAGCCATCCAATCTTCACCCAAAAATAGAGTAAAGAGGTACGGTGAGAAACAATACACTAGAACAGTGCAAGGGAATGATAACTTAGCAAGGTTTATTGTTAGACGACGTGTCAATTCATATATTTCATCAGGCTTATTACTACCAATACTGGATACTTTTGAATAATAAACCTTACCAACAGAATTACTTACAAGTGTCACTGGTAGAGTTAATAACATAGTTGCCAAACTTAATTGCCCTACTATATCCTCATCATACATAGCCGAGAATGCTAATATAGGCATTTGAAGAGATAAGACTAGCATTAAATGTGCAGGAAGTCGGTACTTAGCAAAATCAGAGAATATAAACAGAAGTTTTATTATGTTTTTTTTCATTACTTTTGTTTTCTTTCTCCTACCAAAAAAGAAAGGCAAGAAAAAAAACTGTTGTACCATCTGCCCAAGTATTAGTCCAAACGCACTAATTGGCACTAAACTTAGTGAGAGTTTTACGACCCCTCCCCCAATGGACTGTATAACACTAAACTTAGATATAAGTCTATAGCTTTCTTTCCTCGACAGCCAGTATGTGGCAACCTCTAAATAGGATACAAGAAATGCTGAAATTGGTATTAGATATGCGTAATTCCCTAATGGACGTATATACTCCACTCCTAAATTTTTTAGTAGGAAAAGTATAAGAAAAAATACAACACTCACTCCTAGTGAAAGATATAAACACAACCAAAGTATATGGATTGATGTTATGTCTTTTTTAGGTAGTGGGATAGCTACCACATACCTTAAAGTCATAAATGGAACGATTAAGAGTGTTATAGAATTATATAATGATAATACGCCAAACTCCTCTGGAGAGTATAGCCTTGTTAAAATAGGGATAGCAGCTATCCCTATTAGTTTAGATAGGGTTGAACCTAGAATTAATGTCTTAACATTCTTTAAAAATTCATTCACGAGCTGTTTGTCTTTTGTGATAGTTAAAACTTAATCCGTCCCAAACAAATCACGCGTATAGACTTTTTCGGCACTATCGCGGATTTCATCAACCATGCGGTTGGCTACAATCACATCAGCGCGTTGTTTAAACGCCTCAAGGTCGTGAGTGACTTCTGAGTGAAAGAAGGTGTCTTCTTTTAACACTGGCTCGTACACAATCACTTCAACGCCTTTGGCCTTAAGGCGCTTCATAATCCCTTGAATGGATGAGGCACGGAAGTTGTCTGAGCCCGCTTTCATGATCAACCGGTATACGCCCACCGTTTTTGGCTCACGGCGCAAAATGGCGTTGGCGACAAAATCTTTGCGAGTAGTGTTGGCATCGACAATCGCCTGAATCAGGTTGTTCGGCACATCGTTGTAGTTGGCAAGGAGTTGGCGGGTATCTTTTGGCAGACAGTAACCACCATAACCAAACGATGGGTTGTTGTAATGGTCACCGATGCGAGGGTCTAGCCCTACCCCTTCGATGATTTGGCGAGTATTCAAACCATGGGTTTCGGCGTAGCTATCAAGCTCGTTAAAGTAGGCGACCCGCATGGCAAGGTAGGTATTAGAGAACAACTTTACTGCTTCTGCTTCGGTCGAGTCGGTAAACAGTACTGGCACGTCTTTTTTCAGCGCACCTTCGAGCAAGAGACTAGCAAAGGTTTTTGCGCGCTCACTTTGCTCACCCACAATAATGCGTGAGGGATGCAGATTATCGTAAAGGGCTTTGCCTTCGCGCAAGAACTCGGGCGAGAAGAGGATATTATCGCTTCCCATCTCTTCTTTAATTTGTTTGGTGTAACCCACAGGCACTGTCGATTTAATCACCATAGTCGCTTGCGGGTTAATTGCCATCACATCACGGATCACCGCCTCAACAGAGCGGGTATTAAAGTAGTTGGTTTCCGGATCGTAGTCAGTAGGCGTGGCGATGATAATAAAATCAGCGTCTTGGTAGGCTTGGTGTTTATCTAATGTGGCAGTAAATCGCAGTGATTTGTTGGCCAGAAAGTCTTCGATTTCCGTATCAACAATAGGGGATTGCTTTTGGTTGAGCTGCGTTATTTTTTGTTCATTAATATCGAGCGCGACCACATCGAAGTGTTGGGCCAATAGCATCGCGTTTGAAAGGCCCACATAGCCTGTGCCCGCAACAGCAATTTTCATCGTTTTTTCCTTGGGTTACCTAGCTTTACAAGAGTGTTAGTAGATTTGTTCTCTGACGAATAGATACGCTACCGCCCGGAGGTTTCGCTCCCCACGGCACGCTGATCACAGATTTTGTATGATTTTTGATTATTTTCGCCCTATATCTCACAGTGCGAACAGGATTATGCCTAGCACAGTGGAAAAAATGCCTGCCGTATTCTACACATTTTCGTCTACGTTAAAAGAATGACTCGCCGTTTTATCGCATCTGCTCGCGTTTATGTTTATTTATTAAACAAACATTTAGCCTGGCCTAACAGCCGCTCTCGGACTTAGACAATGCCCTAGTCGATACTTTTTTCATCCTTTAAGTTTGTTTCCGCCTCAGGTCCGCCTATTTTTTGTGCACCTCCTCACTCTCCTATTATGTCTGTTACATTTATTGCTTTAAAATAAATTCTTTTTTATTAGTCACTTACATGAAAGATTCTTATTCTTTCTTATTTTTGAGGCGTTATTAAGTTTTTTATCTATTATTAATGTTAGCAAGCCGTTAGATGCGCATCGGGGCTTGACCTTTAAGCAGTGGTTAAGTGAAAGGAGGGCCTATGTCCCTTACCCGCCCCGTACTATGGAAAAACTTAGGTATGGCGTTCGGTATCGTGATTCTCGTGTTTCAGTTAGGGGGTTGCACAGTGTCGAATGGTGGACATCGCGTCGTGAAAGAGCATCCTCCCGTTGAAATGATCAAGCCGAGTTCTTTGTTACAGAGAGGCAAGTTTGGCACCAGTGTGCCCATAACCCCTGCGTTAAGCCTGACAGCTGCGCATGTTGCTGAGTTTTCCGCCAGCGATGTAGTGGCTATTCACCCCCGCTGTGATGTAGCACTCATCAAAGCAGACAACCGTGGGCTGCAACTTCCCGACCTGGGGCTGATTTATCAAGGTGATACCGTCGAGGTGTTTGGTAAGTCAAGTGCTGGTGATGTACTGAACGCTAGTGGCCTCTATTATATGGATTTAATGATTGCGGGCTTTAAAGAGGTCGAGAACTGCCCATCCAGCATTACTGATGCGCCTATTCGAGGTGGTATGAGCGGTGGCGGTGCCTTTAATGGCAATGGCGAATTGGTGGGAATTTTAGTTGGGTTTGCACATCCAGAAAAAACGACCTTGGATAATGGTCAGCGCTTAGGATTAGAACGGATGACAATCTTTGTTTCAATCAACTATATTCACGCTTGGCTTGAAACCAAAGCTGCTCGCTATGGCGGACTGCAACCTTTATCCTTACCGATAGAACAAGACATTTCTAGAAACGAAATGGGAATAGAGTCGTCGGTAATGTCCTTTCAGCCGTCGCTTTAAGTATCATTCTGCGACTAGCTACCTGTAACGCTGCGACAATTGTTAGTGTTTGGCTAGTTTATTGTTTTGTCGCCTGCTAAAATCTGTTGCCTAAATAAGACATTAGGCACAATTTTATGAACGTTCTCGTTACAGGTGGTTCAGGATATATTGGGAGCCACACCTGCATTCAACTACTCTCTGCCGGCCATACACCGATTGTGGTCGATAACCTATGTAACAGTAACTCTCTGGTATTGAATCGCATCGAGCAGGTTGCAGGCACACGTCCATTATTCCTAAAAGGGGATATCCGTGACAGAGCCTTCCTTGACTCGATCTTTGCTACGCACGATATCGATAGTGTGATCCACTTTGCTGGTTTGAAGGCAGTGGGGGAATCCGTGGCTCTTCCACTTAAGTATTATGATAACAATGTATCAGGGACATTGAACTTGGTTTCGGCCATGGATCGGGCTGAGGTCAAGTCGCTGATCTTCAGTTCATCTGCAACCGTTTATGGCGATCCAGCCTCAGTGCCCATTCGTGAAGATTTTCCTACCTCGGCAACTAATCCTTATGGACGTAGCAAATTGATGGTGGAAGAGTGCCTGCGGGATTTTCAACAAGCCAATCCCGACTGGAGCATCACTCTCCTGCGCTACTTTAATCCCGTGGGTGCGCACGAATCTGGCCTGCTTGGTGAAGATCCACAAGGCACACCCAATAACTTACTGCCTTTTGTGGCACAAGTGGCCGTCGGCCGACGTGAAAAGCTGGGCGTATTTGGTAACGATTACAACACGCCTGACGGCACCGGTGTACGCGATTATATTCATGTGGTTGACTTAGCTGATGGTCATTTAGCCGCACTGGATAAGATGACTCATCAACCTGGCACTCATATTTTTAACCTCGGTACCGGCCAAGGCAACAGTGTGCTAGAGATGGTGCATGCCTTTGAAGCCGCAGCAAAGCGCTCCATCCCCTACGAAATCAAACCCCGTCGTGCGGGTGACATTGCTGAATGTTACGCTGATCCTGCTTATGCTGAAGCTCAGTTGGGTTGGAAGGCGATACGCGATTTACAAACTATGGTAGAAGATACTTGGCGCTGGCAGTCTAAAAACCCGCATGGATACTGCTAGGCTTCACGGAGTATGCTGCAAAAATTTACTTTCCTCCGTTGATAACGCACACTTTATAATAATTGAATAAATCACAGTGAAGTTCTCTATTGCCAACATTATAACCATCTCACGGCCAATACTCAGAGTCTTCGCTAATACACTGGTAGATACGCTTGATGACCCAACTCAGTCACCAAATATTTAAGCAAACCACTACTCAGCTCGAGAGCACTGAGAGCTATAAAGCGCTCCAGGAGTCAGGACTCGGTGCTACGACCGAGTCCTACGACCTGTATGTGTTCTGTCCCAAAGAGGATGAAGAGCGACTACAAACCTTATTGTCACGCCATCCACACTTAAGCGCTTGTATAAATTGCTATGAAATTCGCTTTCTAAAAAATAAAACCCTTTGCCACTTCAGGAGCTCTTTTCTCTCGGAGGAGCAGCAACAATTTCTCATTGGTGCTACAGAGCTTGGCGCATGGGTTGAACCATTGGTCAGTTACTTCGATCGTACTTTAGGCTATACAGAGACCGAACTACTGCACAGCGGCTATTTTTTGCACCAAAAAGCGTTTTCTATCCTCTCCGAACGCAAGAATAGCCGAGAAAAGCGCGCTATTGATCTCTTCTGTGCTCTTTGTCTAGGTGTTGTTTCTTTACCTATTGGGATCCTTACCGCACTACTAATAAAATTAGAGTCACCCGGCCCAGTACTTTTCAAACAAACCCGCACCGGCCAGTACAATCAAGAGTTTGATGTGATCAAATTTCGGTCGATGCGTAGTGATGCAGAAAAGCACGGTGCGCAGTGGGCAACCGAGAACGATGCGCGCGTCACTAAAATCGGTAGCTTTATCCGAAAAACCCGCATCGACGAGTTACCACAGTTGATTAATGTACTTAAAGGCGAGATGTCACTGGTGGGCCCACGCCCAGAACGCGAGGTGTTTATTGCAGAGTTAGAACAGTCAATCCCCTACTACCGTTTCCGACATGCGGTGAAGCCCGGTGTAACTGGCCTCGCACAAGTAAAGTATCCTTACGGCGCTTCAGTAGAAGACGCAATATGGAAGCATAAATATGATGTGTATTACATCAAACACCAGAACTGGAGAATGGACCTTAAGATTCTGGCGTTGACGGTGAAGACGGTACTGTTTGGGATGGGGAGATAAGGCTAAAAATACAGTATAATATAATTAGGTACTCTGAAGATAGCCTCACGGTGAGCTATATTGCTATCTATATAGCAACTTGCTGAGTATGTTGCAGACAATGTAGTAGCATGCTTTAATTCTACTCAACCGCTCAAATTTTGTAAAAAGCTCATAATGATATCGAATTAGCTTTAGCTTATCACTCGATACGGATTTAGCAACCATCCTGTAAGTTGCTAAATCCTCTCTCATTCCATATGCCACATTAGTCTTTCTTAATATCTTTAGCCAAAGCCCATAGTCTTGTCTTTTGTTAATTAGCGGCATAAACAATTTACCAACTTTTCTGGTATCATACATGGCGGTCAAGCAGCCTATATGATTTGACTTAAGTAAGTCAACGTACGATACCTTGACAGGAGACTCTATTACTTTTCCAATATAAGTACCGTTTTCATTGATTAGTTCATAATTACTAAAAACGAGTGCTGCATTATTATCATTTATAAAGGCTATTTGTCTTTCTAACTTTTGAGGCTTCCACATATCATCAGAGTCTAGGAATGCAATATAGCGACCATTAGCAACATCAATAGCCTTATTCCTAGCTGCAGCAGGACCAACATTGTCAGATAGCGCTATCAGTTTCACTCTATCATCTTTTTTTTCATAGCTGCGAATTATCTTGTTCGCATTATCGGGAGATTTGTCATCTACTATTATAAGCTCCCAGTTTTTATAGGATTGATGTATTACCGACTCTATTGCATCAGTAATGAACGGCTCCGATTTATAAGATGGCATTATTATTGAGACTAAATCAACGTTCACTTGTCACTCCATCTTTTCTATATAACTTGATACCGCTAATCATCAACCGGTAAAAATTAACAAAGCTCATATGAGCTCGTTTATACTTTCTTAGAGCAAAAACCAATGCCATGAGATAACTTTTATAACCAAAAATTCGATAAAGCATGGCTCCTTTAGACATAATTAAGTCTGGATTTGATTTAAATTGCCCTCCAGAGCTTTCGCCTGGGTGAATTAAAATAGGAATTGGCATATAGAGTATCTTGAGTCCGCGCTTTAGTGCGTCAACTAAAAAAATGTACTCTTCACCAGAAGGTAGTTTACTACCTAAACCAAAGTTCTCGTCAAAACGAAGATTGGCACCTTTAATACTATCAACACGAAAAGCAATCTCGACAGAAGAAACCTTCGCAAGCGAGTAGACATCATGCCAAAACGTTTTTTGTCTATAATTTTTTTTATAAAGCCTGTAATCATTATCCAAAAACTGAAAGGTAATAATATCTGCCTCTGGGTTTTCATCAAAAGCTTTTTTAATTACATGCTCCACATCTTTCACATAGGATACATCATCATCACTTATGAGAGCCAATCCACTTTCACAAAAACTCAGCGCTGCATTTCTACTCTTAGAAACACCTTTTTCGACAAGTGAAATACAGTTAGGAGCACATAAAGCACCATGCTCAATATTAATAATTTGATTAATCACTAAGTAATCACACGAGGGTCTGTAATCTCTTTTAAGAAAAAAATCGTCAGTTGTTGATATTAAAATCTTAAAATCCATTAACTGGCCCTCTTCGCTTATTGCTTTTAATTACATATGAAAAATATGCCAAACACAATATCCAAACCTCATTAATCAAACCAGACAACCCTGCTAATTGAATCATCATTGCGATGTAAGCAAGCAAAGCAAAGACAAAGTAGCTATTATTCAAAGATAGCCTAAACAACCTTAAAAACAACAGTAGATTAAAAGAAATATAAAGTAACGCACCAATTAGTCCCGATTCAACCAGAACCTCTAAATGAGTATTGTGCATATAGTGCCAGTCATTAAAGTATTGAATATTGTAATGCTGGAAATTATATATTCCTATACCTAATATAAAGTTATCGATAAATAGATCGAGCCCATTTTTCCATATATCTAACCTTCCGCTAGCATCTGCGGCAGATTCGACCCTCGCGCTCACCATTTCAACAACATTGTCTAACGACACCAGGTATAAAGCTGCACAAACAAATGCTGAAATCAGTAAAAAAGGCCTTATGAGCGATTTTAGTAACTCTGACTTATTTACAAAACGAATCTTATGGCGAGGGTTGATTGTACGGAAAATTTCATATAGAACAATCACAAAAAACACACTCAGCATCGCCCCTCGAGAAAATGACAAAAACAACAACAATAAAGAAAGAATTAAAAGAGCAGTATCAGCAACCGATTTATCTTTTTTACTGTAAAAGTAGAGCAAGAAAGGTGTCAAATAGAAGGCGAAAAAATTAGGGTCTCTTGTTACACCTATCATTCTTGGTATATGCCTATCTATCATCACTCCATAGATTTTACTCGAGTTATAGGAATAAAAGTCTCCGTTTACGATTAGCAATCCCCAAAAATATAAGATTAATGAAATCACTATAAACAATAGGTATCCGTAATAAAACGCAGATTCTACAGAGAGTCTCGCGGAATAATAGTTCAGCGCATAAATAACTGTAAAATAGGTTAATAGAAGCAGTACTATACCAAGAGCTAATCGCAAGCTAGATTCATAATCAACTCCTACAAAAGCAGTGCTAATGTAAAAGAAAAAGAAAAAGAGCATTATATATTCGTAATCACATAAAAAAACCTTAAGCTTATTGAAGTTAATAGCAACCACGAGAGCTGTCAAAATCATAAAAGGCTTGAGCGCAAACCCTAGATCTAAAAAGTAACTATCTAAAAAGAATGTAAAAATATAAATGGGCAAAAAAAACTTCATTCTAACTATCGTTCTCATGAAAAAGCATAAGGGCTAAAAGCTCCATTTTAATATCAATTGCTATTTTTATAGAAATCACACCAATACAAGCTCGCTAATTGTTCTAAATTAGTGCATTACGTGTAGTTAATAATCATTACGCTCTCCAACACTTAATACAGCACTGGCCCTTTTATAAATTAACAAAGTTGCCAATGTTATTCTTGGCGAGAAAGACAAACAGTATAGTATCGCTTGCCTCTTACTTAAAAATTTATAGAAACACCAGGACTCCCTGATTGATATCCTAGCTTGGTCTAAGTCTTTATTTAGATAACAGTTTAATGCTAGCTCAAGGAGAAATTTTGCTTTAACATAATTCACGTCACACCTTGAGACAACAGAAGAATTGGCCAGTTTGTCAAAGCAACTAAAATGCTTCAACAGTTCATTTTTTAAAGCATTACTATCTTTTCCTTTCCTTCTTGACGTCCAAGAACCTACTGAATTTTTGCGGTAGACGCAACTTTTTATAGGAAGGTACATCGCACCACCTTTTTTAGAGGCAAGGATCTGAAAGTAATAGTCTCCCACCGGGGCTTTATCTAGCCAATTTGGTAAATGATAAAAAAAATCGGTTCTTATCATAAGTGAAGCAGTTGGCATAAAATCCCCTCCACCCCTTACTATCTCTGACTGCGAAAAAACTTTCTCATTACATCCGTAATCACATATTGATTTTATTTTATTCGAAGATTCATCTATACTAAGTCCAGGCGTGAAGCAGATATCAATATTTTCATTTTTTTCTAAAGCTTCGTACTGTCGTTGTAGTTTATTTGGCTCATTCCAATAATCATCCCCTTCACACAATGTTATATACTTCCCCACAGCTTGCTTGGCTATGATTGGGGTAATTCTCTTTCCTTTCGAATACTGATTTTCAGACTGCGAAATAACCTTAATTATATTTGGGTATTTCTCTTTATAGAAATTAATAATATCGATAGTTTTATCGGTTGATGCATCATCATGAATTAATATTTCAAAAGGAAATACTGTTTTCTGAATCAAAAATCCGCGAATGGCATCTTCTATATAATCCTCATGGTTATAAGCAATACATCCGACACTTACAATAGGTATACTAGAGCCCTCGATCCAAAATTTTAATATTTCTTCTTCACAGCGTAATTTTTCATCTTGTATATTTAATTTTTTCACTAAACTCATCCTATTTCACGGAAGACGGGTGAACATCCGCATCAAGAAAAGCTTCTCAGCACTTATGCAAGGTACTTCTGGTCATCGGACACATCAGTCGCTTACGTTGAATGCTAGCTTTGAAACTCTTCTATTTTTTTAATAAAATTAAAACTACTTTCCTTGTTTGTGCAAAAAAAATTCGCGCGGTCATCTACTCTTATTCAGCCGGCATTTTTTTTGATTCAACATAAAGTTGTCAGTACATCGACTTAATTAACCAATGCTAGCGAGTGGCCTCATGAAGCTATTTTGCTGTGAGTGTTTTTGAGCTTATATAATAGCCAGGTAGAACGCATGAGTCATTACATTGTTAACGGCAACGTACTGATAACAAGGTACACTCATCACCAATCAAGTAATCGTCTAATAATCAAACAGTCCCTACCAACAATATTTGACTGAAACAAACCATTATCCATAAGTTAGTAGCATTTGATGAACATGAGTTAAATAGAAATCAATTCATGCGCTCGCCCTGCCGTCAACTGCTGGCAACCCATGGTAATCCCATTTTAATTTTGGCGATAAGAAGCGTACCACTATCAGCAGTTGACTTCCTTTCGCCAGTTTGACCATGAGTGTTGCACTTATTATCTAAATTCACGCCAAACCGGCCGCTTTCAAATGCTCAACCATGATATATCCTCTTTCCCAAATGCTATGCGCGCTGAAGACGTTTGGATACCTTGCCCCACAGCATCAAAGCTCCTTCAGCACGAATGAGAAAGCTCACGAGCATGTATACTCCCGCCCCGGCAAGCCCAGAGAGCATCAATACAATCATCGGGTGCGCTGGTATAGCGTACGCAGTCCACTGTGCACATGCTCCTGCAACCACTGCGGCACCGATGGGTTTGATTACATCTTTCACTTGTTCAACGGTGGTGTAGCCAATTAACCTGGCAGAGAAATATGTGTTAGGTATTAGCGCAAGAAAGGTAGCAATCACTTGGGAGACAACTATTCCCAATACGCCATAGGGAATAGCCAAGAACAGCATTGTCAAGTTAACGGTTCTTTTTACCAAACCGACTTTGAAAACCAAGTCGGAGCGTCCTTTTACGTTGAGTAGGTTTATATTCAGGGCATGGAGTGGGTAAATCATCCCGACCATACACAGCAGTTGTAGGTATGGCACTGCGCCTTGCCACTTTTCATCAAAAGCTACGCTGATTAGCTGTGGCGCTAACGCCGCCAACAGCATCATGATGGGTACAATCAGGAACATCATCAACTGCATGATCTGCCGATACTTGTGCTTCAGGATTGCATTGTCATCTTGCAAGGTAGATAACGCGGGAAATGTTGCCTGCTGAATTGCGCTGGTTAGCTGCTGCGAAATCAGACTACTGATTTTTTTTGCGAAGAAGTAAAGGCCGGTGAGTTCTGCACTGAAAAAGCGACCAATTACCAGTATATAGGAATTCTGGAACGCCACAGCAAGCAATCCTTCCGCTAACAGATTTCGCCCAAATGCGAACAACCGCAAAAATGATTCAGTAGAAAACTGCCAAGCCGGCCGCCAGTTGCCGGCCATCCACAGAATCGCTGCTGATACCGCCGCCTGGCTGAGCATCTGCACCACCAGACTCCATACATCCCACCCCTGATAAGCTGCTGCCACCGCCAGCATGCCAGACACCACGGTAGCCAGGGTGTTAGCCTTCATTTGAGTTTTAAAGTCCATCTTGCGGCTTAAAACTGCCGATTGAACAATCTTTGCGGCATTGATTAATACCACTAGGCCCATCACCTGCACCAATGCCGCTAGCTCCGGCTGACTGTAGAAAGCAGCAATGTAAGGAGCCCCAGCGAAGATAGCAGCGTATGCGACGAAGCTAAGACCAAGGTTGGTGTAGAAAACTGTGTTCAGATCAGCATCAGAAACGTCTTTACTGCGGATCAACGCCGCACCCAAGCCCGAGCTAATGAATGCATTAGCCAATTCGAATACCACGGCCGCCATGGCAACCAAGCCAAAAGCTTCCGGTGCGAGAATTCGTGCCAGAAACAGCATAAAAATGGTGCTGGCACCGCGACTCAGGAACAGGCTCGCTAAGTTCCACAATACGCCAACGCCAATTTTTCGGTTCATGGCCTTCATTTAATACAGCCCTGCATCAAGTTCCATTCTCCCAAGGGAAGTCGTGGTAATACGAGTGTAGATAAAAAAATCTAAATATTTTGATATGAGTCACTTTCACCAACATCAATTACGATAGATCCATGATAGCGGTTATGAAAACAATCGATAGCGTCTTGAATATACTTTCGATAAAAATCTCGTAAGATTTCTTCATTGTAGGGTTCATCTTCAGGAGTTTTAAAGAGGACCTGATTGACATCCCATGATCCACCTCTGTAATAATTAAGAGAATTTTTTAATTGCTCTTTGGTAGGGAGAACACCATTATATAACCCAAGTCTTTGAGTGAAAACTAGTTATAGATTTATACCATTGTATGTCATCACCCCTGACTATTAATATAAATTCAATGCCCAGATAATCTTGATATAAACACTTGTAGGTATTGGGAAAAGAAAACGGAGAGTCCTGGAAGGCTTCAGCTTTTTCACAAAACTTTATTGTTTTAGAATAGTCACTATTTACCCAAGCCCAAAATAATGGCTTAGGTTCTCTCTCTTTCCCAGCGACATAACCTAAATCTGCAAGTGCTTTTGACATGGTCGTAGTACCAGTTTTATTCACCCTATGACAAACACTTTATTTCTTTTTCTTACTTTAGTCTTAGTGTGTCTATAAGCACAGGAAACCCAATGATATAAATTTCTAAGCAAACGAGTCATCTTACTCTTTATACCTTCAACGCTTTCCATAAAACTCCTTCTAATACTTACTAACAGGTTACACATAACACTTAAATATATCTTAATTATTACACAGGCAAGTTTTTAATGAGTAACACTAAGTATTAAACCTATTAAGCATGATACATCAGTATTGATGATGGCGATGCAGTTCTCTCAAACGATCACACTGCTCTTTCGTTGGGTAATGATGCAACCCCCTAGACGAATAACGATACCTCAACGCTCTTTTTAGTCCAAACTGGTTGTATATCCACTTAAAGAGTAAGAAAAGCAGACCTCTGTTTCTTAGAAAAATTCGAACCTTATCCTCAATATATTTGAAGCTTTTTACCTCCTTAACTTCTTTTCCTACTTTTTTCTTTTCATTAATTTTATTAGCTTCAAACTTTGATTGGAATTCTTCCTCTGATAGTAATAAAAGATCGGACCAAGACTGATAAATATTTGGCTTATTTTTTGCAAAATCCTCATAGTCTAACACTGTAACGTCAAACTGACTTTGAAGTTTTTTAAGCCATTTGGAGTAAAAAAAAGATTCAAAAAGAACATTGTCAGGTTCAGCCAGAAGTCTACTGATATATTTACCAAATGAGTTCATGCTATCTATCCTATCGAAATAGTCTGGGTACAGCTGGACATATAATGAATAGAGATAGTCAACAGGCTCCCTTGTTGTAACAACTACTTGTACATCATAACCTTCAAAAATGGCTTTTAGATTATTAAATTTTCTCTTTAAAGGCAGATTTTCTTTTCCTGGGTAAGCAATCATTAAGCCTTCATCACTAAAAACGTTTAATAGGTCGTTATCCAAAGATATAGCTAGTTGCCTTCTTGCTTCAGAGATAGATAACGCCTGCTCAGCAGCATCTCTAATAAACTTCCCGGCATAATTAATGACGTTCAAATTTGCCGATTTATAATCAAAATCAAGGCACTTACCCAAGAAGTTAATTCTTTTTTCTTCATGAAGTTTCTGAAAAACGTTGTGCTGGATTGATGTTGTTGCTGTCTTAGGAAGGCCAAGATGTAATATTATTCTGGGCGTGTTCATTTTTTAAAAGCCCCAAGACCAAGCTTATCTCTAATATCTTCAAACATATTTTTAACAGACCACTGTGATTCAAAGCCAAAAACTTCTTTTGTTTTTTTCATGTCAAAGGTAAAGTTCGGCTGTGATGGCTTCTCTGGTCTAGCGATAACATTTACAGACTGACTCTCCGAAAAGACTTCGATCATTGTATCAACAAGCTCTTTTAATGTGACAGGCTGCCCTGTGCCTGCGTTAAATACACCTTGAGCTGTCGGATGCTCTACACCAAGAGCAATCAGGCGGGAAAAGTCTTTGATGTATGGCATATCTTTCGCATTTTCGGGATTACCCCACAGCTCTACCTTACCATGCGATACGATCGATTTAATCATTTGGATATATGCTTTGGTCTTAAGCTCGCCATTTACGTAATAATTAAAATTGTGATCAGCACAATAAACGGTCGGAATTCTGAAAGTAATGGTTTGTAGTCCATACTCCTGACGATAATGCTCGACGAGATCACAGGCAGCAACCTTTGAGATCGAATATACAGCATGATCTCCCGTTAAGTTCAAGCCTCTTATATCATCACTCTCAATAGGAACACCGTTATAGAATTTATATGCAACATCAGAAAATGTCATAATATAAATGAATTTCCTAATTCCTGACTTTCTGCAATACTCGAGTACGTTTAACGTACCAGTGACATTTACATCAATATATTTCTGCGGGTTATATCCCTTCATAGTCGCTGGCATCGCACCTGCAATCATTACGACCGCATCAAAGTCCCCACCCAGTTTATCAAGGCTCTCTGGATTAGTAATATCCACATGACGAACCAAAATGTCACGTTCTTCGAATTCATTTGATGTATAAGTGGCCGTAATACAATATTCTGATTTCAAATACTCTATAACACCTTTCCCCAAACTACCCGAGGCACCTAATACTAATAATTTTTTCATAATGCTTCCGTTTACAGTTTCGTTTACTATTTAAATCAATCAACAATAACTTGAATATCTTTTTCCATATTATCTAGTATACTGAGCATGTCTTCTTTGTTTGGGTACTTTAAAATCATCATTCCTATTGTGTCGTGTGACCCACTGAACTTATTGACTTTATCGCCTGGTTTAGCGTAAATTTCCTTCTCAACAATATATTTCTCTGCTCTTTCAGAAAGAGATATTTCTTTAAGCGTACCAGTGCTACGAGAGTGGACAATAAGACTGGACCAACACCCTTCTACATCATTACGCATCATTTGCTTAGGCATTTTTCCTAGAGCGACATCTACTGTCGCTGAGATCATATCTACTCCCGTAGCATATTTTAGCACTTGGGGAATCAAATTCCCGCCGTTCCTTGGGCCAATTTCAATAACCCATACCTCATCATTTTTATCAACAACAAATTCAACATTAAAGGCACCTGAATTAAAGCCAAGGTTATTCAGTATTAAATTAATCACACTTTTAGCTTTTTGTTGAATATAATCAGGAAGTACAGATGGATAGCTGATGGCAACGGGCGCATAGGGATGACACTCTGAGTCTTGATGCTGATTTCCCCAAGTACAAGAAACCACTTCTCCATTTAGCATGAAAATATCGCTATCAACCTGATACCCTGTTTTAATAATCTTTTCTTCAACAATCACTTTCTTCTCACGTGAGAACTGAAGTGCGTATTCAAAAGCGCTTTCTAGGTCATCATGATTCTGTATATGGGTTACGCCTTTACTACCAGATGAATCCACAGGCTTTACGAATGCAGGAACACCAATCTCACTCAGCCATTTTTTCGCATCTTGACTATCAGAAAATGATTTTGAACGCGGTACGTTAAAGTGGTTATCTGCAAGGAATTTTCGGAATAAGTCTTTACGTGCAAGAATTTCTACCGCTCTGTAAGGGTTTCCTGGCAATCCCATTTTTTCTGCTACATAAGCCGCTGTAGGAGCTGCAGGATCAGATGCGTACGCTACAATACCATCAATATTTTCAGTTTGAGCGATCTCCAGTACCGCGTCCTTATCAGTCGTTGATATATTATAGTACTGATTAGATAATCTGTGGCCGGGATTATCCGGGAGATAATCGCAGGTGATAACATAATGACCTTCCTTAAGTGCATATTTTATTGGTGGGATTTGTGTCGGCGCACCACCTAAAAATAGGATTTTTTTCATTATATAGTCACCTTCTTTAAAATATCAGTAATGTATTTTACTTCCGTAGTACTTAAAGTGGCATAGATGGGTAAACATAAAATGCGGCTTGCGATATCTCGAGAGAAAGATGATACTTTATTGTCTTTTTCTACTAGTCCTAGTTTATCGAGAGAAGGATAGAAATACCGCCGCGCGTGCACACCACCTTCCTTTAACTTAGCAGCCACATTGACGGCTTGCTGCTCACTTTCAAAGACTATAGGGAAGTAAGAATAATTATAGACCAGCTCTTCATGCAGCTTTTGCATTTGCAATGCTTTTGTTATTGACTGCTGATAGAATTGCCATAAATTTTTTCGCGCTGTTAGATTGTCTTCCATCTCATCCAGCACGCATAACCCCATTGCGGCCTGAAACTCATTCATTTTGGCATTAATACCCAACTCTTCAATTGTTTCAGGCCCAGTAATACCAAAATTGATCATCTTTTTAGCCCGCTCAAGATCTTCCTTGCGTTTGAAGATGATCGCTCCCCCTTCAACGGTGTGAAAGAGTTTGGTGGCGTGAAAGCTTAGAGTAGCCGCATCGCCATGCTTTAATAAACTCTCGTCTTTATATTTAACACCGAAAGAGTGGGACGCGTCATAGATGACTTTTAACTGATGCTTCCGTGCTATCTTATCAATTGTCTCGACATCACAAGCATTACCAAATACATGAACGGGCACAATAGCGCGTGTTTTTGCTGTTATCTCTGCCTCTATATTCTGGGGAGCTAAACACCAAGTCTCTGGGTCAATATCGGCAAATATTGGCTGCACGCCTTCCCACTTCAGTGAACTTGCCGTCGCAATGAAGCTAAATGGCGTCGTAATCGCTTCACTCTGTGCACCAGTAGCGCTTTCACTCACTCCCAAAGCACGGTAGGCAACTTGTAGCGCTAACGTGCCGTTTGAAACCAATAACAGGTTTTCAACGTCTAGATAATCTTCCAGACGCTGTGTGAGATCTTGAACCAAAGGGCCATTATTGGTCAGCCAGTTTCGCTCATAGATACCGTCTATATAGCGTTTTAATTTATCTCGGTCGGGGAGATAGGGCTTGGTGACAGGGATCATTACGCATCTCCCAAAAGATTTTGAAGGTATTCGCCGTAACTATTTTTTTTCAGTTTATTAGCTTGACGATGTAACTGTGCTGAAGATAACCACTCTTGGTTAAAAGCGATTTCCTCTAAACAGGCGACTTTATAGCCTTGACGTTTCTCAATGGTTTCAACAAACTGTGCAGCTTCTAGTAAGCTTTCATGGGTGCCTGTATCAAGCCACGCATAGCCACGACCCAGTAATTCGACATTTAGTTTTTTGCGTTTTAGATACATCTCATTCAGGCATGTGATCTCTAACTCTCCGCGTACTGATGGCTCTACCTCTTTTGCCAGTTTTACGACATCATTGTCGTAAAAGTACAGACCAGTGACGGCATAGTTACTTTTAGGCTTTTGCGGCTTTTCTTCTATTGAAATGGCTCGCTGTTCTTTGTCAAACTCAACAACGCCAAAACGCTCAGGATCTTTCACCTGATAACCAAACACAGTCGCGCCTTTACCATTTTTCGCACTATCAACTGCTTGCCGCAGCTTAGGGCTAAAACCTTGTCCCCAGAAAATATTATCACCCAGCACTAAACAGACTGACGAGCCGCCAATAAATTCTTCACCAATGATGAAGGCGTGAGCAAGGCCGTCAGGCGAGGGTTGAATTGCATATTCAAGTTTGATACCAAACTGACTACCATCACCAAGCAGTCGCTGAAAGCTATCTTGATCTTCAGGTGTGGTGATAATGAGAATTTCGCGAATACCCGCTAGCATCAACACAGATAGCGGATAGTAGATCATTGGTTTGTCGTAAACGGGTAGCAGCTGCTTAGACACGCCCATTGTGATAGGGAACAAGCGAGTGCCTGAGCCACCCGCCAGAATAATACCTTTCATAAAAAAATAGGTCCTAGATCCGAGGTTCTAGATCCTAGAAAAAGCTAAGGCCTAGAACCAAAAATTTGAAAAAGCTGAAGGCTAGTTGACACCTAAGCGTTCGCCTTGGTAACTACCATCCTGAACATTACGACACCACGTTTGATTGTCTAAATACCACTGAACCGTTTTTTTCAAGCCGGTTTCAAAGGTCTCGACCGGTGTCCAGCCAAGTTCTTTTTGCATTTTACTTGAGTCAATCGCGTAACGTCGATCATGCCCTGGGCGATCTTGCACGTACGTAATTTGCTCGGCATAAGAAGTCGTTTTCGGTACCAATGTGTCTAAAATGGCACAAATCGCTTCTACCACCTCAACGTTTTTCTTTTCATTGTGGCCGCCAATATTGTAAGTCTCACCGACTTTGCCTTCCGTGACAACTTTGTACAGTGCTCGGGCATGGTCTTCAACATACAGCCAATCACGAATTTGATCGCCTTTGCCATAAATGGGTAATGCTTTACCCGCTAAAGCATTAAGAATCACAAGCGGGATCAGTTTTTCAGGGAAATGATACGGGCCGTAGTTGTTGGAACAATTGGTGACTATCGTCGGTAGGCCATAAGTGCGCAACCAGGCACGCACCAGATGATCACTTGAGGCTTTAGAGGCTGAATAAGGGCTTGAAGGTGCATATGCCGTGGTTTCTAGGAACAGAGGCAGCTGTTCATCCGCTGAGGGCGCCGTATCTGCTTCAACGTCATCTGGGTGCGGTAGATCGCCATACACTTCATCGGTCGAGATATGATGAAAACGAAACGCTTGTTGGGCACACTCGTCAAGCTGGTTCCAATACTCGCGAGTCGCTTCTAATAGCGTATAGGTACCCACAATATTGGTTTCGACAAAGGCTGCGGGACCGTCGATTGAGCGATCAACGTGCGATTCAGCCGCTAGATGCATCACCGCATCGGGTTGATGCTCGGCAAAGACGCGATCTAATTCGGCACGGTTACAAATATCCACTTGCTCAAACGTGTAGCGATCACTGTCAGCAACTGATACCAAGGATTCAAGATTTCCGGCGTAGGTCAGCTTGTCGAGATTGATCACTCTGTCGTTGGTGTGCTGAATAATATGGCGAATAACCGCAGAACCAATAAAACCCGCACCGCCTGTGACTAAAATCTTCATACTTCCACACACCCCCACTCCGGATAATGCTCACGGATATACGCATTCAAGGCTTTTTCTGCTTCGGTATAAGTGCGTGTGCTCTGCTCACCATTTTCATTGACGCTTTTGACCATGCCAGCACCAACAGTTAAGTTGCTGTGACGGTCAATCAGCACAAACGCCCCCGTTTTTGGTAATGACTGGTAGCTATCTAGTGGCGTTTTCTCGGTAAGCGTGAAGTCGGCAAGGCCGATTTCATTAAGCGCCAAGCTTTCACTATTCGGCGCATGGGTTTCGAGTGTATTCACATCAATCTTGTGCTGAATGTTGGTGACTTTGCCTGTCGTCATGTGAGTAGCAAATTTCACCCATACGTCTTTATGGGTTCGCAGCGGCGCTTCGTCCATCCATACTACATGCGCGCTAAACTGGTTAGTCACGGTGGGTTCGTGGCCGGTATGTACCAACATATCGCCGCGTGAGATATCAATCTCATCCTCAAGCGTTAGGGTAATGGCGTTGTCGGGGTAAGCGCAGTCTAATTCACCATCGTAGGTATAGATAGAGGCAACCACTGATTGTTTTCCTGAAGGCAACACGGTGACATTGTCGCCAACATGCACGGTGCCCGAGGTTAGGGTGCCACAGTAACCACGAAAGTTAAGGTTAGGCCGGTTAACATATTGCACCGGAAAGCGCATGTGCTCGGTATCTTTATCTTGCGCGATTTTGACGGTCTCAAGCAGCTTCATCAAAGTGGCGCCGGGGTACCAGTCCATTTGCTCACTAGGGGTCACCACGTTATCGCCTTTCAGTGCGGAAATGGGCACAAAGCGAATGTCATCAATAGCAAAGTGCTTGGCCATGTCACGGTAATCGGCTTTAATTTGCTGATACACGGCTTGGTCGTAATCCACCAAGTCCATTTTATTCACCGCGACAATGATGTGCTTGATACCCAGCAAGCTACAAATATAGCTGTGGCGTCGGGTCTGGGTTTGAATGCCATGGCGAGCATCGACCATGACAATCGCCAGTTCACATGTCGACGCGCCAGTGACCATGTTACGGGTGTATTGTTCGTGCCCTGGCGTATCAGCAATGATGAACTTACGTTTGTCAGTCGAAAAGTAGCGATAGGCAACATCAATGGTAATGCCCTGCTCTCTCTCTGATTGTAAGCCATCAACCAGCAAGGCCAAGTCAAACGCTTCATCGGTGGTGTTGAACTTTTGCGAGTCTTTTTCAATCGCCGCCATCTGATCTTCATAGATCAGCTTACTGTCATACAGCAATCGGCCAATCAGAGTAGATTTACCATCATCGACGCTGCCGCAGGTTAAAAAGCGCAGTAAATCCTTGTTTTCATGCACCTGCAAATAGGCTTCAATATCTTTGGCTATTAAATCTGAAGAGTGTGACATTGGTTATTGCTTCCTGTAATACTGATTCAGCGTGTCGATGAAAGGGGTTAACTCTGATTTGGGTAACTGATTAATCCCAGCCGCGGCTTTGCGGCCACCACCGGTGGGGAATTGCCCACAAACTTCATCGGCACCATGGCGCTGACTGAGCGGGGCGCGCACGCTGACGGTGTAATCTTGTTCGTTCGGGTTAAGTGTTAATACCGCATTCGCTTTATCAGGCGCTTGGTTGGCCAATTGATTGCCGAACACGCCACTGATGCGTCTCGCCCACGCCGCATTCGGTAAACAGTAAATAGTGCTTTCTGTCGATGTGTGCTCGGGTGCCACCGCCTGAGCCTTGGCCATATCCTCAGCGTACCCGCCTTGTAGTCGATAATACGGCGACGTGCGATCGACTTGTAGCGCAATCGGTGACTCATAGGCCATTAACGCGTGATATAAATCTGCGGGCGCAAAGAGTAAATCATCGACGCTGGCACCATACCCGTTGTAATTAATCAACACCCCCAGTTCATTTAAAAACGCTTGTTGGTCGGCCGCGATACCGTGTTTCTCACATAAGGCATCGGCTGCAGCAACCATGTTATCGCCATACGCCGCTGCTATCGCCCAAGCCACATAGCGCTCGCCAAGGTGCTGGTTAATTAACAAACTGGTGCAGGTGTTGGCATCGGTATTGATTAACGCAGTGAAGTTATCGGCGACGGGCACTTCTCCGGTGCGATGGTGATCGCAATAGAAAATTGGGATATCACGCTTAATCAAAGCTTCAAGGGCGTTTTTGTTCTTATCCATTGAAATATCAAGCACAGTGACACTCGAGACATCAGTTTGTTGCGCGACCTGGTTAAGCAGTTGAATATCGCGTTTAACGCCCGTGACGAGCGTACTTGCCTGCGGTGCGGTTTTTTGTAATTGCGATGCCTTTCGCAACTGCAACAACGCTAGAATGCCGTCGGCATCACCATTAAACACATCGTAATGCATGGCTTAGTTGGCTCCCTGTGGTGCTCGAGTAAACCCGTGAGTGTCGAGATAGCTCACCACCTGCTGGGCACAGGTTTCAATATCGGCTTGGTCGGTGTGCAAATGTATCTCAGGCGCATTGGGCGGCTCATAGGCCGAATCAATACCGGTAAAATCAGGAATGTCTCCTGCACGTGCTTTTTTATACAAGCCTTTCGGATCGCGGGCTTCACAGACGGCAAGCGGCGTGTCAACAAACACTTCAATAAAAGCGGCCTCCCCAATACGGGCACGCACTTTTTCCCTATCGGCCCGAAACGGCGAGATAAAGGCAGTGAGCACAATCACCCCGGCATCAACAAATAAGTTAGCGACTTCGCCAATACGACGGATGTTTTCTTCTCGGTCTGCAGCGCTAAAACCTAAGTCCTGGTTGAGGCCATGGCGAATATTATCGCCATCCAGCAGATAGCTGTGCACACCTGCGGCCAATAATTGATGCTCAACGGCATTGGCAATAGTAGATTTCCCGGAGCCACTGAGCCCGGTAAACCACAGCACCACAGGGGTTTGTTGTTTTTGTTTCGCCCGCGCTTGTGCGGTCACACTGCTGTTATGCCAGGTTATATTGGTAGCTGGCGTCGACGTTGTTGTCATAGCACTCACACAGAATGAAAAGGAAATACAATTGGAATTAATACGGTCACGATCGCGATATACACTAACGTGACCGGCCACCCCACACGGATAAAGTCAGCGGGTCGATACTCTCCCGCGCTCATCACCATTAAATTGGTTTGATAACCAAATGGGCTGATAAAACACGCACTCGCGCCATACGCAACCGCCATCACCCAAGGCATGGCATTCAGTTGCAACCCATCGGCAATACTGAGTGCAATAGGTACCATCAAAGCGGCCGCAGCGGTGTTGGTCATGGTTTCAGTGAGCAGTACCGTTAACAGTATTAAGCCCAATAATACCGCGACCGTCGGCACACCGTTAATATGAGACAAAAAGGATTGTGTCACAGACTGTGCCAAGCCGCTGCTTTGTACTGCAGAGGCGAGCGATAATGCACAGACTAAAATCGTTAATAGCTCAAACGGAAAGCGGCGGCGTAACTGACTACTATCGGCAACCTCACTTCCTACCATTAGCACTAGGTATAATGTCAGGCTTTCTATCAGGCTCATGATGCTCAAGGCGCCTGCCGCAATCGCCGCGAGAAAGCCAGCGATGGCGGCTGAGTTTTGCATCACAGAGAGTGGCTGAAAGGTTTTGTAGTCTGATAGCAAAAAGAAGTTGCGGCTGATGTTCTGTCGCCGCTCAAAGTCGGGCCCGACCGCCAGCATCAGCTTGTCGCCACTTTGAATCGGGTTATTACCCAACTTACCACTGACGGTTTTCCCTTCTCGTGATAAACCAATCACCGCCGCATCAAACCGAGCACGAAACCCCACTTGCTTAAGCGTTTTGCCGATTAGGATTGATTCTGGGCTGACCAAGACTTCCCGCAAATTCGTCGCGGGGAGGTCACCCTTGTTAAAGGTGTGTAATCCCGGTAACGCGGTAATTTGATGCACTCGCCGTACATCGCCACTGAATAGCAATTTATCGTTGGCTTGGATAACATCGTCAGGTTTGACTGGGGAAATTAAGCTATCCCCTCTCACGATTTCAGCGAGAAACAAACCATCAAGTGCACGTAACCCGTTTTTGATAACCGTTTTCCCAATCAACGGGCTGCTGGGTGCCACAGCCGCCTCGATAAAATATTGACTCTCGAGTGACTCATCAGTGGTTTGTTGTGGCAACCAACGGCTTACCACCATTACAACAGCGCCACAGCCCGCGACAAGTGCCGCGCCAATCGGTAAAAAGTCAAATATCGCGATGTTAGGGCCACCTTGGGCGGTGACTAAGCCACTGACCACTAAGTTGGTACTGGTACCGACCAAGGTTAGCGTCCCACCTAAAATGGAAAAATACGATAGCGGGATCAATAAACGCTGGGGCGCATGCAGTTGCGACTTCATCACCGCCCGCATCATGGTAGCGACTACCGCGGTGTTATTTAGGACAGACGAGGCAATAGCACTTAAGGCCCCCATTTTTATTAAGCTCGGCAGATACTTGCTATGAGCAATATGTTTTGCTAAAAAACTCAGCAACACGGTGCGCTCTAACACAATTGCGGCGAGCAATAACAACACCAGGGTAACGATACCCGTGTTAGTGGCATGGCTCAGTACCGTTTGGGTATCGAGCTCACCACCGACTAACAAGACAGCGGTCGCGGCGATAAACATATGGCTTACGCGTTGCTTGGTGGCCACCAGCGCCGTAATCAACCCCACCAATACGGTGGCTGTGAGTAACATTGACCGAACTCTCTAGAAGTAGCCTTCGCGCTTCTTTTTCTCCATCGAGCCGGCGCTGTCATGGTCAATCGTCCGTCCTTGGCGCTCAGACGTGGTCGTCAGCAGCATTTCTTGAATCACTTCGGTCAAGGTGGTCGCTTCTGATTCCACGGCCCCGGTCAATGGATAGCAACCTAGCGTTCTAAACCGTACCATTTTGTGCTCAGGCACTTCACCCTCTTCAAGTGGCATCCGCTCATCATCGACCATAATCAAAGTGCCATCTCGTTCTACGACAGGGCGTGGCTTGGACAAATACAAACCTGGGATCTCGATGTTTTCCAGGTAGATATATTGCCAGATATCAAGCTCCGTCCAATTTGATAGCGGGAAGACTCGGATGCTCTCGCCCTTTTTCACTTTGCCGTTATAAATATTCCAAAGCTCGGGGCGCTGATTTTTTGGGTCCCAGCGGTGATGCTCATCACGGAAGGAATAAACACGCTCTTTGGCTCGTGACTTTTCTTCATCACGGCGAGCACCACCAAACGCCGCATCGAAGCCATGTTGATCAAGTGCCTGCTTTAACCCTTGGGTTTTCATAATATCGGTGTGCACTGAACTGCCATGTGTGAACGGGCTGATATTCATCGCCAGTCCTTCTGGGTTTTGGTGCACAATCAACTTCATGCCCGCTTGCTCAGCCATTTTATCGCGAAACTGATACATCTCTTGGAATTTCCAAGTGGTATCTACATGCATTAAAGGAAACGGGGGTACCCCCGGCGCAAAGGCTTTTTTCGCCAAATGCAGCATCACGGAAGAATCTTTGCCCACGGAATACAGCATCACTGGGTTATCAAACTCCGCCGCCACTTCACGCATGATATGAATAGCCTCGGCTTCAAGCTGTTTAAGATGCGTCATTTTTTCTGGTGATACAGACATGGTGTTTCCTTAACCCTATATGTGATGCATTGTCCCGACGAACAATATTTATACAGTTTTTACCCACGCTACCGCCATGAGGTATCGCTCCCCCTGTGCGCATAGCTAGAGTTTGTCTGACTGTGCAAGGCGCACAGTCGGTATATTTTAATGGGTTTTGAGTTTACCTGCTAACTTTTGTGGGCAAAAGGCTTAGTGGCGAAAAGTCGAGGTTGCGCAGGCGGTGTGGTGGGTTTTTAGGCATTAATTTGCGAATTCCTTGAGCTTGGCACGTAGTGCTTGCTGAGTATCGAGTTCGCCGTGGATTAAGTGGACCTGTTTTGGCGGTGGTTGGATGCCTTGCACAAACCTTACTAGATCGTTTTGGTCGGCGTGGGCGGAGTAGCCTGAAAGGGTGTGGATTTTCGCGTTAACCGTGACTGGGGTGTTATCTATCCACACTTGTTGGTTGCCTTGTTGTAACTCTCGCCCGAGGGTATGTTGAGCTTGGTAGCCGGCGAAGATCACATCGGTGCGTTTGTCCTCAAGCAAGGCGGCAAGGTAGTTCATGATACGCCCACCTTGGCACATGCCGGAGGCGGCGACCACAATGGCCGGCTCGCCGGTTTGTTTTAGTCTATTCACCAGCGCCATGTGCTGGCTATGTTCATCAATGGTAATGCATTGCTCAAACGCTAACGGATGACGGTGTTGGTTCAGCTTGGTTTTGGCCTCTTTGCTCCACAGCTTTTTAAACTGGCGATAGTGACGCGTCACCTTTTGCGCCATGGGCGAGTCGAGAATGATAGGGAGCGTATCATCAAGCTGCTTTTGGTGAATCAGCTGCTCAATATCAAACAACAGCTCTTGGGTGCGACCGACACTGAATGCGGGGATCAATATCGCGCCACCGTCTTCTAATGACCGTTGAATAATGGCGTCTAGTCGCTGTGCGCGCGTGGCGACGGACTCATGGGTTTTATCGCCGTAAGTGGACTCTAAAAACAAGATATCGGCGCGACTTGGCGGGATTGGGTCGGGCAACAATGGCGTATTACTGGGCCCTAAATCGCCGGAGAACACCACCCGTTGTTGGTCCGGCAGTTTTAATTCGACATAGGCCGAACCCAAAATATGCCCGGCCGGTTGAAAACGCAAATAGGTTGCTGGCTGCCCTTTTTGCTTGGGCTTTAGCCGGTGCCAGCTGTTGTAAGGCAGTGCCACCATCAACTGGCGGATACGTTCGAGTACTCGCTGACGATGACCATAATCCATATTAAGTTGCAGTTTTAAGGTATCGTCAATTAACAGTGGCACCAAAGCGGCGGTGGCGTCGGTGCAATAAATGGGGCCGTTAAAGCCCGCCGCCAGTAGCCATGGCAGTAATCCACAATGGTCGATATGAGCGTGGGTAAGGATCAGCGCGTCAATGCGTTTGCCATTGAGGTTAACCCTCGCCTCTCGCACTTCATCGCCTTGGTATTGCCCGCAATCAATCAGCAAGCGTAAGCCGCTTGGTTTTATATCCACTTGGTGACAAGAGCCCGTCACGGTTTGATAGCCACCGTGGTGGGTGACGGTGAGAGTTTCAGTGTTTATTGAGGTGTTAGGCATGGCCACGTCCAGGTTGTTGGTTCAAATGTTATCATCGTCGCCCTAGTTTCTATGTACCTATCATCTTATTCATCATCTGCTCTATCAACGGGCTTGGGTGGCCGTTGTCGTCGGTGAGAAAATAGGTATGACCCCAGAGGGGATCGAAGTGGTCATTAAAGGCGTCGCAGTCGGTGACCGTCACTTTGTTGGCGGGAAGCGCATCAAGGTTTTCAGGGCCGGTCATGCCGAGGCGGCGGGTGACGGTGCGGTGGCGTACGTTCACCACTTTTGAGGCAGCCATGGCTAAATCATCGGCGGCATAGTAAATATGCACTTGTTTGGCGGCATCGAGGACGGCTCTCCCTGGCTGGTGCGGCTCTAGCGCTTGGTTATCAACATCGGCGGCCATCATAAAGATATGTCGAAACCATTGTGGCATGGTGTCGAGTCCAGCATGTTGGTGCCAATGGTGAAAGGTGCTGATGAGCGTGCGGTTCCCCATGGAGTGCGCGAGTAGGTTCATGCGCCGTTTGCACGGGTCAGTTTGTTGCTCAGGGGCGCGACGCCAATCATCAAACATCGCCAGTAAGCGGCTAAACGCCAAGCCAGAAGCAGTGGCAGCAAGTTGGTCATCCCAGTAATCATCAATAACGCCGAGCTGGCCATCTTCATCACACGGCCAAATAATCGGCACTACCAGTATGGCGTTGGGTGACAGGCGATCAAATTGGTGTTGTAAGGTCTGCGCCATCGGGAAAATATGACTTTCCATTTGGTTGTTATAACCATGGAGCCAAAAAAGTATCTGGGTATGCGCGGGCAAGGCTTTCAGTTTGGCCATAAACGGCGCAGCGGTGATCTCTTGGTATTCACCCTGCCCGGCGCGTTGACAAAAATACACCCACTTCGAGATATCGGTGTTTTGGTTATCAAAGCTGAGCCAACGGCCAGCCTCACTGTGCGAGCCTTGTTCGGGAATACGGCTGGTAATAAAAAACATGGCATCATCCATCAGTTATGAATGTGCGGGTGAGGATAAGCGAGATAGGTCTTTGAGCAGTATGGTTTTTGGGGAATTTTGCGAGGGAGAAGGCGGAAAGAGACTTGACGCTTCGCTTCTAGAAACTAGAGACTAGAAAAAGCAGCCTCGTGCTCGCATCGGGGCCTTTGCTCTTTCCGTACTCTGTATTCCGTCATCGGTATTCGGGAATTGGAATACAGAGCGCTGCGCTTACGGAGTACGGAAAAGAGCAGACCGAGCCCGTACTGTGGTTTTTCCCTCAATCCGCTCCGAACAAATCGCGGGTGTAGACTTTGCTTTCTACATCGCGGATCTCGTCGACCATGCGGTTGGCGACTATTACGTCGGCGCGTTTTTTGAAGGTATCCAAGTCTTTGATCACGTCTGAATTAAAGAAGGTGTCTTCTTCAAGCACGGGCTCGTACACCACCACGTCAATGCCTTTGGCTTTAATCCGCTTCATGATCCCTTGAATGGCTGAGGCGCGGAAGTTATCTGAGCCGGCTTTCATCACTAAGCGGTATACACCCACCACTTTGGGATCGCGCTTGATGATCGCATTAGCAATAAAGTCTTTGCGGGTGGTGTTGGCGTCAACAATGGCCTGAATGATGTTATTGGGCACATCTTGATAATTGGCCAATAGTTGACGGGTGTCTTTTGGCAGGCAGTATCCACCATAGCCAAACGAGGGGTTGTTGTAGTGGTCGCCAATCCGTGGATCTAACCCTACCCCCTCAATAATCTGGCGCGAATCCAAGCCGTGGGATTCGGCGTAGCTATCCAGCTCGTTAAAATAAGCAACGCGCATCGCCAAGTAGGTGTTGGAGAAGAGCTTCACCGCTTCCGCTTCGGTGGAATGGGTAAACAAGACCGAGATGCCCGATTTCACTGCGCCTTGTTGCAACAAGGTGGCAAATTGGCGCGCGCGCTCGGATTGTTCACCAACAATGATTCGTGACGGATACAAGTTATCGTAAAGCGCTTTGCCTTCACGCAAAAACTCAGGGGAGAAGAGGATATTCTCGCAGCCCATTTTGAGTTTAATCTCAGCGGTATAACCGACTGGCACGGTCGATTTAATCACCATCACCGCCTCTGGGTTAATCGCCATCACATCTTTAATTACTGCCTCGACTGAACTGGTATTAAAGTAGTTAGTTTCGGGATCGTAATCGGTGGGGGTGGCAATCACCACAAAGTCCGCGCCTTGGTAGGCCTGCTCTTTATCTAAAGTAGCAGTAAAGTTCAGTGGCTTTTCGGCTAAAAACTGTTCTATTTCGGCATCGACAATCGGTGATTGCTGGTTGTTAAGCAAGTTGACCTTTTCTTCCACAATGTCGAGTGCAACCACTTCGTTATGTTGCGCCAGTAACATGGCGTTTGACAGGCCTACGTAACCTGTTCCAGCAACGGCAATTTTCATAGGAGTTTCCTTAAGTAAGGTCTGGAAAAAGGTTGGTATCGAGCAACGCTACCAGTTATATCATTGACGCGGGAAGCAGCACTACTCTGTGTCTTCTCGCTTAAATGCGAAGCGGACTAACACAATGGCAACACCGAGCATACCGCCAAGAAAGAAGCCCAGTGCAGTAATTAACTTTCGTTTAGGCTTTATGGGGGACGTTGGCTCTATCGCCGACGTCACCACTTGGATTAATTCTGTTGAGGGGTGTTTAAGCATTGCCAGCTTGTAGGTTTGCTGGGCGATATAGTCATTCAAAGAGGCACTAATTGTTGCAGAGCTTGTGTTGCGGACTTCTAATTTTAATACATCAACTGAGTGCTTTAACTTTTCGCTAAGGTGAGCTTTATATGCTTGATTCGCAAATTGCGCTACGCTATTCACCTGCTGGTAAACTTGCTCTGGATCGGTTCCCTCAGCAGAAAGGCTAATGGCTTCATCTCCTCTCGCCACTTCATGCTTTACACTGACTGGCTGACCGGCCAGCGCTGAGAGACGCTCCGTGACTGCTTGTGAGAATAAATCAACTTCTAACTCTCGGTTAACGAAAACTAGACGCTCACTTTCCTTATCGGAAAGGCTATAAGGATCCACCACTGCTGATATTGTCGCTTGGGCACGATAGACGTTAGGCTGGGTCATTGCATAAACAGCGGCCACCAACATGAAAAGAATACTTAAGCCAACAATCCAATATTTTCCCTGCCATAACGCCACAAAGAGATCTCTAAGGTCAATGCCATCATCACTAGGCTGTTGAAAGTATGATGGTGCTCCATGCTGAGGTTGTGCGGGTTTATGTTTATCGCTCACTCTATTATCCTTATTCTTGGGCTGCTAGCGGTTGTTGAGCCCCTAATGATCGGTAGTTGTTACCGGGGTGCTACGCTCAAACGGTTAGATGACGCTTATGATAGCGTCTACATAGAGATTGCAAAAGTGCGCAGCCATTATTTTGGCTTACTTTGCTTAAAAAAGAGCGCCTCTTTTAAGATACATCCACCACAGTTCAGACAGGCATGTTTTTTTCTACTGGTTTCAACATGTTTGAGAAGTGCCGTATTCGCTCTTTTCGCGGCTGCACATAGCAAAAAACCGCCACGAGGGCGGTTTTTTAAATGATGGCGGTGAGAGAGGGATTCGAACCCTCGATACGTTGCCGTATACACGCTTTCCAGGCGTGCTCCTTCAGCCACTCGGACACCTCACCATATTGTGTGCTACGCGAGCTATCTATTGGGTGGACTTGCCTACCCGCTGTCGCGTTAACGGGGCGTACTATAGAGAGTTGCTGCTTTGCGGTCAAGCTGTTGGTGATGGCTTTAGGTTTAAATGGCTATTCCATCACCAAAAGCATCATTATGTCTGGAAAAACTGAGTTACCCCCGATTCAGTCGTCAACGTGTTGAGCAACAGTGTACGAGCGATGGAAGCACGCGAGTGCGAAAGCTGTTAAACTCATGGCATTGATCAAAATACAAATAAGAGTGTTATGACGTTATCAGACTTTCTCACCCAGCATGCCGATAGCGAGCAGCTACTTAACGAAATGCAAACTCGTGGTGTCGTCACCGCGATGGCGGCCGCGCCTCATGTTATTAGCCCTAGCGAGTGGCTCCCTGTGATGTGGGGGGGCGAAGAACAAGCGCCATTTGAGAACCATGAGCAGTTTGAGCAGTACGCCAATTTGATTGTGGATATTTGGAATGAACAGCGTCAGCAGTTGTTGGAGAAAACCTGGCAATGGCCGGAAGGCTGTTTGCTGGATGACGCTGAGATTGTCAACCAAGCGACCCGCGATTTCGCCGAAGGATTGTTGCAAGGCTGGAGCCTGACCCGTGATGACTGGGAAACGCTGATGCCAGAAAACACCGATGGTAATGCCCTACTTGGTGGCGTGGTGCTGTCTATTAGCTTGCTTTACGACCCAGAAACCGCGCTTTCCACCATGGAAGCGCAAGGCGCGGAAGAGCTGGCACAGTTTGAGGAAATCTTTAACGCCATGCCCACCATGTTGTGCGGTTTAAGCCTCCACGGCGCGGCGTTGGCGGAGGATGCGGAAGGAGCATAAAAACGGGTTCCTAGAGCCTAGGCCCTAAGAACCGCTTTACCCCTTCATTTCAGCGGCAAAGTTGAGCATGCGGTTGAGCGGGATTAACGCTTTTTCGCGCACCTTGTCGTCAACGTGGATTTCATGCTCTTCACCGCCGTTTTCAAGCGCGTTTTCAATCGCTTTGAGGCCGTTCATCGCCATCCATGGGCAATGGGCGCAGCTTCGACAGGTCGCGCCCGCGCCGGCGGTTGGGGCTTCGACAAGTTCTTTTTCCGGCACCATTTGCTGCATCTTATAAAAAATGCCTTTATCGGTGGCGACAATCAGCTTTTCGTTCGGCAGCGTTTGTGCCGCTTTAATCAGCTGGCTGGTTGAGCCGACGGCATCGGCCATTTTTACCACACTGGCTGGCGATTCTGGGTGAACGAGAATCGCGGCATCAGGATACAGATGCTTCATTTTTTCCAGCGCTTGAGCTGAAAACTCATCATGCACCACGCACTCACCTTGCCATAGCAGCATATCTGCGCCGGTTTCTTTCTCGATATAGGCACCAAGATGACGGTCGGGTCCCCAGATAATCGGCTTATCTTGGCTATCAAGGTGCTCAACAATCTCCAGCGCAATGCTTGAGGTAACCACCCAATCGGCACGCGCTTTAACGGCGGCGGAGGTATTGGCATACACCACCACGGTGTGATCAGGGTTAGCATCACAAAACGCGGTAAATTCGTCCGCTGGGCAGCCTAAATCTAGCGAGCACTCCGCATTAAGTGTCGGCATTAGCACGGTTTTCTCTGGGGTGAGAATTTTGGCGGTTTCCCCCATAAAACGCACGCCGGCCACAATCAAGGTGCTTGCTGAGTGTTGGTTACCAAAGCGAGCCATTTCTAACGAGTCGGCGACACATCCGCCGGTTTCTTCTGCGAGGGCTTGGATCTCTGGATCCGTGTAATAGTGAGCAACAAGCACCGCGTCTTTTTCTTCTAACAATTGTTTGATGCGTGCAACGTGTTGTTTTTTCTCAGTGTCAGTCAATGCCACAGGTTTCGGCGGAAAGGGGTAGACCCTTTGCGACGTTTCAATCACTTGGCTCATGGGATTACTCATGCTTACTTCCAGTCCGGAACTTCCAGTCCGAGTAGTATAACGTGAGTGGGGGGAGAAACAATATGAAGAGAGAGGCTAGGTCCTAGGAGCCTAGGACCTTATTGCCTACATCGCGTTTTTGGCTTGTTTGGCGCTGGTTGAGTCTGGGTAGGTATCAATCACTTGTTGGAAGTATTGATTGGCTTGGTCGCCATTACCTTGTTTTTGTGCAATCAGGCCCAGCTTCAGCAACGCATCGGGGCGTTTGTTAGAGTCTTTAAACTCACTGACTGCCGTGAATTCTTGGCTGGCTTGTTCAAACTTACGTTTGGAGAAATAAAGCTGACCGAGCCAATAGTGGGCATTGGCGGTGTATACCGACTCTGGGTATGTTGAAAGAAACGCTTTAAATGCTTTGGTTGCGCCTTGGTAATCTTTCTCTTTTAATATTAGATTAACGGCAGCTTCATAGGCTGCATTCTCGGTTTGATCAGCGGTGAAGTTAACCGCTGGCTTGTCTTCTGGCGCTTTCTCTGGCTCTGCAGGTGCTGATTGCTTAGCCGTTCTCAGGGTATCGATTTCTCGATAGAGGTCGCGTTGACGCTCAACCATTTGTTGAATGTCATAGCTGTTGCGCTCAACGTTACCGCGTAAATTGCTCAGCTCTTGCGCCATTTGGTCAAGTTGACGCTGCATATCGAGCTGCATTTGGTTACGAGCTTGGAGCATGCGCTCTAAACGATCGACGGCGGTGCCACCCGCCCCTACTTCTGTCACCGGAGCAGGTGTGGCAGCCACGGGGGCTGCCACACTCACCAGTAACGCCAGCGCGAGGGTTCGCACAGAGTTACTGTTCATTGTCATATCCTTTATCCATTACCAAAAGGCTGGATTAGTATACCAATACCGCACGACGGTTTTTGGCGTAAGCTTCTTCGCTTTGGCCAAGTACCAACGGTTTTTCTTCGCCGTAGCTCACGATAGAGATCTGACTCGCCGGTACGCCCAGCGCTTGTAGGTATTTAGAAACCGCTTCGGCACGACGCTCGCCCAGGGCAATGTTGTACTCAGGCGTACCGCGCTCATCTGCGTGACCTTCTACTACCACTTCCATGGCTGGGTTCGCACGCAGGTAAGTCGCGTGGGCATCCAACATGTCTTCGTATTGTGGCAGTACTGATGAGTCGTCAAAGTTGAAGTAAACGGTTTGCGACTGACGCAGTTCTTGGTTACGGATTTGTTGCTCTGTCATTGAGCCTTGGCCGTCAACAGGAGAAACAACGGTGGTGCCGTTTTGGTTAGTTGATTGGCCAGAACCACTGCCGGTTGAGCTATCGCTTGAGCTACAAGCTGCCAGAGTTAACATCGGCAGTGCCACCGCCAGACCTTTCAGTACTTTATTGATTTGCATTCTATTTTCCTTTTCTAGAAAGTTAGCGCACGTTGTTTAAAATTAAAAACTACAGGTAAGGTGACCAGGCTGGTGCACGCACGCGCCCGTTGGTTGCCGGTAACCGCGCTTTAAAGCGGCCGTCTACAGAGACGAGTGACAACACATTCTTACGTCCATATACCGAGCTGTAAATCACCATGCTGCCATTAGGCGCAATGCTTGGCGACTCATCCAACAAGGTTTTGGTTAGGATTTGCACCGCCCCGCTGTTTAAGTCTTGCTTTGCAATGTTATAGCCAGACGATGATTGATTTACCATAATCAAATGACGGCCATCCGGTGTCAGTTGCCCACCCATGTTCTGATTGCCTTGCCACGTGATCCGTCGGCTAGTTCCGTCGTCTAAATTTACGCGATAAATCTGTGGTTTGCCACCCCGGTCAGAGGTATAGATCAGCGAGTTACCATCAGGATCCCAAAATGGCTCGGTGCTGTTGGCACGGCCGTGGGTAATTTGCGTCAATTTTTTGCTGTTCAAATCGAAGGTATACACCTGCAAGCTGCCCGTTTTGGAGAGTACCAAGGCTAACTTACTGCCATCAGGGGAAAACTGTGGCGATCCATTGTGACGAGGGTATGACGCAATTTTCTCACGTTGGCCGGTATAAATGTTCATGATAAAGATTTCCGCCTGGCCATTTTCAAAACTGACGTAGGCGAGCTTGCGACCATCCGGTGACCAAGACGGTGACATCAATGGCTGTTTGGAACGCAGGATCAAGCGCTCGTTATAACCGTCATAGTCTGACAAACGCAGCTGGTAGGGGTAGTCGTTTTCTTTATCAATCACCACATAAGCGATACGAGTTAAGAACGCGCCTTTCTCGCCGGTGAGCTGCTCATAGACAATATTGGAAATGCGATGCGCATAGCGGCGCAAGTCGCTTTCTTTGACCGTGGCGCGGTTGTTGACCAGCAAGTGATCATCGGTTTGCACCAACTCACCATCGGCGCCTAGGCCTTTGCTATCCCCACCGGTGAGCTGGCCCCGAACGATATCAATCAGCTGATAATCAATTTGATAGCGACCGTCCGAGGTCGGGGTAATCGTGCCTGTGACCACCGCATCCACCCCCAGCGAGGTCCAAGCGTTGTAATCTACGTCAGTATCGCTATACGGAGTTTGTGGCATCTCGCTGACCGCCAGCGGGTTAAACTTACCGCTGCGGCGTAAATCGGAGCCGACTACGCCGGAAATATCTTCCGGCAATTCGCCTTGTCCCTTCCATTGAAACGGGATCACGCCAATCGGGCGCGCGGTATTCACCCCTTCGGTGATCACCAATTTCAGCGCGGCATGTGCCGGTTGAGTCAGTATCGACAGACAGGCTAAAAGCATCACAACCGCGGCGATACGCCATGTTCGCAAACGATCCTGACTCTTGCTTGTCACACTGCTTGTGCCACCGCAGGGGCTCACTTCCATCATGTTTGGTATCCTGTCGTTTAGTTAGGTCTAACGGTCAACTCAATATCACGTAGTTTGGCAATAATGTCGCCATCTTCCGGCATTGGAAACTGAGACACAGACGCCACCGCGGTTTTTGTCGCGCGACACAGCCGCGTATTGCCTGCCTTTTCTTCCACATTAAGCAACAGGCCGGTCGGTGACAAGCGCATATTCACCACGCACTCTTGGCCACTTAAGCCATCATCGACGATGAGCCGTTGCTGGATCATTTGTGTAAAAATGGCGCCGTACCGCGCCACTTCATCTTGAATAAATTGCCCGCGCGCGGTTTGCCGTTGGCTGGCTTCCGACTCGAGGCCCGAGAACAAATCGTTCAGCGCCGCCTCTTGCTCTTGTTGTCGTCGCTTCGCCTCCTGAGCTTTTCGCTCTGCCTCTTGGCGCGCTTGTTCGGCTTTACGTGCTTCTTCTTCCGCTTTTTTACGCTCGGCAAGCTTGCGCTGTCGCTCGGCTTCGGCTTTTTTCGCTTCTTCCTCGGCTTTACGTTGCGCGGCGAGCTTTTCTTGCCGTGCTTTTTCCGCTTTCTCCGCCGCGAGTTCCGCTTTGCGCTTCTCTTCTAATTTACGCTGACGTTCGCGCTCGGCCTGTTCGGCCTGTTGCTTAGCAATACGCGCTTGCTCTTGCGCTTTGGCCTTTTGCTCGGCAATTCGCTTTTGCTCTTCACGTGCTTGGCGCTCGGCTTCTAGCTTTTGTCGCTTCACTTCACGAAGGCGCTGCTCTTCTTGCTCACGTTGTTGCTCAAGGCGTTTCGCTTGCTGCTCTAACCGTTTGAGTCGCTCCGCTTCTTCGCGTTTAGCCTGATCGCGTTGCTCGCGAATTTTCTTCGCCTGCGCATTCACTACCGCCGGATCAATGACAGTGGCATCAATCGCGCGACCCGCTTTAGGGGTTGGCGTTGAGTCAGAACTAAAGTCTGCCCCCCATAACAGTACAATCACTAAGACCAGGTGCAACACGGCAGATATTGCCAGCGCGGGCATCAGCGAGTCTTTGCCTGATTTTTTATGGGTTGGTTTATCGCTTGGCTCGTTCATCACCCTCACCTACGACTCATACGGCTCGGTCATTAACCCCACTGACGACACGCCAGCTTGGTTTAATGCATCAAGCGTCAGGATGATTTCTGAATAAGGCACCCGGCCATCGCCGCCCACCAGCACCGGTGATTTGGGGTTCAGCTGCAGCTCAGCTTTGACGCGCACCAGAATTTCTTCCAAGCTCAAACCGCGGGTCATATCGCCATTATTGACACTGAGCCCTAATTGGCCGTCTTTATCCACTTCCACAATGATAAAAGCGCCGCTGTCTTCCTCTTCTGCCAGCTCTGCGGCGGTTTTCGCTTGTGCCGTTTGTGGCAGATCGACATCCACTCCCTGGGTCACAAATGGGGCGGTCACCATAAAGATAATCAGCAGTACCAGCATCACATCAATGTACGGGACAACATTGATTTCCGCCGTCATCTTGCGCCGTTTAGGTTGATACGCCATGGATCACTCCTGGGTTGCCGCAAACGCTTGACGATGAAGAATGCTAGAGAACTCTTCCATAAAGTTCATGTAGTTATGCTCGAGCTTACTGACTTTGGCGGTCAAGCGGTTGTACGCCATGACCGCTGGGATCGCAGCGAACAGACCCATGGCTGTCGCCACTAAGGCTTCAGCAATCCCGGGGGCGACCATGGCCAACGTCGCCTGCTTTACCGCGCCTAGGGCGATAAAGGCATGCATGATCCCCCATACGGTACCAAACAGGCCAATGTAAGGGCTGATCGACCCCACCGTCGCCAAAAATGGCAGATGGGTTTCCAGCTCTTCCACTTGTTTTGATAACGACACGCGCATCGCCCGCGAAGTCCCTTCCATCACGGCCTCGGGCACTTTGTCGTTGCTACGATGCAAACGCGCGAATTCTTTAAAGCCGGCGTAAAAAATTTTCTCGCTGCCCGTCAAATTGTCTTTGCGCGCTTGCACTTCTTGGAATAGTTGAGAAAGATCGATCCCAGACCAAAATCTGTCTTCAAACCGTTCAGCTTTGCTAAACGCGTGCTGCATGACCTTGGAGCGCTTGATGATCATCGCCCAAGATACCACTGACATACCCAGTAATATCAGCATCACTACCTTGACAAGCAAGCTTGCTTGCAAAAACAGGTCGAGAATGGAAAGTTCAGCGGTCACGTCATCATCTCCGATTTAATCTGTGTTGGAATCGATTTGGGTTTCATGGTTGTTGGGTCGACACAGGCTATCTTAACCGTCGCCGCACACAATGCTTTTTGATCAGAATTCACCAAGCTTTGACAAAAGGTCATGCTGGCGCGCCCCATGGCTGACACTGTGGTGACAACCTCCAGTGCATCATCAAGCCGTGCACCGCGGTGAAAGTCAATATCCATATGGCGCACAACAAAGGCGGTGCGATCGGCAAAGAGCGCTTGTTGATTGACACCGATCTCACGCAACAGTTCAGTGCGTGCCCGCTCAAAGTAATTGAGATAATTGGCGTGGTAAACCACTCCCCCGGCATCTGTGTCTTCATAGTACACACGAATCGGCCAGCGAAACGGCGTTGATTCTGTCATGTCTTTACCCATGATCGGTTTACGATAGGCAATTACTATACCTAAGTTGTGGATGTATAGAAATGCTGAGACAGCGCGGCTGGCGCATTGGTCGCCCATCAAGCCGTCGAGAAGTGATGTGCTGCAAAAAACACGCAATTACTCACGCTAGAGTGATGAAAAAAGCACCACTCGGGTGCCTTTGTCATTCGTTTGTCACTTTGCGCTTACTCACCGAGCGCCTGTCTCAACTAGCGCAGCCACATCAAGGCGAGCAACAGAAGGGATACGCCCCACCCGAATGGCGGCCAGGTGAGCCATCGGCTCCATTTGCCTTGCGCCGTGAAACCGACGGCATGGATCACCCCGACACAGGTCGCGTAGAGCAGCCCCACGCCCATCGGAAACGTGACACCACCCATACGCTGAGCGAAGGCTTCTGGCGCCCACATTACTTGGCCGCCCCAGCACAGGGCACTGGCCAATGAGAGCAGCCGCCAAAGGCCAGAAAAGTGCTGGCCTACGGGAGCAGGTTGGCGCTCACTCATTGTCGTGATCCATCGCTTCGGTGTGCTCCAACCATAAGGCATTGATAATGCCAAAGGCGCATGCCAGCAGCACACCAAGAATCCACGTGAAATACCACATATGCAAGCTCCTTAATCAGTACAGTGAATGGGTGTTGTCTTCAATATATTGCGCATCTAAACGACCAAACATCTTAATGTAGCACCACAGGGTGTAAGCCAAGATAATCGGCACAAACACCGCCGCAACGATGGTCATAATCGACAAGGTTAGCTCGCTTGAGGTGGCATCCCACATGGTCAAACTGTGACCCGGGAAAGTGCTCGATGGCATCACAAAGGGGAACATTGCGATACCCGCGGTCAAAATCACGCCCGCCACGGCCAAACTCGAGAACAAGAAAGCCCAACCTCCGCGCTCAAGACGTGACGCCAGCAGTGCCAACAATGGCATGACGGCGCCGACCAGTGGTGCTAACCAGAGGATTGGCATCGCTTGATAGTTACGCATCCAAGCGCCGCTTTGTACCGCGACCTCTTTCGCCAGTGGGTTAGAGGCTGCTTGATTCGCCGCCTCACTGACCACCACAAAGCCATCTATATTTTGTACCCAGAAGCCTGCTGCCACAAAGAGTACGGTGGTCAATAATGCACACAGTTGCGCGACATTACGTGCGCGTACATGCAGCGCATCGGTGGTTTTTAGTTGCAACCAGGTTGCGCCTTGCAACACCACCATAAACAGGCTCACCAATCCACACACCAGTGCGAAGGGATTAAGCAGTGCAAAAAAGCCACCAGTGTAGGTTGGGATCAAGAGATCGCTAAGCTGGAACGGCACCCCTTGTAAGAGGTTACCAAAGGCGACCCCGAAAATGACCGGTGGCACAAAGCCCCCCAGCACCAAGCCCCAATCCCATGCGGTGCGCCAGCGTGGGTCATCGATTTTTGAGCGATAGTCAAAGCCCATGGGACGGAAAAACAGCGCCGCCAGCGTGACCACCATCGCGATATAAAAACCAGAAAAGGAAACCGCATACACCAACGGCCAAGCGGCGAATAATGCCCCGCCTGCGGTCACTAACCAGACTTGGTTTCCTTCCCAGTGGGGCGCGACAGCGTTAATCATTACCCGACGTTCACTGTCGGTTTTGCCGATCAGGGTGAGCAAGGCGCCCACCCCCATGTCAAAGCCATCAGTGACGGTAAAGCCGATCAGTAACACACCGATCAGTACCCACCAGATCAGGCGTAACATTTCATAATCAAACATGCTCTCTCTCCTTATGCTTCAATCTGGCGGCTGAAATCCGCTTCTGGATTGCCTTTTTGTTCAAAATGGTAGCGGCCGGTTTTGAGGCTGCTGGGCCCAAGGCGGGCAAACTTGAACATCAGATAAAGCTCAGCGACGAGGAAAACGGTGTAGAGCGAGCAAATCGCCACCATCGAGAAAATAATATCGCCAGCGGCCAGATTCGATGCGGCCACGTGCACGGGGAGGATTTCCCCCACCGCCCAAGGCTGGCGACCGTATTCGGCAACAAACCAACCCGCTTCGCAGGCGATCCATGGCAGAGGAATACCAATCAGCGCAAGCTTCAGTAGCCATGGTTTTTCATCGATACGCTGGCGACAGGTTTGCCAGAACGCCATGCCAAAAATAAACAGCATCGCAAAGCCGCACGCTACCATGATCCTAAAGCTCCAGAACAAAGGCGCCACTTGCGGGATAGAGTCTTGCGCGGCTTGCTGAATTTGCCCTTCAGTCGCATCCACCACCTTGTCGGTGTACGGCTTAAGAAGCAGGCCATAACCGAGGTCGTTTTTCACTTCATTGAACGCGGCTTTGGTTTCCGGTGATTTCTCGCCGGCACGCAGTTTTTCCAGCAATGCGTACGCCTGCATACCATTGCGGATGCGGGTTTCATGCTCAGCAATCAAATCGGTTAAGCCTGTCACTTCTTTATCCAGTGAGCGCGTGGCAATGATCCCCATCGCATAAGGGATTTTGATCGCATAATCAGTCTGCATGGTCTCTTGATTCGGCAGCCCCACCACAGTGAACGCCGCTGGCGCTTCTTCGGTGTGCCACTCGGCCTCAATCGCTGCCAGTTTGACCTTTTGTACATCACCCAGCTCGTACCCGGACTCATCACCTAAGATGATTACCGATAAAATGGCCGCCATGCCAAACGAGGCAGCAATCGCAAACGAGCGACGCGCAAAGGCAATATCACGGCCTTTGAGCAGATAGTAAGCGCTGATCCCCAGAATGAACATCGCCCCTGTGGTATAGCCAGCGGCAACGGTGTGAACAAACTTCACCTGTGCGACGGGGTTAAAGACCACGTCGGCAAAGCTCACCATCTCCATGCGCATGGTTTCAAAGTTAAACTCTGAGCCCACGGGGTTTTGCATCCAGCCGTTGGCCACTAAAATCCATAGCGCAGAAAAGTTAGAGCCTAATGCCACCAGCCAGGTGGTGACCAAGTGCTGACGTTTACTGAGACGATCCCAACCAAAGAAGAACAGGCCCACAAAAGTGGATTCAAGGAAGAAGGCCATCAGCCCTTCAATGGCAAGCGGGGCGCCAAAAATGTCCCCTACATAGTGGGAATAGTAGGCCCAGTTGGTTCCGAACTGGAACTCCATGGTGAGGCCGGTTGCTACACCGAGCGCAAAGTTAATCCCAAAGAGTTTGCCCCAAAACTTGGTCATGTCTTTGTAGATTTGCTTATCGGTCATCACGTATAACGATTCCATGATGGCCAGCAAAAATGCCATGCCTAACGTTAAGGGAACAAACAGGAAGTGATACATCGCGGTCAGCGCAAACTGCAGCCGCGATAAATCGACGATATCGGTAATCATGGTCACTCCTTTACACCGCTTTCGGTGCCGATACTGGCGTATCGCTCGTTTTACTTTCTCACCCTGCACGGCAGTCAAAACAGCTGGCTGGCGCGGGGAAAGCTACACACTTCTTAATTGACTGCTTGCATGTTACACAGTTGAAACACCAAGGTTATTCTATAGTTAAATCTTATCTAATTAAGGTATAACTAATATTATAGGCGCAACAATTGGGTGTTAATCGTGTTTTGCTCGGTTTGTCGACCAGGCGACAAAAACAGCAAGACGAACCAACCGAGAGACAAAACTGTGATTAACCACGAAGAAACTAGGCGAGATGGCGGCATTAACGGAAGCCATCTCTCATTGCCTTGTCACCGGCAACCGCCAGCAGATGGGGTTACGATAAGGGCTCACGTGCTACATAACCTTAATCTAGATCAAAAAACCCCATTGGTTGTCGGCCAATGGGGCAGTTTTAGCAAAAAACGTCTTGATCTTGATTAAGGTTTGCGAGGATTTTTCGCTCAGTCTTAGCCGATTAGGTTTTCGGCAAATCAAAGCCAAAATGCAGATACGCACGCTGGCTGGCAATCCGGCCACGTGGTGTGCGTTGCAGGTAGCCTTGTTGAATCAAATAAGGCTCAATCACATCTTCGATGGTGTCTTTTTCTTCGCCAATCGCCGCCGCTAAGTTATCAAGCCCCACCGGCCCGCCATCGAACTTCTCAATAATGGCATTGAGTAGCTTGCGATCCATGTAGTCAAAGCCTTGGCTGTCGACATCGAGCATATCGAGCGCACGTTGGGCAATATCAGCACTGATATCTCCCGTGCCTTTTACTTCAGCATAATCACGCACACGACGGAGTAAGCGGTTAGCAATACGTGGCGTACCACGAGAACGACGCGCCACTTCCATCGCCCCTTCCTCATCGGTTGATAACGCCAAACAATGTGCGCTGCGTTTCACGATACCGGTTAAATCTCCCACGCTGTAATACTCTAAGCGCTGGGTAATGCCAAAACGGTCACGCAAGGGCGATGTCAGCGAGCCGGCGCGGGTGGTGGCACCAATCAGGGTAAACGGGGGTAAATCGATTTTGATTGAGCGCGCGGCAGGCCCTTCACCAATCATGATATCCAGCTGATAGTCTTCCATCGCGGGGTACAAGACTTCTTCTACCACTGGGCTTAAGCGATGGATTTCATCAATAAACAGCACATCATGAGGCTCAAGGTTGGTGAGCAAGGCGGCCAGATCACCGGCTTTTTCTAATACAGGGCCTGACGTGGTGCGAATATTGACGTCCATTTCATTGGCAACAATATTGGCCAAGGTGGTTTTACCCAGACCTGGCGGGCCAAAAATCAATAGATGATCGAGCGCTTCTTGGCGTTTGCGCGCGGCATGGATAAAGATTTCCATCTGATCACGGACGTGATTTTGGCCTTGGTAGTCTTCCAATAACTTAGGACGAATCGCGCGGTCGATCACCTCTTCTTCCCGATCAGGGGTGGTTTGCGCCGAGATTAAACGATCAGCTTCTATCATGGGTTACACCATTGAGCGCAGCGCGTGACGAATGACGTCTTCGCTGCTCATGTCATCAGTTGCAATTTGTTTAACCACTTTTTCAGCCTGCGCCGCTTTATAACCCAGCGCGACCAAGGCGCTCACCGCCTCATCCGCGGCAGACGAAATCGTGGTTGGCGCTGCGCGTAGGGCTGCGCCCTCAGCCGTCGCGGCATCCGTGTGCGGGGTAAAGAGATCGAACGCTTCCCAGTTTTTAAGCCGGTCGCGCATTTCAATCACCAAACGTTCCGCGGTTTTCTTACCCACCCCGGGGATTTTCACCAGGGTCGAGACATCATTATGCTCGACACTGTCGACAAAGTGGTTAGCCGTCATCCCCGATAAAATCGCTAACCCCAGTTTAGGTCCCACGCCATTGGCCTTGATCACTTCCCGAAACAGCGCTCGCTCACGTTTACCGCTAAAACCATAGAGAAGTTGCGCATCTTCACGCACCACAAAATGCGTGTACACGGTAGCGGTTTCACCCACCTCCGGCAATTGGTACAAACAGTTCATCGGCATGCTCACTTCATAGCCGACGCCGTTCACATCGATTAAAATCTCAGGAGGTTGCTTTTCTATCAGGGTTCCCTGTAATCGGCCTATCACAATCGCGTCTCTGTTTGTTACTTTGTCCCAAGGATAAAGAATAACTGGATGTATATCCAGTCGGATTGACGACGGACGGATTACGGAAAAGCGTAACGTGTCTGTCCCTGTAGAAAAAGTGCCTAGGGCCTAGGATCCTAGGACCTAGGCACTACTTCCTGCTCTTCCCGTATTCTGTAAGCGAAGCGCTAAGTATTCAAAAATCCCTATGCGCTTTTATCGATATCGGCCGCGGCGGGCGGCGTTGGCTTTGCCGGCCATGGCGATGAGGGTGTGATTGGTGTGGGCATGGCAAATAGCAACCGCGAGGGCATCGGCGGCATCGGCTTGCGGGGTGGCGCTGAGCTTTAACATGTGGGTGACCATATGCTGGACTTGCTTTTTATCCGCACTGCCTTTCCCCACCACTGCTTGCTTGATAAGCCTCGCGGCATATTCAGACACCGGTAAATCGGCGTTTACCGCCGCAACAATGGCGCTGCCGCGCGCTTGCCCCAGTTTAAGCGCTGAATCCGCGTTACGGGCCATAAACACTTGCTCAATAGCAAAGTTATCCGGTTGGAACTGGGTGATGACTTCGCTCACCCCTGCATAGATATGTTTCAGTCGACCGGGTAAGTCGTCTGTCTCGGTGCGAATACAGCCACTACCGAGATATTCAAGATGCCGACCATGTTGGCGGATCACCCCATAACCGGTGATCCGCGAACCTGGGTCAATCCCCAGTATCACTGCCATTTAGCTTAAACTCGCTGCCACTTCGTCCGAGATATCACCGTTATGGTAGACTTCTTGCACATCGTCAAGGTCTTCTAACATATCGATCAAGCGCAGCAGCTTCGGTGCCGTGTCTGCATCTAACTCCGCTTTGGTGGATGGCACCTGAGTCACCTCCGCTCGCTCAGCTTCAAACCCAGCTTTATCTAAGGCATCTTTTACATAGCCAAAGTCATTGGGGGTGGTGTACACATCCATTGAACCGTCGTCATAGGTGACCACATCGTCCGCGCCGCCTTCGAGTGCCGCTTCCATCACCGCATCTTCTTCAAGGCCGGATGGGTAGGTGATCACCCCTTTTTTATCGAATAAGAAGCTGACTGAGCCATCGGTACCCAGGTTACCACCGGATTTTGAAAACGCATGGCGCACACCTGACACAGTACGGTTGCGGTTATCGGTCATGCACTCCACCATCACCGCCGTGCCCGCGGGACCATAACCTTCATAGATGACGGTTTCCATGTTCTCGTCACCTTCGCCGCCCGCACCGCGTGAAATCGCACGGTTGATGGTGTCGCGCGTCATGTTATTTGACAGCGCTTTATCCACCGCAGCACGCAGGCGTGGATTGGTTTCCGCCTCGGGGCCACCCTCTTTGGTTGACACCACAATTTCTCGGATAAGCTTGGTGAAAATCTTACCGCGCTTCGCGTCTTGAGCGGCTTTACGGTGTTTAATGTTCGACCACTTACTGTGACCTGCCATATCGACTCTCCGTTTTTTGCGCTCCCCTCACGTGAAAGGAGTAATAAGAAAAAACGCGCCTTGGCTTTTCAGTCTGAGGCGCGTTGAGACATTGACCTTGCGCCTTGATACGACCGCCTGGTGACGGCAGCTATCGGTCGCAAGGATAAGACGGGCAAGGCTATTTGCCCGTCATCAGGCGAATTTATTCGCTGTGTTCGTTTTGCTCTGCCGCCGCGGTAATGCTCAGCGCCAGCTCTTCAAGCGCCGCGTCATTGGCAAGGCTTGGCGCGTCAGTCATCAAGCAGGCCGCAGCGGTGGTTTTCGGGAAGGCAATCACATCGCGAATGTTTTCGGTGCCGGATAGCAACATCACCAGGCGATCCATACCAAACGCCAAACCTGCGTGTGGTGGAGTACCGTATTTCAATGCATCCAACAAGAAGCCAAATTTCTTGCGCTGCTCTTGCTCATCGATGCCTAATGTTTCAAACACCGCCGCTTGCATTTCTGGGTTATGGATACGCACCGAGCCACCGCCCACTTCGTAACCATTTATCACCATGTCATACGCGTTAGAGTTCGCCGCCGCCGGGTTTGCCACCAGCTCTTCAGGTGTCACGTCTGTCGGCGCAGTGAACGGGTGGTGCATCGCATGCAAGTTACCTTCGTCGTCTTCCTCAAACATTGGGAAGTCAACCACCCACAATGGTGCCCAGGCTTGAGTGTCGGTCAACTCAAGATCCAGGCCGAGCTTTACGCGCAACGCGCCCAGCGCTTCGGTAACGACAGACTTTTTGTCTGCGCCGAATAGGATAATGTCACCGGTTTGCGCCTCGGTGCGTGATAAAATACTTTCTACCACTTCGGCATTGAGGAACTTGGCCACCGGCGATTGAATGCCGTCAAAACCGGCGTCACGGTCGTTGATTTTCATCCACGCCAAGCCTTTGGCGCCGTAAATGCCAACAAAGTTGGTGTATTCATCAATCTGCTTGCGCGACAAGCTGGCACCGCCTGGCACACGAATCACAGCCACGCGGCCTTTCTCATCGTTTGCCGGACCAGAGAAAACTTTAAACTCTACGTCTTTGACGATATCAGCGACATCGACGATTTCGAGCGGGTTACGCAAATCTGGCTTGTCAGAACCAAAACGGCGCATCGCTTCTTCATACTTCATGGTTGGGAACGCGCCCAAGTCCACATTAAGCAGTGATTGCCACATTTCACGGATCAGTTGCTCGGTTACCTCGCGCACTTGGTCGGCGCTCATAAACGAGGTTTCGATATCAATCTGGGTAAATTCTGGCTGACGGTCAGCACGCAAGTCTTCATCACGGAAGCACTTCACGATTTGGTAGTAGCGATCAAACCCAGACATCATCAACAACTGTTTAAACAGCTGTGGTGATTGCGGCAGCGCATAAAAGTTGCCTTTGTGCACACGGCTTGGCACCAAGTAGTCACGTGCGCCTTCTGGGGTCGCCTTGGTGAGTACTGGGGTTTCGATGTCTAAAAAGTCATTGTCATCGAGGAAGCGACGGACAAAGCTGGTGGCTTTAGCACGCAGTTTAATCCGATCGCTCATTTCAGGGCGGCGCAAGTCAAGGTAGCGATACTTCAGGCGCTGCTCTTCGGAAATAAACTGGTTAAAGTCAATCGGCATCGGTGCACTGCGGTTGATGATCTCCAACCCTTTCGCCACCACTTCGACTTCGCCTGTGGCCATATCACTGTTGATCTGGCTCTCTGGACGCGCACGCACTTCACCACGGATGGTCAGGCAAAATTCGTTACGCAATTTGTTTGCTTGCTCGTAAACATCACCCATATCAGGGTCAATCACAACTTGCACCAGACCCTCACGGTCGCGCATGTCGATAAAAATCAAGCCGCCCAAATCACGGCGGCGGTTAACCCAACCACAAAGACTAACTTCTTGCCCGACGTGGGCTTTATTCAGGTGACCACAATACTGGGTGCGCATAGATTATTCCTGATCTGTTCTGATGATTCCGCTTGCCCCTGGGGCACAAGCCTGCCAAATACTGAGGGGAATTCGGGTAACAGCGTCTGTCGTACCTGACGGTACGCCCCCATGAGTGCCGTTACTGTCAAAGCCTGCCATTATAAAGGAAAAGCCCCGCTCTTGGTAAAGCGATCGCGCTTAAAACCGATAGTTTTTTTGTTCAATTCCTTTTAGGCTAGTGACCTATTGGTTGGCAAGGCATCATTACGGGCATGGTATCCCTATTACACCAAGACCTAAATCCGCCCTTACGATTGGGGCTGACACAATGGTCTCATCCTAGTTGGCAGCATCATTTTTACCCGCCAGGCACCAAGTCGGGCGAGCGTTTAGCCCGCTATACCGAGGTGTTTAACACGGTTGAAGGAAACACGACTTTTTACGCCTCCCCGTCGCCGCAAACGGTGAATAATTGGGCGGCCGCCATTCCAGACAGTTTTCAATTTACCTTTAAGCTGCCTAAAACCATTACTCATCAATGCCAGCTGCGTCATGCACAGGACTTAACCGCTGACTTTATCAAGCTGATGGCTCCGCTCCATGACCATATTGGTCAGTGGACGATTCAGCTGCCGGCGCGTTTTGGCCCTGAGGGGTTAGCAAGCTTAGCGGCATTTCTTGAATCACTACCCCGCGCGTTTTCCCTTGGGGTAGAGGTGCGCCACCCCGCCTTTTTTGCCAAAGGCGAGGCAGAGAAAGCGCTCAACCGCCTGTTGATCGATCATCACGCCAACCGCGTGATCATGGACAGCCGCCCGGTATTTGCGGCTAAACCCGATACCCCTGCTATTATTGATGCGCAAAAGAAAAAGCCTCGTGTGCCCGTGCACGCCATCGCCACCAGCGATGCCCCCATGGTACGTTTTATCGGCCATCCAGACTTGCCCGAAAACACCGCGTTTTTTGACCCGTGGATCCCACGCTTATCCAAATGGATAGCCGCGGGCAAAACGCCCTATTTAATGATTCATACCTCAGATAACGATCAGGCCCCTGCACTGGCCGCACAGTTGTACCAACGTCTTGATTTATCAACGCCACTGGCTTCCGTCACGCGCGCCGCGCAAAGTCAACAAGGGGCATTGTTTTAATATCCGCCCCACGCGGCGCGGTCACCGTGCAGACAGGGGCAAAAAAATTCACTACAATACGCCGCTTTTGTGGCTAGGTTTACGCGCGTCACGCGCGAAAGCCTGCCAGCTTGGCTGATGTGTAGGGGCTTACATGGCTAATCAGGATAAAATTTTCGCTGCGCCTATCGAAAAAATGGGCGATTTTACGTTCGATGAGAATGTCGCCGAAGTGTTCCCGGATATGATCCAGCGTTCGGTGCCGGGTTACAGCAATATTATTTCGGCCATCGGCATGCTGGCCAAGCGTTTTGCCACCGCTGACAGCCACATTTACGATCTGGGCTGCTCATTAGGCGCAGCCACTTTATCGATGCGCCGCCATATCCCTCATGACAGTTGCAAAATCATCGCAGTGGATAACTCACAAGCCATGGTTGAGCGTTGTCGCTTGCATGTTAACGCGTATCGCGGCGCCGCCGATGTTGAGGTTCGCGAAGCCGATATTCGCGATGTCGAGATAATCAATGCCTCGGTGGTGGTGCTCAATTTTACCCTACAGTTTTTAAGCCCTGATGACCGCCAAGCCCTACTCACTCGCATTTACCAAGGCTTAAAACCTGGCGGGATCCTGATTTTATCCGAGAAGTATCGCTTTGAAGATGACACCGCCAATGAGTTACTCATCGACTTACACCACGACTTTAAGCGCGCCAATGGCTATAGCGAGCTTGAGATCAGCCAAAAGCGCAGTGCACTTGAGAATGTGATGCGCCCAGACAGTATTGCCACCCACCAAGCGCGACTTAATGCCATTGGCTTTAGCAGCGTCGCCATGTGGTTCCAGTGTTTTAACTTTGGTTCAATGCTGGCGATTAAGTAAGACTAACCTGATGGTACGAGTAATCTGATGTTTGATTTTTCCGATTTTTATCAGCTAATTGCTAAAAACCGCCTGAGCCATTGGCTCGAGGTGTTGCCAGCGCAATTAGCTGACTGGCAAAACCAGCCCCATGGCGATATGCCTAAGTGGATAAAAGTGCTGCACAAGATCCCAACCACCGCGCCCGAGACGGTTGAACTGAAAGACGCGGTGCGTATTGGTGATGCCGGTAGCTTGCCTAATGGCGAGCGCAAAAAATTAGAAAACTTATTGCGCACCTTGCACCCTTGGCGTAAGGGCCCGTACCAGGTACACGGCATTGATATTGATACCGAATGGCGCTCAGATTGGAAGTGGGATCGCGTACTGCCGCATATCTCGCCGCTAAAAGGGCGGTATGTGCTTGATGTCGGTTGCGGCAATGGCTACCACATGTGGCGCATGTTGGGTGAAGAGGCCGCACTGACAGTGGGCATCGACCCCTCCGAGCTCTTTTTGATGCAATTCGACGCCATTCGTCGCTTGATGGGTAACGATCAGCGTGCGCACCTGCTGCCTTTAGGAATTGAAAAACTGCCTGCGCTACGCGCGTTCGACACCGTTTTCAGTATGGGTGTGTTGTATCACCGCCGCTCCCCTCTCGATCATCTGATGCAACTCAAAGACCAATTGCGTAAAGATGGCGAGCTGGTGCTGGAAACCTTGGTTATCGATGGCGATGAAAACGCGGTATTGGTGCCTGCCGGTCGTTATGCACAAATGCGTAACGTCTACTTTTTCCCGTCTGCCCGCGCGTTAAAAGTGTGGCTGGAGAAAGTCGGATTTGTCGATGTGCGTATTGTCGACGAGTGCGTCACCACCACTGATGAGCAGCGCAGTACCGAGTGGATGACCCATAACTCGCTGCCTGAGTACCTCAACCCAGATGACCCAGCGCAAACCATCGAAGGGTATCCGGCCCCCAAACGCGCGATCTTAGTGGCTCGCAACCCGGATTAAACAACAGCGCGGACACCGCTCACCCATACCACCGCCCTTACTCGCCGCCTCACTGGGCGGTGATAAGGGTGAACATGGCGGTGAACGCCGCTTACCGACCTCACACCTGACGCTGACACCACGCTCGCAATCGCGACGCATGTATTGACGGCTGTGTTTTATTTCACCGTCTGAGTGCTTGTTTGCTAAAGACTTTACTTTATTACCGTCGATTAAATCAGCGTTTAGTCAATTCTGACTAACATTTGACAGAATCCCCCTACCCATCTTTGTCGCATCCTTTAGAATTTGCTCTCGCCGTCGCGATCAGCGCTTTACTGCCTGTGACATGGCTAGCCGCAACCCTTCTTACGCTGTGGAGATTTAGATGCTATTTCGTTGCTCACTGATCAGTGCGCTTTTACTTACGGTGTCCGGCTGCACATTAACCTCGCAGCACCAACACCAGGAAACGCTCAGTAAATTTGATAACCTGGCTGCCCAACACCAGCAACAACAACAAACTTTCACCGAGACATTCGCTCAACATGGCACAGCGTTAAATCAGTTGGCCGACAAAGTGAGTGCGCTCGAAAGCCAACTGACCGTGATTCAGCGTACCCAAGCCAAGCTTTACGCCAATGTGGCGACCGACACCGCTGACGTCAAAGTGAAAGAAAAGGTGGTGCGGGTGCCGGTTAACGACGGCAAGATTATTCTCGGTGGACGCGAATTTGTCTGGTTTGATGCGGTCGAAAACACCTTCCAATCCCGTGTGGATACCGGTGCCGAAACGTCTTCACTCAACGCGGTGGATATCCAAGAGTTTGAGCGTGACGGCGATACCTGGGTCAAGTTCAACGTCAATCATAGTGAAAACAGCGATCAGCCAGTGATCATGGAAATGCCGGTGAAACGCTGGGTGCGTATCCGTCAATCGTCAAGCGATAGCACTGAGCGCCGCCCAGTGGTCGAAGCCTGGATTCGTGTCGGTAACATCCATGAGAAAACCGAATTCACCCTCGCCGATCGCACCAACATGGAATACCCAGTGCTGCTCGGCCGCGAATTTTTTAAAGACTTGGCGGTGGTTGATGTCAGCCAAGTCCATATTCATCCGCAATATCAGCCGGACACGCCATCGGAACCAGGCGATGACACCCCCAAAACAAGTAGGTAATCGATATGGTTTCACGGGTTCCTTTTTATTTTTTAATTGGCTTTTTAGTTGTCGCAGGTATTGCACTCAGCGCGTACCGTCATTTTGTCTATGGCGTGCCATGGTTGGCTGACGAAACGCGCCAAGTGTGGCAAATCGAGGCGAGAATCAATTTCGATGCTAACGACGGGCCGGTCAAAATCAGTTTGGCCGCACCAGACAGCCAGCCGGGTTTGACCCTGATTGATGAAAGCACCTCATCGGCGGGGTACGGTTTTTCCTTGCTCGATACCGAGCATGGCCGCCAAGCACAGTGGTCGGCTCGACAAGCGAGCGGTGAGCAAACGCTTTATTTTAAGAACCAGATGCTGGTTGATGACAGCGCGCGCTACACCATGACCCCGCCCGAGGATGACGTGGTCGCCACGCCTGTCATGGATAATGCTGCGAAAAACGCCGCACTCGCGCTGCTTGACCGTGCTCGTGCCCGCTCTGCTGATAACATCACCCTGACCCGTGAGCTCATCAAACAGCTAAATAGTCCTGATAGCCAAAACGCGGCACTGCTGCTCAACACGCTTGATAAACCCGATGCGCTGCGCAAAACCTTGGCTCTTGAAGGCATTCATGCGCGCGTGGTGGGCGGTTTAGAGCTTGAAGATGGCCGGCGCCGCCAAAGTATTTCCCCCATGTTGCAAGTGTGGCAAGACAGTCGCTGGCACTTGTTTGATTTAGTCAGCGGACAAAATGGCCATCACGATAACACGCTGTTATGGAACCAGCATGGCGGGCCGCTGCTAGAAGTGATGGGCGGTGAGCACAGCCAGGTGCACTTCTCCATTATTTCGCAAGACATCAGTCCGCAGCAGGCCACCTCGGCCAAGGTGTCGGCCGACGATTTGCTCAACTTCTCCATCCATAGTTTGCCCATTGAAGAGCAGGCAATGTTCAAAACCATCATGCTGATCCCAATCGGTGCGCTCATTGTGGTGTTCTTGCGGGTGATTGTGGGGCTCAAAACCTCTGGTACTTTTATGCCAGTGCTCATTGCCGTCGCCTTTGTCCAAACCCAGCTCATCACCGGTATCGTGGGCTTTGTGTTGATTGTGGGCACGGGGCTGGTGATCAGAAGCTACTTATCGCGGCTCAATTTACTCTTGGTAGCACGAATATCGGCCGTGATTATTACCGTGATCCTGATTATTTCCGTCTTTAGCGTGATTGCCTTCCATATTGGTTTAATGGAGGGGCTCACCATTACCTTCTTCCCGATGATCATTCTGTCATGGACGATTGAACGGATGTCGATTTTGTGGGAAGAAGAAGGGGCAAAAGAAGTGGTGATTCAAGGTGGCGGCTCACTGCTCACTGCCGTACTGGTATATTTAGCGATGACCAATGATTTGATTCGCCATCTCACCTTTAACTTTATTGGCCTGCAGCTGGTTATCCTTGCACTTATCTTGCTACTAGGTAATTACACGGGCTATCGCTTGTCTGAACTCAAGCGCTTCCGCCCCTTAGCGGAGCCGAGTAATAAGCCACTTGGGTTAGCTACCACCTCAGGAGGCGATGATGCGCAAACTCCTCGATAAGTTAGCCTCTCCGTTTCGCCTTAACCACGCAGGGATCATGGGCATGAACCAGCGCAACATTCGCTATATTGGTCGCTACAATGACAGGCGTTTGTATCCATTGGTTGATGACAAGCTACAAACCAAACTCATCGCCCAACAAGCGGGGGCCACGGTGCCTGAACTGATTGGGGTGATTGACAGCCAAGCGGATGTCAAACGCATCCACGCCATGGTCGCCAATTGGCCCGGCTTTGTGATTAAGCCTGCGCAGGGCTCTGGCGGAAAAGGCATCTTAGTGGTGACAAAAAACCACCAAGGTGTCTATACCAAAGCCTCGGGAAAAGCGGTCAGCCATAATGATGTGGAGCGCCATATCACCAATACCTTGGCAGGCCTTTTCTCACTGGGAGGCAAAGCCGATGTCGCCGTGGTCGAAAACTTAATTGCGTTTGATGATAGCTTTGAAGGATTTAGCTATGAGGGTGTGCCCGATATCCGCGTGATTGTTTTTCAAGGCTACCCAGTGATGGCAATGATGCGTCTATCGACCTCGGCGTCTGATGGCAAAGCTAACTTACACCAAGGTGCCGTTGGCGTCGGCTTAGATATGGCGACGGGCAAAGCACTAAAAGCGGTGCAGTTTAATCGCCCTATTACGCATCATCCAGATACCCATCAAGATCTCTATACCCTGCAAGTGCCTCACTGGCAGCAGCTTCTTACCCTCGCCGCCAGTGCATGGGAAATGACGGACTTGGGTTATATGGGCACCGATATGGTGCTGGACAAAGAAAAAGGCCCGATGGTGTTGGAGCTCAATGCACGACCAGGCCTCGCCATTCAAATTGCGAATGGATGTGGCCTGCTTCCGCGCCTTGCTCTGATTGAATCTCTGCCGCCTTGTCGCTATCCGCCTCTACCGGAAGACCGAGTGGCGTTTTCAATGCAACATTTTGCTGGTCAGAGTACGCAGCCCTTGCAACCCAGGCTTGCGGAGGCAGGATGAGTTGGTACAGCGCTCACTCGACCTTATAGGAGACATGGTCACCAGCCAAAGATATTTAAGCCAAACCAAAGAAAAGCGTTAAAGTTTCTCGTCTGCTGCCGATAGCCTAGTTATTACCGTATCGACCACGTCATAACTAGGGTAACCACAGTGACTATCCATACCATCGACAAAGCGCAGCTGATTAGCGACGTTCAGTTTGGGGATAACCTAAACCATGCGGTGGTACAAGGGCGTCGTTCCGACTTTGCGCTGATGATGGCGCTATTATCTGGTGATGCCAACGAGTCGACCCCGCTGACGCCGATTGATACGCCCGTCAGCAATGATCAAGTGCTCCGTCAGCGGTTCCAACTGCCCGACCCACAACCTCTTGCCGCCAGTAATGAAGAAGACTATCAACGCGCCAGTGCGCAAGCCGATGCCTTTCATCGAGGCGGCATTGCCAGCGCCAACCTACGCTTTCAGCTTGCCCCCGCGGCCATGCATTATCCCCCTCAAGGTACACACGGTTTTGACGAAGCGGTCTATCATAATTTATCTGGCCACGAACGCCGTCACTTGACCGATACCGAGCCCAAGCGCCCTGCGTATAACCCCGCCACTTTGTATGAAAAGCTCACCACCTCACATTGCTTTGATAAAATGCGTGTGAGCGCATAATGCGTCAGATCGCAAGTCGATCTTGATGACATTGGTGGATCCTTTATCAAACTGTGATCCTCTATAGATTCCCGATATTCTTTTTGCCATTCCACCTGACGTTTTTAGTCTTTTTTTCGCAGTCCTCGTATTTATGGTCCAGTATTACACTCCCATGCTTGAATAAGGTGTGAGTAAGCTGTCACTTTCTCGTGACTTGCTTGGGTAAATAAATGCATCAGGTTGTTTTAATAGACTGATAATTATGAGGAAACTCTCATGAAGATCGATAGCGCAGTGGTCGTCATTACCGCAGGTGGTTCACCGTCTGGACGCGCCATGGCTGAGCATTTTTGCTCGCTTGGCGCCAACGTGGTGCTGCTCGATACCGAGTGGCCAGCGCTGCGCTTAAGTGCCGATCAATGCCGCAACTATCCGGGGCGCGTTCAGCCTATTTGTTTAGCTGACCATGAGCCTGAATCTATTCACGATGCGTTCAGCCAAGTTACTCGGCTTTTTGGTGGCATTGATGTGCTCATTAATCATTGGCAAGGGGATATCCTGCCTAAGCTTTTCGACAGTGACAATCAATGGGACACACCCAAAACACTCAGTGATACCACGTCACAATACTTTTTGGTCGTCCAACGTGCAGCAGAATGCATGCAGCAACGCGGTCGGCCAGGCGTGATCATTAATGTCGCGGGCACTCATCTCACTCCCGATACGGTTGCCAACGCCATGATTGGCGGTTTGACCCAGCGGTGGGCCAAAGAGCTTTCCGCGCTGAAAATTCGTGTCGGCGGTATTGTCCCGCGTCACCGAAGCCAACCGAGTCGCGGTGTCGATGATGAGTTTATCCGCAATGCCGAGTACATCGTCTCCAACGATTCTTTTAACGGCCGGTTGTTAGAGGCAAGTGGGTAGAAGATCGCTCTCTCAAATACAAAAAGACCCGCCGGAGCGGGTCTTTATCGTTAAGCGGTTACCTAGGTTAAATTAGGCGTCTGCTTTTTCGTCTTTTTTCGCTGCTTTCGCGGCTTTAGTCGGCGCGGCGGCTGGCTGGTCATCTTTTTTCTTGATAACCGTGGTGCCTTCGAAGGTTTCACCTTCCACGTAAGGCTTACCGTAGTAAGACGCAACCAACACTTCTTTCAGCTCTTTGATGAGTGGGTAGCGTGGGTTAGCGCCTGTACACTGGTCATCAAACGCTTCTTCCGCTAGCTCATCCAGTTTGGCCATAAAGTCCGCTTCTGGTACACCAGCTGCCTGAATTGAGACTGGGATATCCAGTTTCAGCTTCATTTCTTCAAGCCATGCTAGCAGGCGCTCGATTTTCTGTGCGGTACGGTCGCCGTCTTGTGCCAGGCCAAGGTGGTCAGCGATTTCTGCATAACGACGACGTGCTTGTGGACGGTCGTACTGCGAGAATGCCGTTTGCTTGGTTGGGTTGTCATTGGCGTTGAAACGTACCACGTTGGAAATCAGCAGCGCGTTCGCCAAACCGTGTGGCAAGTGGAACTCAGCACCGATTTTGTGCGCCATTGAGTGACACACCCCCAAGAAGGCGTTAGCAAATGCGACACCGGCAATGGTGGCACCATTGTGCACTTTCTCACGTGCAATTGGGTCGTTTGCGCCGTGCGCATAGCTCGCTGGCAGATAGTCTTTCAGCAATTTCAGCGCTTGCAGTGCTTGCCCTTCTGAATATTCGTTAGAAAGGATAGACACATAGGCTTCCAGTGCGTGAGTAATCGCATCGTAACCACCAAAGGCTGTTAGTGACTTCGGCATGTTCATCACCAGGTTGGCATCAACAATCGCCATTTGTGGTGTCAGCTCGTAGTCGGCCAGTGGGTATTTCGCCCCAGTTTCATCGTCCGTTACTACCGCAAACGGAGTCACTTCTGAACCGGTGCCTGATGTGGTTGTCACACAAACCAGCTCGGCTTTTTTACCCATTTTCGGGAATTTGTAGATACGTTTACGGATATCCATAAAGCGCATCGCTAGCTCTTCAAAGGCTGTCTGTGGGTGCTCATACATAACCCACATGATTTTCGCCGCGTCCATCGGTGAACCACCACCTAGGGCAATAATCACATCTGGCTGGAAGCTCTTCATTGCTTCCGCACCTTTGCGCACCACGCTTAAGGTTGGATCCGCTTCTACTTCGAAGAAAGTACTCACGTCCATGCCTTGCGCTTTAAGCATTGACTCGATTTGCTCTGAGTAACCGTTGTTAAACAGGAAGCGGTCAGTCACGATCATCGCGCGTTTCTTGTCTTCTAGGTCACTCAGTGCGATTGGCAAGCTGCCGCGACGGAAGTAGATAGATTTTGGTAGTTTGTGCCACAGCATATTCTCAGCTCGCTTCGCTACGGTTTTCTTGTTCATCAGGTGTTTAGGCCCAACGTTCTCAGAAATTGAGTTACCACCCCATGAGCCACAGCCCAATGTCAGTGACGGTGCAACGTTAAAGTTGTACAAGTCACCGATACCACCGTGCGTGGTTGGAATATTGACTAGGATACGAGCCGTTTTCAGGCGGTCACCAAAGTATTTGATGCGGTCTTGGTTCACGTCCTGGTTAGTATATAGGCCAGAGGTGTGGCCGATACCGCCCATTTCTACCATTTTGCACGCCATATCGACCGCGTGCTCAAAGCTCTTGGCACGGAACATACCCAAGGTTGGCGAGAGTTTCTCGTGAGCAAACTCTTCTTCGATGCTGATTTCCAGCCCTTCACCAATCAAGATTTTAGTGTCTGATGGCACGCTTACACCGGCCATGTCTGCAATCTTAGTGGCAGGTTGGCCCACGATATCAGCGTTAAGGTTACCGTTGATAAGTAGTACCTTACGCACTTTATCGGCGTCTGCTTTGCTCAATACATGGCCTTTGTGCGACGCAAAGCGTTCTTTCACTTCATCGTACACTTCGTCCATCACGATAACCGCTTGCTCTGACGCACACACCACGCCGTTATCGAAGGTTTTTGACATCAGTACAGACGCGACAGCACGTTTAATGTCAGCGGTTTCATCGATAACCACAGGCACGTTACCCGCACCCACACCAATCGCAGGTTTACCTGATGAGTATGCCGCTTTCACCATGCCTGGGCCACCGGTCGCCAGAATCAGGTTAATGTCGTCGTGCTTCATCAGTGCGTTAGAAAGCTCAACTGAAGGTTGGTCAATCCAGCCGATGATGTCTTTCGGTGCGCCCGCAGCCACTGCTGCATCGAGAACCAGTTTCGCGGCATCATTGGTCGAGTTTTTCGCACGTGGGTGTGGCGAGAAGATGATGCCGTTACGCGTTTTCAATGAGATCAGTGATTTGAAGATCGCAGTAGAGGTTGGGTTAGTGGTTGGCACGATACCGCAGATAAGGCCAACGGGCTCGGCGATAGTCATGGTGCCGAATTCGTCATTCTCTTCGAGAATCCCGCAGGTTTTGTCGTCTTTGTATTTGTTGTAGATGAACTCAGAGGCGAAGTGGTTTTTGATAACCTTGTCTTCGAGGATACCCATGCCTGACTCTTCAACCGCTTGTTTCGCCAGTGGGATACGCGCGTTGTTTGCAGCCAGAGATGCGGCACGGAAGATCTTATCTACTTGCTCCTGTGAATAGGTCGCAAATTCTTGTTGTGCCTTTTTGACACGCTCAACCATCGCGTTGAGTTCAGCAATATTAGTGACAGGCATAGTCGTCTCCTGGTTCATATTTGAAAATCATTTAGTAATTGCTTAACGCCGCGTCTTTGCTTACTAAGCCATGTTTATCTTTGGTTAGTGTCGCCATTAGGTGCGTGGCATTTAGTAAATAACTTTCAAAACTGAGTATAAGTTTTCACAGCGTGAGTAACTTGATCTCGATCAGTTGTTATCAAATCAACCGCAATAAACTTTACGCTTAACCCCCACAGTTACTGGGTTTAATATTTTTGTAGCACAGAATGTATGTGTCTAAAATTTTCATCACAGTAACATATTTTTTACATGATGAGACAAGTCTACATGTCGATACTGTATGTAAATTTCAACAAAACGCCTGAAGACGGTTGTTTATATCCACAACACCGACCCTCAGTATAGTTTGCCGTGCGAAAGTTGCATGACGACAAATCGTTTGAGTGAGCCATCTTAAGTTGGTTCAAAACGTGCAACCACTGCATGCAGAAAATACATGGCTGAGTGGTTGGTTTTTAAACTGATATCGCTATACTGGCGCCATTGATTAAACCCGAGAGAAACTGGACTTCCTCACAGCATTACGAGAGTCACCATGGCCGCTTTCGACACCATGATTTTTGTGCAGTTTTTTGTCGGGCTTTTTGCCGCCGTTAACCCTATCGGTATCATGCCCGTTTTTGTCACCCTCACCGTACATCTTGATAAACAAGAACGAAACCGCACGGCATACACCGCAGCCATCGCGGTCGCGATCATCTTGATTGTTTCTCTGCTTGCCGGTCAGATGTTGCTGGATTTATTCAGTATCTCACTCGACTCATTCCGGGTGGCCGGTGGCATGTTGCTGCTCAGTATCGCTTTTACCATGATGAACGGTAAGTTGGGTGAGGGTAAGCAAAACAAGCAGGAGCAATCCGAAACCATTAGTCGTGAACAAGTGGGCGTCGTGCCGCTGGCAATGCCGCTGCTCGCCGGGCCAGGTGCGATCAGCTCAACCATTGTGTATGGCTCTCAATACCCCGATACCTGGAGTACGATTACATTAATCACCACCCTCGTGCTGTTCTCTGCAGGAATCTGGGGATTATTTAAAGTCGGCCCTGCAGTAGTGAAATTTTTAGGCCAAACGGGTATCAACGTTATTACGCGGATCATGGGTCTTATTCTGGGCTCATTAGGCATCGAGTTTATCGCCTCTGGCATGCGCGCTTTGTTTCCTGGCCTCAACTAAACGCGCGGTCATCCCGTGCAGCGCGTAGTACTAGCAAGCCGGCACGCAGGCAGTTGCCGTGCCGGTTTTTTGCGGCTCAATCATGGAAGGTTTATAGCAAGGTAAGCGAATGAATAAGTCACAAAGCCGTCTTCAACATTATCTCTACACCACCATCTTTGGCACCGAGACGAAGCACGGGAAGGCATTTGATTTGGTGCTAATTGTGATGATCTTGGCCTCGATGGTGGTGTTGATGCTGGAATCCATCGCTAGCTTTCACGCTCAATGGTCGCAATGGCTCTATTGGATTGAATGGGGCTTTACCGGCATCTTTACCATCGAGTATTTACTGCGCCTTTATTGCTCTCCGCGCCCGTCTGCTTATGCGCGAAGCTTTTACGGCGTGGTGGATTTACTGGCGATTCTGCCCACCTATATCGCGATTTTTGTCCCAGGGACGACTTACCTGATGGTGGTACGCTTGTTGCGGGTATTGCGTATTTTCCGTGTTTTGAGGCTGATGCGTTTTTTGGAAGACTCCAACATCTTGTTACGCTCGATGATGCTGTCATCACGCAAGGTGATGATTTTCTTCTTCTCCGTGGCGATCCTGGTCACCGTCTTCGGCGCACTCATGTACGTGATTGAAGGGCCAGAGAATGGCTTTACCAGTATTCCCTATGCCATCTATTGGGCGATCGTCACCCTCACCACCGTCGGCTATGGCGATATTGTGCCGCAAACCGATATTGGCAAGGCACTCGCGTCTTTCACCATGTTGATGGGCTATTCGATTATTGCCGTGCCTACAGGGATCATCACCGCCGAAATCGGTCAGCAGATGTCACTGCATCGCAACTTGGTAAAATGCCCTAACTGCTCAAAAAGCGGCCATGAGTCCGACGCCTCATTTTGTAAGCATTGTGGCAGTGAGCTGCCGGAAGCCGATAAACGCGTGGTCACACCTGGGCTGTAACACTGGCTTCACGTTGATTGGTACGGCAGTCGCTGCGAGTAAAAGCACGAGATACCGATAATAAAAAAACGGAGCAGGTCGGCTCCGTTTTTAGTGGCTCAATGGCAAATAACAGTCGCTTACTTACGACGCCAAGTGGTGCCTTGTGGGCCGTCTTCCAGCACAATACCCATCGCGGTGAGCGCATCACGCGCGGCATCGGCGCTGGCAAAGTCTTTGGCTTTACGGGCATCGTTCCGTTTTTGAATGAGCGCCTCGATTTCAGCCACTTCATCATCAGCCCCTGCATCGCCTTGCAAGAAGCTATCGGCATCTTGCTCGAGCAAACCAAGAATCGACGCTAACTTGCGCATTTGCGCGCCCAGCGCGGATGCCGCCGCCTGATCATCGCCGCGCAGTCGATTAACCTCTCGAGCCATATCGAATAGCACCGAATAGGCCTCTGGGGTATTGAAGTCATCGTTCATCGCCGCTTCAAAGCGTGCCACGTATTCATCGCCACCGGCAGGTACGGCCTGAGTGTCTAAACCGCGAAGCGAGGTGTACAGACGCTCAAGTGCTGAACGGGCTTGATTGAGGTTTTCATCGCTGTAGTTCAACTGGCTGCGATAGTGACCGGACAGCAAGAAATAACGCACGGTTTCGGCATCATAATGTGCCAATACATCACGGATGGTGAAAAAATTCCCCAAGGATTTGGACATCTTTTCACGATCAACCATCACCATGCCGCTGTGCATCCAGGTATTGACATATGGGGTGTCATGGGCGCAGCAAGACTGGGCAATTTCGTTCTCATGGTGCGGGAACTGCAAATCAGAGCCGCCACCATGAATATCAAAATGTTCGCCCAAGATCGCAGAGTTCATTGCCGAGCACTCGATGTGCCAGCCAGGGCGACCTGGCCCCCACGGGGATTCCCATGTTGGCTCGCCAGGTTTGGACATTTTCCACACCACAAAATCGAGAGGACTGCGCTTGGCTGTTTCAACATCCACACGGGCGCCCGCTTGCAGCTGATCGAGGTCTTGCTTTGACAGCTTGCCGTAATCATCAAACTTGGCCACTTCAAACATCACGTCGCCATTATCTGCGACATAGGCGAAGCCACGCTCAATCAGCTTTTCTACCAGTGCGATGATTTCATCGATGTAGTCAGTCGCACGTGGCTCGATATCAGGACGCGCCATGTTTAAAGCATCAAAGTCTTGGTACATTTCACCGATCAAGCGCTCGGTCAATGCGTCACAGCTCTCGCCATTTTCCGCCGCACGCTTAATGATTTTGTCATCGATATCCGTGATATTACGGACAAAGGTCAAATCAAAGCCCAAGTAGCGCAAGTAGCGCGCAATCATGTCAAACGAAACAAAAGTACGCCCGTGACCAATATGACAGAGATCGTAAATCGTCACCCCACACACATACATGCCAATTTTTCCCGGCGTGATGGGTTTAAAGACAGCTTTATCTCGCGTCAGTGAGTTGTAGATCTTTAACGGGGGGGTTTGCGTCGACATAATAATTTGATGACTCGTTACAATAGTGACAATGAGTAAGGTGAAGCAGCTATTACACCTTTTCTACTGGCATGACGCAAGCCTCTCACGCCGGCCAAGGCCTGTGAAACATTAAGACTGGGCTCACAAGTTACTACTAAAACCGAGATTATCGCTTGAGCTTTTTAAGTCTATTCATTTATTTTTCAATAAAGAATCTTTATCGATAAGTATTTATTGGGCAAACTGGCCCATTGACTGATTGGCACTCACCGATCTTATTGAGACTAACCGATGTGGCAGAATCATGACTGATAACGCAACCCCTTCCGCTCTGCAAGAGGACAAAGTTGACCTCATCTTACGCCAATGGCACGACGAGCGCCCAGATATCGACCCCAGCCCGATGGCGATCACGGGCCGTCTCGCGCGGGTTTTGGGCAATATCAATCCCAAACTGCAACAAGTATTTGGCCAATATAACCTCAACCCTGGGGAGTTTGATGTGTTGGCCTCCCTACGTCGTGCAGGCTCGCCCTATACATTAACACCCAACCAGCTGCTCGATGCCTTGATGCTTACTTCGGGCGCGATGACCAACCGTATCGATCGCCTCGAGCAAAAAGGCTTGGTGTCTCGCAGCCCTGATCCCAACGATCGCCGTGGCGTCTATGTCTCACTGACAGACGCGGGTATGGGATTAATCGATAAAGCGGTGACGGATCATACCAACAATTTACACCAACTCTTGGCGGGTCTCACCACCGATGAGCAAGCCGAACTCGCCGTGTTACTAAAAAAATTACTCGCACATGTTGAGCCTGTGTCTTAATCGCTTTTCCCCAGCTCGCCTGAGATAAGGACGACTCAGGAATGATGATTAATTCCACATCCAGGGGATCTTTGCTTGATCAGCGAGTACTTTCGGCTAAAATCTGTGATCCTTTTTAGCCAAGCCAATGACAGGATTACATCATGGTGACTCTTCATACCACGTTCGGTGACATCAAACTTCGCATGTTTGCAGACGAAGCACCGGCTACGGTCGAGAACTTTTTACAATACTGCCGTGACGGCTTTTACGACGGAACCCTGTTCCACCGCGTGATTGACGGCTTTATGGTCCAAGGCGGTGGCATGGCCTCTGGCATGGAAGAAAAAGCAACCCGTGCGCCAATTAAAAACGAAGCAGATAACGGCCTCAGCAACTTGACGGGGCGCTTGTCGATGGCTCGCACCATGGAGCCGCACTCAGCAAGCTCGCAATTCTTTATCAACGTCAATGACAACCTGTTCTTGGATCACAAAGCTAAGACGCCAGATGGCTGGGGCTACTGTGTGTTTGCCGAAGTGGTTGAAGGCATGGATGTAGTCAACAAGATCAAAGGCGTTGCCACCGGTAACTGGGGTTACGTTCATCAGGACGTCCCGGTCGAAGAAGTGTTGATCAATAGCGTGACTATTGAAGACTGAAGTGACACTATCGAGCAAGGGTAGCCAAGGCTACCCTTTCTTTTTCGTCGCGACCCGCTTTCTATTAATGATAAAACCAACGCATGTCTCATACCCTCTTCATCGCTGATTTACACTTAAGCCCGACGCGGCCAGATATTACCGACTGCTTCGAACGATTTATGAAGCAAGAGGCGATACATGCCGACGCCCTGTATGTTCTGGGGGATTTATTCGAGGTTTGGATTGGTGATGACGACAACAGCCCGTTTCATCGACAAATTAAAGCGGCGTTTTCCGCGGTGACTGAGCAAGGCGTGCCAGTGTACTTTATTCATGGCAATCGTGATTTTTTAATTGGCCAACGCTTTTCTAGAGAAACCGGCGTAACGCTGTTAAGCGAGCTTGAATGCATCGATTTATATGGCACCCCCACCCTGATCCTGCACGGAGATACCTTGTGCCTCGAGGATGTTGATTATCAGGCATTTCGACGCAAAGTCCACCAGCGCTGGTTGCAGCGACTATTTCTGAGCCTACCACTGACGTGGCGCCGCAAGATTGCGGCCAAAATGCGCGCGGGCAGTGCCAATGCCAACCAACAAAAGTCAACGTCCATCATGGATGTCACGCCGCAAGAGGTGCAGCGCCAGTTGGATAACGCCAATGTACGCCATATGATTCACGGCCACACCCATCGCCCTCATATCCACCAGTGGCTCCAACACGGCACCGCGTACCGACGTATTGTGCTAGGCGATTGGTATCAACACGGCTCTGTGTTGGTGTGCAATGAACAAGATTGTGACTTGCAAACCCGCGACTTTACCCATTTTTAAACCGTTCAGCGACTGGTTAAGAGATAGTTATGCAAACTGATTTATGCCCTTGTTGCAGCAATAAACCCTATCAAGATTGCTGCGCGCCGATTCATCAGAACCCCGCCAATGCTATCCATCCGGAGCAATTGATGCGTGCACGTTACAGCGCACACCCCAAAGGCTTGGTGGATTTTATTGTTAAGACCTACCACAGTGAATGCGGCGCCGAATCGTTTCGTGATGACATCACCACCATGACCCAGCACCAGTGGCAGTCGCTCGAGGTCGTAGATAGCGAGGTGTTGCAACAAGGTGAACTTGGCTTTGTCACCTTTAAAGCCCACTTTATCGCGCACGGCCAGCCCCAATCTCTGCATGAGCGTTCTCGTTTTGTTAAAGAGACGATCGATGGACAGCTTCAGTGGCGATATATCGATGGCGTGTTTCCCGGCCATGTCAAAGCGGGGCGCAACGATCCCTGCCCGTGTGGCAGCGGACGTAAGTTTAAAAAGTGTTGCAGTTAGTCTCTACCCTCCTCTGAGAAGACCTGGTTAAAAATCAATCAAGAATTCTTTTCCTTGGTCGATACTGATAGTAAGACCAGAGGAGGATGAATCATGAATTGGCTCGGCAATCTCAGTCCCGTGTATCGCACACCACATGCACCACCAACCAAAGTATGGGCAATTCGAAAACAAGCCCATATTGAAGAGCGCAAGCAGCGTCGCTTAGATGACCCATCGGATCACCATGCGTCGCCGCAGGCTGAAAAAGAGAGCGCGCCACGCAAAAAAGATGATGGCTCGCTGGATGTTTATGTCTAGGCGTCGCCGCTTGTCATGCTAGGCGGTGAAAAAATCTCCATGTTTGTAGTTGCAATCTAAGCTGACTTTGATATTGTCAAAAAAGAAATGAGATTGACCAACGTAAATGGACATCAAAAAATGACTTCATCGCTAATGACAATGCATCACCACCATCATCCTGACTAGTCTTTCGGGAGGAATGGTTTCGACTGGAAGACGAGTAAAAGCGCTTCCGTCGGTCATTAGCCAGCTAACAGATTCAGACCCTCGGGAGCACCGTCTTCCGAGGGTTTTTTCTTTTTTAGCTTTTCATTTTTAGACAAGGAAGCACACATGCAAACACAACGCTTACGTATCGCCATCCAAAAAAAGGGCCGCCTCGCCAAGGAGTGCCAAGAGCTGCTTAAACGCTGCGGGGTAAAAATCAATTACACCGGTGAGCGTTTAGTGGTCCACGCCGAAAACATGCCCATCGATCTGCTGCTGGTCCGTGACGATGATATCCCGGGCCTTATCATGGACGGCGTGGTTGATTTAGGGGTGATTGGCGAAAACGAATTAGAAGAAGTACGCCTTGAGCGCATCAAGCTGGGCGAGCCGAGCCAATATCAACTACTGCGCCGCCTCGACTTTGGAGGCTGTCGTCTCTCTATCGCCCTAGATAAGGACCAAGATTATAACGGCCCCCAAGATCTAGCCAGCCAACGGATTGCCACCACCTACCCCAATATTCTCAAAGCCTATATGGACAAACAGGGGGTAAACTTTAGCACCTGTATGCTCAATGGCTCCGTCGAAGTCGCGCCGCGTGCGGGACTAGCCGATGCGATTTGTGACTTAGTCTCAACCGGTGCCACCTTAGAAGCCAATGGCTTGAAAGAAGCCGAAGTCATATTCCGCTCAAAAGCGGTATTGATCCAGCGTGAAGGCAGCTTCAGTGAAGAGAAAACCGCATTGATTGAACGCTTGCTCACCCGCATGCAAGGTGTCATCCAAGCCAAAGAGTCCAAATACATCATGCTCCACGCACCCAGCGAAACCTTAGAGCAAGTGGTCGAGCTACTCCCCGGCGCGGAAGATCCCACCATATTGCCATTAGCCCACGAAAAGAGCCGTGTCGCGGTGCACTTGGTCAGTACCGAAAATCTGTTCTGGGAAACCATGGAAAAATTGAAGCAGCTGGGCGCGAGCTCAATCTTGGTCCTGCCGATTGAAAAGATGATGGAGTAAGACACGATGCGTACTGTGGTCTGGAAATCACTCGGAGAGTCACAAAAAGAAGGCTTAATGCGCCGTCCGGCTATCACAACCGGCGCCCAAACCCAAGCCAGTGTCAGCGAGATCATCGCCGATGTCCGTGAGCGGGGCGATGAAAGCTTAAAAGCATTGACCCAAAAGTTTGATGGTGTCGAACTCGATAATATCAAACTCGACAAAGCGACTTTGGCCGACGCCGAAGCGCGCTTGGATGAAGATATCAAGCTATCCCTGCGCCAAGCCTACGATAACATCAGCACCTTTCACCGTGCGCAAAAAGCGCAGCCATTGAAAGTCGAAACCATGCCGGGGGTGGTGTGCGAATCCATTACCCGCCCGATTAACCGCGTGGGGCTGTATATTCCTGGCGGTAGCGCTCCTTTGCCCTCGACCGTATTGATGCTGGGCGTACCCGCGCAAATTGCAGGCTGCCGTAAAGTGGTGCTCTGTACCCCACCGCCGGTGGCCGATGAAATCTTATACTGTGCCAAACTGTGTGAGATTGATGAAATTTATACCCTGGGCGGCGCACAGGCGGTGGCGGCGATGGCCTTTGGCACTCAAAGCGTGACCAAGGTAGATAAGATCTTTGGCCCGGGTAATGCCTATGTCACCGAAGCCAAACGTCAAGTAAGCCTTGCTGCCAATGGCGCGGCCATGGATATGCCTGCCGGCCCCTCGGAAGTGTTAGTGATTGCCGATGCCGGCGCGGATCCAGACTTTGTTGCCGCCGATTTACTCAGCCAAGCGGAGCATGGCCCCGATTCGCAAGTGGTGCTGGTGACCCCTGCCCCAGAGATGGCAGAGAAAGTGGCGGATGCGGTGCAGCAGCAATTAACCACACTCAGTCGTGCAGAGATTGCCAAGCAAGCGCTGGGCAGCAGTGTGATTATTATTGCCGATACTCTCACCCAATGCGTGTCGATTTCTAACCGTTATGGGCCGGAGCACTTGATTGTGCAAACTCAACAACCAAGAGATTTGTTGCCCCTGTTGGATAACGCTGGCTCGATTTTCTTGGGCGCCTACTCGCCCGAGTCTGTGGGTGATTACGCCTCTGGCACCAATCACGTGCTCCCTACTTATGGCTATACGCGCACCTACAGCAGCCTTGGGCTGGCCGACTTTACCAAGCGAATGACGGTACAAGAGCTTAGCGACACCGGTTTGCAAACACTGGGCCCGACAGTGATGCGTATTGCCGAAGCAGAAGGCTTGGATGCACACCGCCAAGCAGTCGAGATTCGTCTCACTAAGCTGCAACAAGCTCAAGCTTCGGAGGATCCATTAGTATGAGCATCGAAAAACTCGCCCGTGAGCAAGTACAAGCGCTTACTCCCTATCAGTCAGCCCGCCGTATCGGCGGTAGCGGGGATGTCTGGCTCAATGCTAACGAGTCACCCTTTGACAACGCTTACACCGTAAGCGGTCAGGGACTCAATCGCTACTCCAGCTGTCAGCCCAATGCATTGATCAATGCCTATGCGGATTATGCAGGCGTCGAAACGAACCAAGTCATTACCACTCGTGGCGCCGATGAAGGGATTGATTTGTTGCTGCGTGCCTTTTGCGAGCCAAACCAAGATAGCGTGCTGATCTGTCCACCTACCTATGGCATGTATGCGGTCAGTGCGGAAAACCAAGGTATCGCCACCACCCAAGTGCCGCTCACCGCCGACTGGCAGTTGGACATGGCAGGGATTGATAGCGCATTGGAGGCAGATACCGGTATCAAGCTTATCTTCGTGTGTAGTCCCAATAATCCGACCGGCAATCTGATTAACCGCGACGACATAGAAGCGCTACTTACCCGCACTCAAGATCGCGCGATTGTGGTGCTGGATGAAGCCTATATCGAATTTAGTCCAGAAGCGACCTGCACCGACTTGCTCGCACGCTTTGAGAATCTGGCTATTCTGCGCACCCTATCCAAAGCGTTCGCCCTAGCAGGACTGCGTTGCGGCTTTACCCTCGCCAGCCCAGCTATTATTAACTTGATGCTTAAGGTGATCCCGCCGTATCCCGTGCCGGTCCCCGTGGCAGACATTGCCCAGCAAGCGCTCTCCGAGGCCGGTTTGGCGCGTATGAAATATCAGGTTTTGGATTTGACCGCCAACCGTGCCTACCTGCAAGCCGGCCTCAGTATGCTGCCCGGCGTTGAGGTGCACCCGGGCTTTGGTAATTATCTGCTCATCACGCTGGATGACGCCGACGCGGTGTTCGCACGTTTAGGACGTGCAGGCATGATTGTGCGCCAGACCGCCGTGGCCAACAGCTTACGCATCAGTATTGGTAACCGTGACGAATGTGAAAAAGTGTTGGCCTTTATCCGCCAGCAACTCAGTGAATAAGGACAACCACTGTGAAAGACAAGATTTTATTTATTGACCGTGATGGCACCTTGATTGTGGAGCCGCCTGAAGACTATCAAGTGGATCGTCTGGATAAATTGGCCCTTGAACCGGGCGTGATCCCCGCGTTGCTGAGCCTGCAAGCGGCGGGTTACACCTTGGTGATGGTGAGCAATCAAGACGGCTTAGGGACCGAGAGCTTCCCGCAAGCGGACTTTGATACGCCACACAACATGATGATGGCGCTGTTTCGCTCGCAAGGGATCCATTTTGAAGACGTACTGATTTGCCCGCACTTTGACAGCGATGACTGTAGCTGCCGCAAGCCCAAATTAGGCTTGGTGAAAGACTATCTGCAGCAAGGACGGATTGATTTCGCCCAATCGGCTGTGATTGGCGATCGCGACACCGATATCACCTTAGCGAACAATATGGCGCTACAAGGGATCAAATATCAACGTGACGTGATGGGCTGGCCACAGATTGTCGAGCGCCTCACCCAGCAGCCGCGACTGGCCAGCGTTACTCGCACCACCAAAGAAACCGATATTCAGGTGGATGTTAATCTAGATAAGAGTGGCGGCAGTCGCATTGAAACCGGATTGGGCTTTTTTGATCACATGTTGGATCAAATCGCCACCCACGGCGGCTTTCAGCTCAACGTTCGCGTTAAAGGCGATTTGCACATCGACGACCACCACACCATTGAAGATACCGCCCTCGCGTTGGGCGACGCACTCAAACGGGCGCTGGGAGATAAACGCGGTATTGGCCGCTTTGGATTTAGCCTGCCGATGGATGAATGCTTGGCGCAATGTGCATTGGATTTGTCCGGACGCCCCTATTTGAAATTTGAAGCCAGCTTCCCACAGCCACAAGTGGGCGATATGTCGACCGAGATGGTGGGACACTTTTTCCGCTCATTGACCGACACCTTGGCCTGTACCCTACACCTGACGGTGTCGGGCGAAAACACCCACCACTTGGTGGAAAGTTTGTTCAAAGCCTTTGGCCGCACCTTGCGTCAAGCCATCAAGGTCGAAGGCGACGCCCTGCCAAGCAGTAAAGGAGTGCTGTAATGCGCAAACAGACTGTCATTATCGATACCGGCTGCGCCAATGTGTCCTCGGTACGCTTTGCTGTTGAGCGTTTGGGGTATCAAGCCACATTAAGCCGCGATCCGGACGTGGTGCTAGGGGCGGATAAGCTCTTTTTGCCCGGTGTCGGCACGGCCAGCGAAGCGATGAAAAACTTGACCGAACGCGGCTTGGTGGATTTAGTTAAGCAAGTGGAGCAACCGCTGCTGGGGATTTGCCTTGGCATGCAAATGCTAGGCACTTACTCGGATGAAGGCGACAGCCCCGTCGAATGTCTCGGCCACATCCCCGCTCCCACCAAACTGATGGATACCGCAGGGCAGCCTCTGCCTCATATGGGTTGGAACCGAGTTGCTACTGTTAATGACCATCCTTTGTTCGATGGCATTGTCGCGGGTAGCCACTTTTACTTTGTCCACAGTTACGCGATGCCGGTCGGCGATTACACCTTGGCACAATGTCATTATGGCCATGCGTTCAGTGCAGCAATCAATCAAGGCAACTACTACGGGGTTCAGTTTCACCCTGAGCGCTCTGGCAAAGTGGGCGCGCGTTTGATTCAGAATTTTTTGGAGATGTAAGCAAGGATGATTATACCAGCACTCGACTTGATAGACGGCCAAGTGGTACGCCTTTATCAAGGGGATTATCAGCAAAAAACCGACTACAGTTTTGACCCGCGTGAGCAGTTTGCGCGTTACCATCAAGCAGGCGCGGATTGGTTGCACCTCGTGGATTTAACCGGCGCCAAAGATCCGACCGCGCGTCAGGTCGACTTAATCACCGAGATCTTGCAATCAACGCCCGCCAATATTCAAATTGGCGGTGGCGTGCGCACCGAGATGGACGTGATTGAGCTGCTGAACACCGGCGCACAGCGCGTAGTGATCGGCTCCACCGCGGTCAAATCGCCCGATTTGGTCAAAGGCTGGATGCAAACCTACGGCCCTGACCGCATTGTTTTGGCACTCGATATTCATATCGACAGCAACGGGACGCGACGCGTAGCGGTGTCCGGCTGGCAACAAGACTCCGGTGTCACCATTGAAGCGCTCCTCGACGATTATTTGTCCGTCGGGCTTAAGCATGTGCTGTGCACCGATATCTCCCGCGATGGCACCTTACAAGGCAGCAATGTGGCGCTTTACCGCGACTTGTGTCAGCGCTATCCGAGCATTGCGTTTCAATCATCAGGCGGCATTGGCAATCTCGAGGACATTCGCGCCTTACGCAACACTGGCGTGGCGGGTGTGATCGTCGGCCGCGCCCTGCTGGAAGGTAACTTTAGCGCAGAGGAGGCGATCGCATGCTGGCAAAACGGATAATTCCTTGTTTGGACGTCCGCGACGGACAAGTGGTTAAAGGCGTGCAATTTCGCAATCACGAAATCATCGGCGATATCGTCCCGCTCGCCAAACGTTACGCCGAAGAAGGTGCTGACGAGCTGGTGTTTTATGACATCACCGCCTCCAGTGATAGTCGCGTGGTCGATAAAAGCTGGGTCAGTCGCGTCGCGGAAGTGATTGATATCCCCTTTTGCGTCGCCGGTGGGATAAAATCCGAGGCCGATGCCCAGCAAATCTTGGAATTCGGCGCGGATAAGATATCCATTAACTCACCGGCCTTGGCCGATCCGAGTTTGATCACGCGGCTGGCCAATAAGTTTGGCGTGCAGTGCGTGGTGGTTGGGATTGATTCTTTCTTCGATGAAGCGACCGGGCAATATCACGTCTATCAATTTACCGGCGATGAGAGCCGCACTCAGGCTACGCCTTGGCAAACCGTTGCCTGGGTTGAGGAAGTCCAACAGCGAGGCGCAGGCGAAATCGTACTCAATATGATGAACCGCGATGGCGTGCGCCAAGGCTATGACTTAACCCAACTCAAAATGGTAAGAGAGCGCTGTCAGGTACCCCTGATTGCCTCCGGCGGTGCCGGTGAAATGTCGCATTTCGCCGACGCCTTTTTACAAGCGAATGTCGATGGCGCACTGGCCGCCTCGGTGTTTCACAAGCAAATCATCGCAATAAGCGAATTAAAACAAGCACTAAAGCAACAAGGGATCGAGGTAAGAGTATGACGGCGACGTGGGTAGAACGTATCGATTGGGAGAAAAACGCCGGCTTGGTGCCTGCGATTATCCAACACAGCGATAGCGGCCAAGTATTGATGCTGGGCTACATGAATGCCGATGCACTGAACGCGACGCTCGAAACCGGTCGCGTCACCTTTTGGTCGCGCAGTAAATCGCGTCTTTGGGTAAAAGGCGAAAGCTCCGGTCATGTATTAAGCCTGGAGCACATTGCACTCGATTGCGATCAAGACACCTTGTTGGTCACGGCGACACCACACGGGCCCACCTGTCACCTCGGCACGACCACCTGCTTTGACAGTGATAATAAACCACCACACACGGGGCCCGGCTTTTTGTCAAGCCTAGAGCAAGTGCTTGCCAGCCGCAAAGATGCCGCGCCTGATGACTCTTACACCGCAAGCTTATTTGCCAAAGGCACCAAGCGTATCGCGCAAAAAGTGGGGGAAGAAGGGGTCGAAGTCGCCCTCGCTGCCACGGCAGGCGATAAAGCCGAGCTATTAAACGAAAGCGCCGACCTGCTCTATCACCTGTTGGTATTGCTGCAAGACCAAGAGCTTAGCCTCCATCAAGTGACCGAAGTCCTCGCCTCTCGCCATCAAGGCTAACGACCACGCACGTTAGCGTAAACAAGGCCCCTTCAAAGCGCCGCCCACATGCGGCGCTTTGTGTGACGCAAGTTATCTCACTCGCAATTTAAGAGATAATACACGCCTTTGATTGACGCCCATCCCATGCGAAAATACGTTTGATGCATGATCAAATCATTCGCAGATAAACGAACGCAGGCACTATACTCAAAGGGAGCGTCAAAGAGGTTCCCTGCCGAGCTGGCGGTACGTGCGGCAAGAAAGTTGGAGTATATCGATCTCGCCACACAACTCGATGATCTCACGGTACCGCCCGGTAATCGCCTTCACGCTTTGTCAGGAAACAGACAAGGGCAACATGCAATAGCGATAAACAAACAGTGGCGCATTTGCTTTCGTTTTGAAGACGGTGACGCGTATGACGTCGAGGTTTGCGACTACCACTAATGAGGTAACAGTGATGACGATTTTCAACACAGCTGGCATGCAACGCCAACCGACGCATCCTGGAGCCATGTTGCGCGAAGACTTTCTGCCCGATTACGACTTGAGCGTAGAACAATTGGCTGATGCTTTGGGCGTCTCTCATCAATCGATGACTGCCGTATTGGATGAGCGTAAAGCCGTGAGCCCGGAGCTGGCGCTTCGTCTCGCACGTCTGTTTGGTAACTCGCCTGAGTTTTGGCTCAATGCGCAAAGGGCCGTTGATCTTTGGGAGGCGTCGCAATCAATTAAACACGAGGTAGCAAAAATAAAACCGCTTGATGTCGCTTAATCGCGCGTCATGGCCGTAGCAGATCGCCAAATCCTGCTCAGATCAGTTAAACTGCCTGTATTCCCGACAGTTAGTGACAAGGCGTCCTATGTTTAACGGCAAATCCATTCTGATCACCGGCGGTACTGGTTCTTTTGGTAAAAAGTACGTCCGCACCCTGCTTGAACGCTATCAACCACGCCGCCTCGTGGTGCTCTCTCGCGATGAGCTCAAGCAATATGAAATGCAGCAAACCTTTAACGCTCCTTGCATGCGCTATTTTATCGGCGATGTGCGTGATGGCGATCGTTTAATGCAAGCGATGCAAGGCATTGACTATGTGATTCATGCTGCTGCACTCAAGCAGGTACCTGCCGCCGAATACAACCCGATGGAATGTATCAAGACCAACATTCACGGTGCAGAGAATGTGATTCGCGCTGCGATTGCCAACGGGGTGGAAAAGGTGATTGCGCTCTCGACCGATAAAGCCGCCAGCCCCAATAATCTCTATGGCGCCACCAAACTGTGTTCAGATAAATTGTTTGTCGCCGCTAACAATATGACCGGGGGCCAAAAGACACGTTTTTCGGTGGTGCGCTATGGCAATGTGGTCGGCTCGCGCGGCTCTGTGGTGCCTTTGTTTAAGAAAAAGGCAGCGGAAGGCGCGGATCATTTGCCCATTACCCATCCTGAAATGACCCGCTTTTGGATTACCTTGCAACAAGGGGTGGATTTTGTGCTGAAAAACTTTTCGCGCATGTATGGCGGGGAAATATTTGTTCCTAAGATCCCATCAGTTCGTCTGACGGATCTCGCCAGCGCCTATGCCCCAAACACACCCGTCAAGGTGATAGGCATTCGCCCCGGCGAAAAAATGCATGAAGTGATGTGTCCGGCTGACGATGCGCATCTGACGCTCGAATTTGCCGACCATTACGTGATTTGTCCCACCATCAAGTTCTACGATGCCGATGATGACTATCGAGAAAATGCGTTGGGCGAAAAAGGACAGCCCGTGCCAGAAGGCTTTGAATATCAATCAGGCACTAACCCAGATGTGTTAACCGTCGAGGCCATTTTGCAACTCGACACCGAGCAGTAAAGGAGTATGGCGTTGATCCCATACGGAAAGCAGCATCTTAGTGAGCAAGACTATGCCGCTGTGCTTGAGGTGCTAAAAAGTGATTATCTGACGCAAGGCCCGCAAGTTCCGGCTTTTGAAGCCGCCGTCGCCGAACTCACCGGGGCTGCGCATGCGGTCGCTGTTAATAGCGCCACATCTGCCCTGCATCTCGCTTGTCTGGCGTTAGGGTTAGGCCCAGGCGATCGTTTATGGACCTCGCCCATTACCTTTGTCGCGTCAGCCAATTGTGGTCGATACTGTGGTGCCGAAGTGGATTTTGTCGATATCGACCCGCACACGCGTAACCTATGCCCTCAGCAGCTCGCGAAAAAACTGGCGCAAGCGGCTGCTACTTACACCTTACCCAAGGTGCTGGTGGTGGTACATATGGCCGGTGCCAGTGCACCAATGGCTGAGATTGCCGCGCTCGCTAAGCGTTATCAGGTGGCCATTATTGAGGATGCGTCACATGCGATGGGCGCACACTATCAAGGCGCGGCAGTGGGTGGGTGCCAGTACAGCGATATTAGCGTGTTTAGTTTTCATCCGGTCAAAGTGGTTACCGCGGGAGAAGCCGGGGTTGCCACCACTCAACGTGCTACATTGGCGAAAGCGCTGCGTCAGTTGCGTAGCCACGGGATCACCCGTGATGCAGAAGACAGCCACGCTGCCCTGCCACCTTGGGGGTATGAGCAGCATACACTGGGGATGAACTATCGCCTCTCGGATATTCATGCCGCGCTTGGCCGTTCACAATTAACCCAGCTTCGCTCCTTTATCGCCAAACGGTTTGCACTCGCTGAATGCTACCATCAAGCACTGGCGGATTTGCCTGTTAAGCGGCCCATTTTAGATCCTGAGTCGGCATGGCATTTGTATTTGATTGAGCTTGTTCATGCCGACACACGCCGCGCCGTTTTTGAGGCAATGCGTGCGCAAGGCATTGGCGTGAACGTGCACTATATTCCTGTGCATACGCAACCTTACTATCAGGCACAGGGCTTCCAGCCCGGAGACTTCCCGCTTGCCGAGCAGTATTACGCGGGTGCACTCACTTTGCCGCTTTACCCCGATTTAACCGAGCAACAGCAAGATACAGTGATTGCTGCGCTACAAAAAGCCATTGAGGATGCGTGACCGATGAATGTATGTATTATTCCCGCCCGCGGTGGCAGCAAACGCATTCCGGGCAAGAACCTCAAACGGTTTAACGGTGCGCCCATTATTACTTATGCCATTGCGACAGCACGTCAAAGTGGGCTATTCGATCGCGTCTTGGTTTCCACCGATTGCGAGGACATTGCCAGTGTGGCGCGCGATGCAGGGGCTGAGGTGCCTTTTGTGCGTCCCGCCGAGATTGCCGGCGATCACGCTACGACCTTGGATGTGCTTGAGCATGCGATCCAGTGGCTCAGCCCGTCGCCACAGCAAACGCCTTTGCACGCGGTTTGCTGCCTGTATGCTACCACCCCCTTTGTCACCTCGGATGACTTGCGCCAAGGCTTAGCGTTACTGGACGGCGACACGGTCAAATACAGTTTTGCCGCCACCCGCTACGCCTTTCCAATTCAGCGCAGTATTCATGTCGATGCCGATGGCAGTGTCAGCATGTTATGGCCGGAGCACTTCACTACGCGCTCACAAGACCTACAACCGGCGTACCACGATGCGGGAATGTTTTACTGGGGCACGCCAAGTGCGTTTTTAGCGCGCGAGCCGGTTTTTGCCCCCCACTCGAAAGCTGTGTTGATCCCTCATTACCGCGTGCAAGACATTGATGAGCCGGATGACTGGCTACGCGCTGAGCTCATGTATCAACTGTTGGAGCAACAGGCCTTGCTATGAGCCATATTGCCATTCGAGTCGATGCCTCCCAAGCGATAGGCACCGGACACGTCAGCCGCATGCACGTGTTGGCTAACATGCTACAAAGGGCTGGCCATCAGGTAACCTTGGTATGTCGCGATTTACCCGGCAATTTGATAGCGGTCAGCCAAGAGCAAGGCTTAACGGTGGCGATGTTGCCTGCCCCCAAAAACTCGCTCAGCAACACCGATTGGCTTGGTGTGAGCCAGCAGCAAGATGCCGAAGAGACAACCGCATACGTGGCTAACCAGCCGGTGGATTTGATGGTGGTGGATCATTACGCCCTCGATGCCCACTGGGAACAATCGATTCACACCCAATTGGGCTGTCCGGTGATGGTGGTCGATGATTTAGCCAATAGGCCCCACGATTGCGCGTTTTTGCTCGATCAAAACCCTTGGCCTGACCTGACTACGCGCTACGGGTCACAGCTTTTAAATCCACAGACCCGATGCTTATTGGGACCAGACTATGCACTATTGCGTCCAGCATTTGCCGCCTTACATCAGTCTCCGCCGCCGCGTGAAGATAAAGTGATCGCCTTTTTCTCCGGTACGGATCCGACCGGTGAAAGCCGCAAGCTTGTGGACGCGGTGAAACACCTAGAAGCCGTTCAACACCTAGAAGAAGGGCAGAACCTCGAGAGGCTGCCTTTCTCACTGTTAATTGTCACCGGCCGGCGCAACCCAGACCGCGACGCATTGTGTAAAGCGCCTGTCCCCGATGGGGTTCGTGTGGTGGAAGCACTGTCGGACTTTGATGCCCACATGGCACGGGCACGCTACGCATTTGGAGCCGCCGGCGTTACTGCCATTGAGCGCAGCTGCTTGGGAGTGCCTAGTACCTTGGTATGTGTGGCGGAAAACCAACACGCCATGGCCGAGTATCTCGCCGGACAGCCGGGCTATCAATACTTAGGACGCGGTGAGCACACCCGCTGGCAAGATTACGCGTCTGCACTGCAGCATCTTGCGGCAAACTGGCATCAGCTTCCTACCCTACCAGCGATCACTGATGGAAAAGGCGCAGAGCGTGTCGTCGCGGCCTTGGAGCATGACTTATGCAACTGATTTTTAGCGCGGTGACTCACGCGGACAGTGACACTTTATGGCATTGGCGCAATCGTCCCGCTGTCCGCCAGTTTATGTACACCCAACATGAAATAAGCCATGATGAGCACCAAGCATGGTTCAGCCATATGCTCGCCAACACGCACCGATATTTCTATATCGTTTACAAACGCGTAGACGGCCAACCGGACAAGCCACTTGGCGTGGTCAACCTTGACCTCGATAGCGAGAATAGGACAAGTGCAATCTGGGCTTTCTATGCCGCCCCCGATGCACCACGTGGGAGCGGTGCGCTCATGGAGTTTGGCGCATTAAGCTTAGCATTTGAAACCTTGGGCGTGACCCAGTTGAACTGTGAAGTGCTCAGTCATAATCAGGGGGTAGTTCGGCTACATCAACGCTTTGGCTTTCGTGAGACGCCGCAAAGTCGGCAACGCACCTTTTCCCTGCCTGAGGGAAAAACCGTCGAGATTGTGTGCCTGTCTTTGTCCGCTGATGAGTGGCAGCAAGGCGCCAGTGCCCTTCAAACCAAACTGAATATCGACGCGGTTTATGAACAACGACATTAAGATTGCAGGCCGTTTGATCGGCCCCCAGCATCCTCCCTATATCATTGCCGAAATGTCGGCGAACCATAATGGTAGCCTTGAGCTTGCCAAACAAACCATTTCCATGGCCAAAGCCTGCGGTGCCGATGCGGTCAAAATGCAAAGCTATACCGCCGATACCATTACCCTTGATTGCGACCACGATGAGTTTCAGATCAAAGGCGGACTGTGGGATGGTTATAGTCTCCACCAGCTATATCGCTGGGCACAAACCCCGTTTGAGTGGCACAAGCCGTTATTTGATCACGCGAGAAAAGAAGGCGTCACCTTATTCTCCTCTCCTTTTGATTGTTCAGCGATTGACTTACTCGAGGATCTTAACGCACCCGCCTATAAAATAGCCTCGTTCGAGGCGATTGATTTGCCCTTGATTCGCTATGCCGCGCAAACCGGTAAACCGATGATCATCTCAACCGGTATGGCTGACGAGACAGAGATCGCCGAGGCGGTGGCGACCGCCCGTGATAACGGCTGTCGTGAGCTGGTGTTGCTTCATTGTATCAGCGCCTACCCTGCGCCGATTGAACAAAGCCATCTGCGAACCATTCCAACCTTAGCCACCCGCTATCAAACCTTGGCGGGCTTATCCGATCATTCGCTGACCAACACCGCCGCGATCGCAGCCGTCGCACTCGGCGCGTGCGTGATTGAAAAACATGTGATGCTCTCTGAAGATTCGGGAGGTCCGGATGCTGCTTTCTCGCTTACGCCACCTGCACTCAGTGCGCTTTGTGAGCAAACCCACGCGGCGTGGCGAGCGTTAGGACAAAGCGCTCTAACCACACGAGAGGCCGAGTCGAGCAACCGGCAATTTAGGCGCTCTTTGTACGTCTGTGAGGATATCGCGACCGGTGAGCCACTGACGTCCGCTAATGTGCGCAGTATTCGTCCGGGCTTTGGTTTAGCACCGAAACACTATGATGCCGTGATCGGAAAGCGCGCAACACGCGCGTTAACCAAAGGCACCGCATTGTCGTGGGAAGATATCGAAGACTAGCTGGAGCATATCCATAAAAAAACCCGGCGACTGAGCCGGGTTTCGTTTCTCACTGAGAATCAGTGATTACATCTGCTTGACCATCTCGTCAGCAAACTCAGAGCATTTACGCAGGCTCGCGCCTTCCATCAAACGTTCAAAGTCATACGTGACTGTCTTATTGGCGATGGTTTTTTCCATTGACTTGATCACCAAGTCAGCCGCTTCAAACCAGCCCATATGACGTAGCATCATTTCTGCAGACAGAATGAGTGAGCCTGGGTTCACCTTATCTTGACCAGCGTATTTCGGCGCCGTGCCGTGGGTCGCTTCAAACAGCGCCACACCGTCACCAATGTTGGCTCCCGGGGCAATACCAATACCGCCAACCTGCGCGGCAAGCGCATCAGATACGTAGTCACCGTTCAAGTTCATGGTGGCAATCACATCATATTCCGCAGGACGCAGCAGAATTTGCTGCAAGAAGGCATCCGCGATGGAGTCTTTGATGGTAATTTGTTTGCCGGTCTTTGGATTTTTCATCGTCATCCACGGACCGCCATCCAGCAACTCGGCACCAAACTCTTTATTGGCCACTTCATAGGCCCAATCTTTAAACGCCCCTTCGGTAAACTTCATGATGTTACCTTTGTGGACGATAGTCAGTGAGTCACGGTCATTATCGATGGTGTACTCGATAGCGGCGCGAACCAGACGTTTGGTGCCTTCTTCTGAGATTGGCTTAATGCCTACACCGCACTGCTCAGGGAAACGGATTTTGTTGGCACCCATTTCTTCACGCAGGAACTTAATCACTTTATCCGCTTCGGCCGTGCCGGCTTTAAACTCAACACCCGCGTAGATGTCTTCTGAGTTTTCGCGGAAGATCACCATGTCAGTATCTTCTGGCTTTTTCAGTGGGCTAGGAACGCCAGTGAAGTAACGTACCGGACGCGCACAAATGTAGAGGTCGAGTTCTTGACGAAGCGCCACGTTCAATGAGCGAATACCACCGCCAACTGGGGTCGTCAGTGGCCCTTTGATTGCCACTTTGTATTCGCGGATAAAGTCGAGGGTTTCAGCTGGCAGCCACTGATCGTCACCATATACCTTGGTAGACTTCTCACCGGTGTAGATTTCCATCCATGAAATCTTACGCTCACCGTTATAGGCTTTAGCAACAGCTGCATCAACAACTTTGATCATTGCAGGGCTAACATCCATCCCGATGCCATCCCCTTCAATGTAAGGGATCACAGGGTGGTTAGGGACTACCAGTTTTGTGCCGTCGAGTGTGATCTTCTGACCTTCCGCCGGTACAACTACTTTACTTTCCATTTTAATCTCCTAGCGTCCATTTGTTATCTTTGTGTAAGATGCGAGTCGAGGATACTCGAATTCATACAACACGCCAAACAGATTATTACGTGTATAATACGGAAGTCTCATTTGCCGTTTAATCTATTTGACAGCCCTCATGCCATATAAAGCCCGCCCCCAGCCAGCGTCAAAGGCTGTTTCAAACACCCAAGCTCCATCGGCCAAGGGTGGAAAGGCTCCCCGAGCGGCCGCCCTCGCCACAAAAGTGATACTTGTTAACAAACCTTATAACATGTTGACTCAGTTTAGTGGCGAACCAGGCGACAGTACATTGGCCGACATTGTATCGGTAAAAGATGTGTACCCGGCTGGTCGACTTGATAAAGATAGCGAAGGCTTGCTGGTGCTCACCAATAACGGCGCTTTACAAGCCAGACTCACCCAGCCTTCATCTAAGTCGTCCAAAACCTATTGGGTACAAGTCGAAGGCGAGCCTAGCGATGAAGCAATTCAGGCGCTCTGTAACGGTGTCGAACTGAAAGATGGTCTCACCCTGCCCGCTGATGTCACCAAAATGGCACCACCCGCCGTTTGGGAACGCCACCCTCCGGTGCGTTATCGCGCTAACATTCCCACCACTTGGTTAAAGGTGGTGCTGCAAGAAGGGCGAAACCGGCAAGTACGCCGCATGACCGCGCATATCGGCCACCCGACGCTGCGCTTGATTCGTGCCCAACTCGGCCCATGGCAGCTGGATGATTTGCAACCGGGCCAGTGGCGTGAGGTTGCGCCCCCGAAAGGCTTCGAGCAGTTCACTCCTAAACCCAAAGGCGCAAAAGGGAAAGCACCGCGTGGGCGCACTCGCTCGTCCAAGCGCGCACCGTCGAAGAAACGAGATAAGCGCTAGGAATACCTGAACATACCATCGTCCGATTTTCGCACACAGACCCTCCGCGCCAAGGATGGCGCGGCGGAGCCCCCAGGGATGAATATACGGCGTGTCTGCGTGCGGGAGTCGGTCGATAAACCTAAGGGGTTCACAAGTCTTTGCGCGGCACCCAATCACAGAAGCTAACATACCCCAAATAGTAACGTGGAAAAGGTGGGAGGCCGATCGCAGGCCACGCGACCATCTACTCACTTTGGATAACGGCTAACATGTGAGCCCTATCACATCTGTATCCGGCGATTTGATTCTGTTAAACTCAGCGTCCGTTTATTGATAGCAGCATTTGTGATCACCATGTCAGATAACAGCAGCAAAAAAGTGATTGTCGGAATGTCCGGCGGTGTTGATTCCTCCGTTTCTGCCTACTTGTTGAAACAACAGGGTTATCAGGTAGAAGGCCTGTTTATGAAAAACTGGGAAGAGGATGACAACGAGGAGTATTGCTCTGCTGCAGAAGACTTGGCTGATGCGCAAGATGTGTGTGACAAGCTTGGCATCGAGCTCCACACCATTAACTTTGCCGCTGAGTACTGGGACAACGTCTTCGAGCACTTTCTAACCGAATACAAAGCGGGTCGTACGCCCAACCCTGATATTCTTTGCAACAAAGAAATTAAATTTAAGGCGTTTCTCGAGTTTGCCGACGAGGTGTTGGATGCCGATTATATTGCCATGGGGCATTATGTCCGTCGCACCTTCCCCGAAAACGGTGAAAAAGCGCAAATGCTGCGCGGCCTTGATAGCAACAAAGATCAGAGCTACTTCCTCTATACCCTCAGCCACGATCAGGTGGCACGAAGCCTGTTCCCTGTGGGCGATTTAGAAAAACCGCAGGTACGCCAAATTGCGGAAGAGCAAGGCTTGGTGACGGCGAAGAAAAAAGATTCAACCGGCATTTGCTTTATCGGCGAGCGTAAGTTTACTGACTTTTTATCACAGTATTTACCCGCGCAGCCCGGCCCTATCGAAACCACTGAGGGCGACGTCATTGGTGAACACCAAGGTTTGATGTACCACACCTTGGGTCAGCGCAAAGGCTTAGGGATTGGTGGCTTAAAGGGGGGCAACGGTAGCGAAGCCCCTTGGTATGTGGTCGATAAAGATGTCGCGCGTAATGTATTGCTCGTCGGTCAAGGCCATGATCATCCTCGACTCTATTCAGAAGGGCTCATCGCGGCGCAATTGCACTGGGTCGATCGTGAGATTGTGACCGAGACCCGCCGTTGCACGGTAAAAACCCGATACCGTCAACACGATATATCGTGTACTATCACGCCCGTTGATGATGATACAGTGAAAGTTATCTTCGACGAGCCGCAAATTGCGGTAACGCCGGGGCAATCCGCTGTCTTTTACGATGGCGATGTGTGCCTAGGCGGTGGCATTATCGAGCAACGTATTTAAGGAGCCGTGATCAGTGGCAGAGACGATTTATGATCGCACCCTGGCTTTTGCCAGCATTTGTCAGGCAGCAAAACTGGTGCAAGACGTATCTCGAAATGGGTATTGTGACCAAGACGCGTTAAATACGAGCCTGAGTAGCATTATCATCACTAACCCCTCTTCTACCCTAGACGTCTTTCGTGGAGAAGTGGGGAATGTCACCGGTGGCGGTGAGTCAGGCCTTCATGTTGGTTTAGAAACCCTCATTGGCCAACTCGATAATAGCCGCAACGGTAGCGAAACCATGCGCTACCTGATTAATTTGTTGGCGCTGGAGCGTAAACTGTCCAGCCGCCGTGATGCCATGGCACAACTGGGCGATCGCATTGAAACGATTGAGCGTCAAGTAAGCCATTTTGATTTGCTTGATGAGCAAATGATCAGCAATCTCGCCAGCATTTATCTCGACGTGATCAGTCCTCTCGGACCGCGCATTCAAGTGTCTGGTGACCCACAACATTTACAGCAAACTGGCGTGCAACACCGTGTGCGTGCCATCTTGCTTTCCGGTATCCGCAGTGCTGTCCTATGGCGTCAAGTAGGCGGTAAGCGCCGGCACCTTATCTTTGGTCGCAAACAAATGGTTGAGCAGGCCAAACTCATTCTAGCCCGAAGCTAATCAGATTGAACTCAGGAGACAAAAAATGGAACTGTCAGCGCTGACTGCTGTTTCACCGGTCGATGGCCGATACGGTACGAAAACGATTGCGTTGCGATCGATTTTTAGTGAATTTGGATTGCTTAAATACCGCACCATCGTGGAAATCCGTTGGCTGCAAAAACTGGCAGCGACAGACAGCATCGCAGAAGTGCCTGTTTTTAGTCATGACGCCAATGCCCAACTCGACCGCATTGCTGCTGAGTTTGATGAACAAGATGCCGCACGTATTAAAGAGATTGAGCGCACCACCAATCATGATGTTAAAGCCGTTGAGTATTTTCTAAAAGAAAAGATTGCCGATAACGCAGAACTCAACGCGGTCAGTGAATTCATTCACTTTGCCTGCACTTCTGAAGACATTAATAACCTGTCGCATGCACTGATGCTAAAAGAAGCACGCGATACGGTAATTTTGCCAGAAATGCAACGTCTGGCGGACGCCGTCAAAGACCTGTCTCAACAATTCCGCGACGTACCCATGCTTTCACGCACCCACGGTCAGCCTGCGTCTCCATCGACCATGGGTAAAGAGATGGCAAACGTGGCGTACCGGATGGCGCGCCAAATCAAGCAGGTTCAAAGTAGCGAAATCCTAGGTAAAATCAACGGCGCAGTGGGCAACTACAACGCGCACTTGTCGGCCTATCCAGACATCGATTGGCATGCCTACAGCGAAGCCTTTGTGACCTCATTAGGCATCGACTGGAATCCGTACACCACTCAAATCGAGCCACATGACTATATTGCCGAGCTATTTGACGCGGTCGCACGTTTTAACACCATTTTGATCGACTTTGATCGTGATATCTGGGGCTATATTGCACTGGGTCACTTTAAGCAAAAAACCATTGCCGGCGAAATTGGTTCATCGACCATGCCACATAAAGTGAACCCGATTGATTTTGAAAACTCGGAAGGTAACCTCGGCCTAGCCAATGCCATTTTCTCTCACCTAGGACAAAAGTTACCGATTTCTCGTTGGCAGCGTGATCTCACCGACTCCACCGTATTACGCAACCTCGGTGTGGGAGTGGGCTACACCCTGATTGCTTATGCATCGACCCTTAAAGGGATCAGCAAGCTAGAAGTCAACCAAGCCGCACTCGAGGCGGAACTGGATCAAAACTGGGAAGTCCTTGCCGAGCCAATTCAAACCGTGATGCGTCGTTATGGGATAGAAAAGCCCTACGAGAAGCTGAAAGAGCTGACACGTGGCAAACGGGTTGATGGCGAGGGGATGCGTACCTTTGTTGATAGTCTTGATTTGCCTGAGCACGAGAAAGCACGCTTGAAGCAAATGACACCGGCTAACTACATTGGCGATGCGGTCAAGCTCACTGACAAACTGTAAGCAAAACGCATCCAATGCTCGCGGCCTCCATATTGGGGGCCGTTTTTTTATCCCACTCGCACCACCCCGCTCGTCACGTTATACTGCCGCAAATTTCGTAAACTAAGTCGTTATGTATCAGTTTCAGTTCTCGCTCGCCGAATTTATGGCCGCACATTGGCATCAAAGCCCCACCGTTATCCGCCAAGGGTTAGCCAATTTTAACGATCCCATTGAGCCTGAAGAGGTCGCAGGACTCGCGATGGAAGAAGACATTGACTCGCGTCTAGTGACCCAAGCCAATGGCCAATGGCAAGTCGCGAACGGTCCTTTCGAGCACTTCGATGATTTCCCAGCGACGCATGCGCAACTGGTGGTACAAGCCGCTAACCACTGGCACCCAGGCGTGCGTGATCTCGCTGAGGCATTTACCTCGCTACCACAGTGGCTATTTGATGATGTCATGGTGTGTTATTCCCAGCCTCAGGGCGGCGTTGGGCCTCATATTGATCAGTATGATGTGTTTATTGTGCAAGGCCAAGGGCGTCGCCGTTGGCGTGTGGGGCCAAAAGGTGATTACCAAGAAGCTAACTTAGACACCGGGCTCAAGCAGATCACCGGCTTTGACGCCATTATCGATGTGGAGCTAGAACCAGGCGATATTCTTTATATCCCGCCAGGCTTTCCACACGAAGGCGATACGCTGGAGCCCTCGCTCAGCTACTCGATTGGCTATCGCTCACCAAAAGCCCGCGAGCTACTGAGCAGTTATGCTGACCAAGTGATTGTCGACGAAGCCGGAGACAATCATTTCCATTGGCCAGCCATGCCAGCGCAAGCCGATGCGCCTGCGGCATTGGATCCACAACATCTCGCGCAAATGAACGAGATGATGATCGCACTCATGCACGACGAGACCCGCAAAAAGCGCTGGATTGGCGAGTTTCTCTCTCAAGCCCGGCATGAGCTCGACTTACTCAGCCCCGATCCACAGTGGCAACCGGATAGTCTCAAAGCCGCGATGCAAGACGGGCTTTGTCTGGAAAAACTCAGTGGGTTGCGTGCGTTTTATCACCCAGACCAGCCTGAAATGATTTTTATGCTGGGTGAAAGCTTTGATTTACCCACAGGATGTGAGTCACTCACCCCAGCGTTATGCAATCAACGCTTTATTGATTGGGAAATCCTCGGCGATGCCGCCGACCATAGCCTGTTTTGGCCGATGCTGACGCTGTGGGTCAATCGCGGCTACTGGTATCCCCTCGAGGAAGCGCCAGAGTAACCGCGCATCACCAAGATTAGACTTTAAACTGGGCCGTTAGCGCACGCTGACGGCCAGCCAGCGCCTCCAATTGGCTGGCAATACTCGCCGCCGATTCGGCATGCGACAAGAGTTCATCGCTGCGTTCACGAATATGGGTCACGTTTTGCGTCACATCGCCTGATACCGCGCTTTGTTGCTCCGCCGCCGCGCTAATTTCACTGTTAAGCCCCATCATGTCTTGCATCGCAGTACGAATCTGGTCCAAGCTCGCCACCGTCTCTTGCACCTTTTCAGCGGTGTCATCCGCTAGCTGATTCCCTTCATGAATCGCTGCTACCACTGACTCTGCCCCCGACTGCAACGAATCAATCACGGTACGGATCTGGGTGATTGACTGGTTAGTACGCTGTGACAGTTCACGGACTTCGTCAGCGACCACCGCAAACCCGCGCCCTTGCTCACCCGCACGCGCCGCTTCAATCGCCGCATTTAAAGCAAGTAAGTTGGTTTGCTCTGACATGGTGTCAATCACCGTCAGGATCTCGGTGATATCCTGACTACTCTTTTGTAAGGCTTGCGCATCGTGGGTCGCGCCATTCAGCGTCTCCACCAAACGCGTCATCGCTTGCGACGAACCAGTCACAATTTTTTCACCCTTCTCCGTCGCTGTATTCACCGCGGTGGCCGCAGTTAGCGCCGATTCGGTATGACTGGCAACCTGTGAGGCCGTTTGCGTCATCTCTTCTGATGCTGTCGCCACTGCATCCAAGCTTGATACTTGTTCACGGCTACCATCTCGGGTTTGCACGGCCACGCGTGCGGCTTCTTTGGCTGTATGTTCCGCTTCTTCAACGCTATTAATCACATTCGCCATAATAGGCTGAAGCTTATCGAGGAAGCGGTTAAAGCGCCCCGCCAGTACCCCAATTTCATCACGATTTTTAAGCTGGATACGCTGCGTGAGATCGCCATCGCCGTCGGCAATCTCTGCCAATCGTTCCGCCAGTAGCTTCAGGGGTTTAACGATTTGGCGCGCCGCTAATCCGGCGATCACCAAGGCAAGCAGGGTTGCCACAACCCCTAAGCTACGTTCTGTCCACGCGGCTTGACTGCGTTGCGCGGTAATTTGTTGGCTTAATTGGTTTGCCTCAGAGAGCAAGACATCTTCCGGCAAGGTGATAAGGGCTCCCCACGTGGTGCCTGGCAAGGCAATCGGCACGTAGGTCATCAACTGGCTTTTTTGCCATACAGTCTGTGGCTGTCCCTGCGTCAGCCAGGAGCTCATCGCATCAGGGCTGGTGGGTAAATCGTCGACAGTGCCGCCGCTCATTTGGGCGTTATCAGACGCCACTAAACGGCCACCTTGGCTCAATACACTGACATTGCCAGCGCCGCCAAATAGGGCTTTATCCGCCTCTGAGATCACTGACTGTAACCCGCCAAGCGCAATATCAATGCCTAGTACCCCCAGCACTTGTCCGTCGCGCATCAGCGGTGAGGAAATGGTGACACTCAGGCTACTGCCCGCTTGTTTGGGCGCAGATACACAAGCTGCGCCTTGGTTCAATGGGCACTGATACCAATGATTCGCCGCTTGCCCATTGCCATTTTTATTGCCGTTGTTAATTTGCTTCTCGCTCAGCACGGTACCTTGCAGCTCGCCATCCCGCTTTTGCCAGCGGCTGGCAAAACGCCCTGCGGCATTCGCGCCCCGTTCTGTATCGAGCTGATAAAAGTCATCTTCTTGGTCAAGTGCATTGGGTTTAAATACCACGAACGCGGCTTGAACCGTATCGAAGTTCTCCACTGAGCGTCGCACCAGCTCATTGATTGAGCCGCGAAGTTCACCACTGTCGGTAAAGTTTTGCTCAGCGTTATACTGTAGGTACACCACACTTTGCGCCAGCATTTGCGCGCGGTACACCGCCTCATCTAAAGAACGTTGCACATGGGTCGCTTGAACTTGGGCCTGACTGGTCGCAAGACGTTGAGCAGCACTACGCAGCGTTTGGGTACTCGCCTGACCGACCGTTTGCTGAAACTGGTTATTGACGTAGGTTGAGAAGGTTAATAACGTCACCGCGGTCACAGCAACGCACAAACTGGCCACGAGGGTGACCTTCCATTGAATTGAGAGGGATCGCATGACAGCTCCTTTGTCACTCTATCGACAGCCACCACTGCTATCGATTCTCATCCTTGAAACACGCATTTAACAGTAACAAAAAAGCGCAGGAAATAAACCTGCGCTTTTCATATTATTGCGTTTTTTACGATGACAAAAAACGTCGCTTATCTGTCTTTTGGATCCAAGGCATCACGAAGCCCATCGCCGACATAGTTAAAACAGAACAATGTCATGACCATAAAGGCGGCAGGGAACAGCAGCTGCCAAATCGCAATTTCCATCGTTTGCGATCCTTCTTGTAGTAAGGCGCCCCAACTGGTCATTGGCTCTTGCACACCTAAGCCCAAGAAACTCAAGAAAGACTCAAACAAGATCATGTTCGGCACTAGTAAGGTCGAGTAAACCGCAACAATCCCAAGTACGTTTGGCACGATATGGCGCGTAATGATATGGCGCGTGCTCACCCCTGAAACGTGCGCGGCTTCGACAAACTCTTTACTCCGTAAGCTGAGTGTTTGACCGCGCACAATACGTGCCATGTCTAGCCAAGCAATACAGCCAATGGCCACGAAGATCAGCACGATATTACGGCCAAAGAAGGTTACCAATACAATCACGAAGAACATGAACGGAATCGATTGGAGGATTTCCACCAAACGCATCATCACCGCATCGGTGCGGCCGCCAATAAAGCCTGATGTGGCACCATATAAGGTACCAATCAAGACGGCGACAAAGGCGCCCATGACGCCTACCATGATCGATATACGCCCGCCCATCATGGTGCGAGTAAAGAGATCTCGGCCTAACGCATCGGTACCAAACCAATGTCCGTCTACGCCCAATGAAGGCGCCGCATGAATGGCATACCAATCGGTCGCGTCATACGCGTAGGCACTGATATACGGCCCAAGGATCACGCTCAAACCAATCAATACCAGAATCACCAAGCTCGCCATCGCGGCACGGTTACGTTTAAAACGAATCGCCGCATCCTGCCAAAGGCTACGCCCCTTGACATCGACTTCTTCAGCAAAGTTTTCGAGGGCGTCAATGTTTTCTTTTTTCGTCAGCATCATGTCACCCCTAGTAACGAATCTTAGGATCGATATACGCCAGCAGGATATCGACGATCGCGTTGAAAAGAATGGTCAGCGTACCGATCAAAATGGTACAGCCAAGCACCAATGAATAATCACGGTTAAACGCGGCGTTCACAAACAGCTTACCGATACCAGGCAAGCCGAAAATGGTTTCGATCACCACCGACCCAGTAATAATGCCCACAAACGCGGGTCCCATGTAGGACACAACCGGTAGCATCGCAGGCTTGAGCGCATGTTTAACAATAATCTTAGGGTAACTGAGCCCTTTGGCACGCGCGGTGCGAATAAAGTTACTGTTTAGGGTTTCGATCATGCTACCGCGGGTCACACGCGCAAATGTGGCCACATACAGCAAGGACATACCGATCATTGGCAACACCATGAATTGCCAACCACCGCCTTGCCAGCCACCGGCGGGGAACCAACCAAGATTAATGGCGAAGATATAAATCAGCACTGGCGCGAGCACAAAGGATGGCATCACCACCCCTAACATCGCCGTGGACATGATGGTGTAGTCAATCCAGGTGTTTTGTTTGAGCGCAGCAATGGTGCCAATCGTGACCCCAAAAATCAGCGTAAAGATAAACGCCAACGCACCGATTTGTGCCGATACAGGAAATGCGTCAGCAATCAGCTCATTCACCGTAAAATCAATGTATTTAAACGATGGACCAAAATCCCCTTGTAGGATATTGCCCAAATAGGTGGTGTATTGCTCAAACACAGGCTTATCCAAGCCGTATTTGGCATTAATATTTTCCATTACGGCAGGGGGCAATGGACGTTCGCTTGAAAAAGGGTTGCCTGGCGCAAACCGCATCAAGAAAAAAGAGATAGTAATTAAGACCAACAACGTTGGAATAGCTTCCAAAAGGCGCTTGGCGATAAATTTCAACATAACTGTACCGTTTCGTTTTGAGCCTCACAGCGTCCGCTACCTAGGCTATACCTACATAACGACAACCAGCCAAGGGAACCGCGTGGTGCGGCTCCCTTATCAGCTGTGAATCAGGCGTTACTCAGCCTTGATATAAAGATCTTTTGAGTAGATCTTCTCTTCGGCGTTATTGGCAGGGAAGCCACCGACTTGTGGACTAAGCAGACGCGCTTTTACATACTGGTAAATCGGCGCAATCGGCATGTCTTTTGCCATCTGGGCTTCCGCATCCAAGTACAGTTGTGTGCGCTTGTCGTCGTCTGTGGTGGTCATGGCGTTTTCCATGATCGCATCATAAGCTTGGCTATCATAATGCACACCACCTGATGAGTTGGAGCTACGCATCAAGCTGAGGAAGGTAGACGCTTCATTGTAGTCACCACACCAACCGGCGCGCGCGACATCAAAATTACCTTCATCTTTGGTGCTCAGGTAGGTTTTCCACTCTTGGTTATTAAGTGCAACATCCACACCCAGCTTGTCTTTCCACATTTGACCGATTGCGACGGCCAGCTTTTTGTGGTTTTCGCTGGTGTTATAAAGCAGTGAGAAGTCGAGCGGGTTGTCTTCACCGAACCCAGCTTCTTTGAGCAGACGCTTGGCCTCCGCATCACGCTCTTCTTGTGTCATCTTGGCGTACGCTGGCAGCTCAGGATCAAATCCAGCGGTAATTTCAGGCGTCAAGAAATACGCAGGCTTTTGCCCTTGACCCAGTAGCGCATCGGTAATCACGTTACGGTCAATCGCGTAAGACAAGGCTTTACGCACACGGACATCATCAAAGGGTTCACGCTTGGTATTAAAGATGTAGTAGTAGCTACACAGGTTACCCACGATAGACAAATCTTCTGGGTGCTCGTTTTTCAGGCGACGGAAATGCTCGTTCGGGATCTCATACGTCATGTCAATTTCGCCGGCCAAGTAGCGGTTCATTTCTGCAACTTGGTTTTCAATCGGCAAATAGGTCACTTTATCGAGCGTGGTATTTTCATTATCCCAATATTGGTCGTTACGGGTTAACTCAATGCGCTCATTAATCACCCAGTTATCCACGACATAGGCGCCATTACCCACGAAGTTCTCAGGTTTGGTCCATTGGTCACCATGTTTTTCCACCGTTTCTTTGTGTACCGGCTTCATGGTGGTGTGACCCATCATCTTCACAAGATAAGGCACCGCGGTATCTAACGTTACCTGAAGGGTGTGATCGTCCAGCGCTTCAACGCCCAATGTGTCTTTATCTTTGTCACCTTTAATAATGGCTTTGGCATTCTCCATGTGGGTGTAGCCAAGATACCAAGAGTAAGGTGACGCTGTCATCGGATCAGCCACGCGCTTAAAGCTGTACTCAAAATCTTGCGCAGTAACAGGATCACCGTTAGACCATTTGGCGTCTTCACGGAGATAAAAGGTAAACACCTTGTTGTCTTCGTTTTCCCAGCGCAAAGCGACGCCAGGGATAACATTGCCGTCTGCATCCTGGTTGACCAAGCCTTCTAGCAGGTCACGAATAACATGCGACTCAGGCACGCCTTGAGTTTTATGCGGATCCAACGACGCCACTTCGGCACCGTTACCACGCACGAGCTCTTGCTCTGCCGCCAGTTGCGGCTCGCCTGTCGCGGACTCGGCTTGTTGTTTGGTTTCAGGGTTGGATTGTGAGGTCTGTTTTTGCTCTGGTTCGCTGCATCCTGCTAGAGCCAGAGAAAGGCCAGCGCCCATAAAGAGGGTTCGGGTGATCGTGTTTAGCTTCATCGTGTAACTCCATAACAATCGCTATTGCATCCATGACAATCGACGCCACGTGGCGGGGGAATCCGTTTTGCACAATCTAAAAAGATGTACTACGCCTCGCTGCGCGATTAGAGGCAAAACATTACCAAGCAACGCTGTGTTTTGCCATAAATCTGAAGTATTTTGCCATAGAATGAGATTAAAAACTCATCTTTCACTACTTAAAAGTCGCATAAAGGAATTTCAAGCTGGTAAGACGAGGCCGCGTTAGCGCTTTATTCACCACAAGAAACAAAATACGGAACAAATTGCTATTTATACTGAATCTGGGGGCATTGGCACTAATGCTGAACTAGCTTGCGGTCGAAAAAACACACAAGCCTCTCTCTATCTTCGCAATCTCAGTGACTTTGACTGCCAATATGCGTCAAATGTTACTTAATTGTAAAGCCGATACTAAACGTTATTTGTCAAAAAAACTCAACAGAAACACATGCACGTGATGTCAGACAGCTATCACGGTCACAAAATCTGAATTGAATAAGCGGTAATGGTGTCTGTCAGAGGAAACGCTCACCGCGAATAGATGCGAGGATCAGGCACGGATGTCGAACGGAGGGAGAACGTAGAAACGGCTGCTTCGGTAGGCTTGAGTGGTGATAATGTCGCAACAAAGCCAGCTTCGCAGGCTGGCTTTGTTCTATAAACCACTATTTTTTGGCATCGTCGGGACTAAAAACGGGGCCACTATCGGATGAACGATCACTGGCCTGATCGCGCAGAACACGGTTGTCCTCACGTGCTTTTTCCATTTCTGGCATGACCTCGTTAAGCATTTCTTTGATTTTCTTGTTGCTATAGCGCTTGTGTTTCATTGTGTCCTCCTGAACTCATCAGTATTTGGCACAGTCACTCGCGGAACAACGACCGAGTCCACTCGGCTGTTACGCCAGTACAAACCGCTTGTGCAATTTTTAAGCTACACCCTCATCGTCAATAAAGCAAAATATTGCCGAAAAGGCACGCCAAACATCTTCGCCTCCACAACATCTCGACGTCTCAACCCAGAGCCATAGCGGATATCGGCCCGCTCTTGCCTTAGTTTAATAACATTTGCTGATAATAAGCGGCTGTTTAGACGAAATACCAATATTGACGCTTTTTTAAACAAACGATGTTGTTATTCGGCGCTCTATCCCCCATCATTGTGTTGTTGATGAGCTGTTCCCGATCATCAACCTAATTTTTCTTCCGACAAGAGAGTAAAAAGCAAGACTATGAGACCACAAAGCTCAACCTCGCGCCCTTTATGCGCACGCGTTCGCCATGGTTACAACCCAAATAAAGGAAAAAAACCACAGGTTAACCGCTAACGCGGTGTTGATGTTAAAAACACCTCTTTAATAGCCTCCAAATGGAGGCTATTTTTTTGTCTTTATATCGCGATACTGACGACGAATCAGGGCGTAATCCTACTCACGGGCGACCGCAAAGCGAGCAAGTTAGCGTTTGCACAATGCGTTATCGCGAGCGGATTTGCGTTGCAAATTGCGAGTTCTCGCCCTCAAGCGCTACGCAATCGCGACATCACGATGCCGAACCGCTGGTATACGGGCGTTTCAAAAAGTAGGCACCCCTTTTGCAATATCTAGATTACTAGACCAACGCCATTGCTTGTCAGGGGGTGTCACATGGGACAATCCACACCAATTTTGTTTAATGATCGTCACATCTTGCCCGGGGGCCGGATACCTCTTCGGATCCCAGCAGGCGACTCGTTAGACACACTCGTATTCGCGTTAAAGCATGGACTCCCTATCGGAGTGTGTATGGCGGAAACACAAGCCCAGCGCTCTCACGTGGATATTGGCACCTTTATTGAAATTGAGGACTATACCCGAAGCCAAGAAGATGGCTGCTTAGTGATCACGGCACGGGGAACCGCACGCTTTGCGATTCATGCGTTTAACCAGCAGCACAACCAAATCTTGTTTGCCTCGGTCAACGCATTACCTCGGTGGCCTGATTGCCACGTCGACAAACAAAGCGAGCCTCTCGTGGAGCGCTTACAGTCGATGTTTGAGCGCTACCCTGAACTACAACAAATGCACCGAGAGACCGAGTTCTCCAATTTGGCGTGGTTATGCCAGCGCTGGTTAGAGCTGCTGCCGCTCCCCACCGGGGAAAAACAACAGTTAATGGCGAACAGCTCCTGTGTCGCCACACGGGATTATCTGTTGAGCATGATGCAAGATCCCCATTAAACCGTTTTTATTGCTGCCTTGCTATTTGCCCTTTTTATACATCGGCTTGATTGGGCGAGGTAACGCGACGCGTTACCTCTTTTTTTTGCCTTCACCCTTTTGTCCCACTTTCCTGACTTGCTCACACTTTACTGCTCTGGTAAATACCTAGTCGCTCAAGCTTCAGGTAAACTAGGCACATTGATTTTTTCTCAGGAAACGACGCAATGATCCAACAGGTTTCAGATCAGCATTCACAACGTATCGTCGCGATCGGTGGCGGGCATGGTCTGGGGCGCGTCTTATCGGCATTGGGAATATATGGCGAGCAGGTAACAGGCATCGTCACCACAACCGATAATGGGGGATCCACTGGCCGTATCCGTGCATGCCAAGGTGGGATAGCCTGGGGCGACATTCGTAACTGCCTCAACCAATTAATCACCGAGCCCTCGGTCGGCTCCATGCTGTTTGAATATCGCTTTAAAGGGAAAGGTGAGCTGAACGGGCATAATTTGGGCAACCTGATCCTTACGGCACTGGATAACCTCTCAGTCCGTCCGCTTGAAGCCATCCAACTTATTCGCGATCTGCTAGATATCCGCCCTAATTTACTGCCGATGTCCGAGCACCCTGCTGAGCTTGCCGCGTTAACGCCAGAGGGTGAGACGGTGTCGGGGGAAACACATATTGATGAGCTAAGCGCCCCCCCGACGCGTCTCTTTTTGTCCCCAACCGTCCCCGCGACCCGCGAAGCCATTGAGGCTATCGAGCAGGCTGACTTGATTTTGCTCGGCCCTGGCAGTTTTTTAACCAGTGTAATGCCGCCGCTGCTCGTCCCCGAACTCAGCCGTGCGTTGAAACATACACAGGCCAAACTGGCGTTTATTAGAAACCTTGGCAAGGAAATCGGGCCGGCGGGTGACATGTCATTAGCCACTATGCTTGCTTGGTGCGAGCGTGCAATGGGTGGGAAAGAAATCGATATTGTGATCGGAGAACAAAACGCGTCGCAGCTCGCCACACGTTACCAACAAAAAGAGGCCAGCTTGGCCTCCTCAAATCATCATTGGCGTCATGACAGGGATAAACTACGTCAAGCTGTTGATGAAGTTTTGCTCGACGGCCATTTCTCGGTAGGTAGAGGCCGTTCCTCGTAACATCTCGGTCAGCTCATCTAAATGATGTGTCATCCACTCCTGTTGCCCTTGCTTGACGCGTGATTCACACTCACGCGCCATCTCGGCCAGATCATCCGCACCAAAACTGGCAGCACTGCTTTTGATCGCATGGCTGATCTCGCGAACTTGCTCGATCGATGGCGAACCAGACAATTGAGAATGGTATTGGGATAGCTCGTCGCTAAATACAGTGAGTAAAACCGTCACCGTATCCTCGCCTACTTCTGATTTCAGTCGACGTAATGTTTCAGTATTTACTGTGGTGGCCATACATCCATTCCTATCATTCATGCGCCGCAGATTTTTGCCAAGCTTGTAGTTTTCGGTACAAGGTTGAAGGGCTAACTTCAAGTAACCCCGCCGCTTGCGGGATATTGCCATTACACACGTCGATCGCGACTTCAATAGCACGTTTTTCCGTTTTCCATAATGGTTCTATATCGGCTTTCATCACCACTGGCGATGCTGGCTTGACGGGCTCGTGAGTTGCTGATGCGCTGTTCGCCGCTTCCGATCGCGTGTTATCCCCTGTAGATGCAATTTCAGCACCAGAAACGCGAGCGACTGGCGATGGTAGCATCTCTTTGCTGACTTCTTCGCCGTTATGCAACACCACTATGTTACGGATCACGTTTTGCAGCTGCCGAACATTGCCTGGCCAGTTGTAGCGAAGGAGCTGAGTGGTCACTTCGTCACTAAAACGACAAAAATCTTTGCCTTCTTCAGCGGAAAACAGCGCGAGTAAGGCGTTGGCAATGGCGATCACATCGTCTCCACGCTCTCTTAAAGGCGGCAATTCGAGTGGAATAACGTGCAAGCGGTAGTAGAGATCTTCCCGGAATTTCCCCTGCTGTACTTGGAGCCAGGGATCGCGGTTAGTGGCACAGACAAACCGGACATCCACCGACTTTACTTGCGAGGAGCCGACCTTTTGAAAACTCCCCGTTTGAATGAAACGTAGCAGTTTGGATTGCAAATCCATATCCATTTCGCAAATTTCATCCAAGAACAAGGTGCCACCATTGGCCATTTCTGCGGCCCCTTCACGCTCAGACGCAGCGCCAGTAAAGGCTCCTTTCACATGACCAAATAACTCACTTTCAATCAAATCTTTCGGGATAGCCGCGCAATTCAGTGCAATAATTGGCTTGTTACTTCGCGTACTGGCAGCATGAATCGCTTCCGCGCATACCTCTTTACCAGTCCCGCTTTCACCGGTAATAAACACCGTGGCTTTACTGGGCGCAGCCGATTCGATCACACGGTACACCGCCTGCATCGGCAGACTGCGACCAATAAACCCGTGGTATTCACTTTCCTGTTTGGTCGCTTTACCCGGATGACTCGGCTTGGGTTTGAGCGACTTATTGACCGTGACACGCAACTGATCGGCTTCACAAGGCTTGATCAAAAAGTCATTGGCACCATGACGCATGGCATCGACAGCGGCATCAATCGAGCCATGAGCGGTCATAATAATCACGGGTAAATCGGGCGCGACTGCTCGCACTTTGGCAAGCACATCAATGCCCGACATATCCGGCAGGCGTAGATCTAAGATCATCAGTGCTAACTGATCGCCTTCTTGCTCGAAAAAAGCCATCGCATCCTGACCCGTCCCTACAATGGTGACATCCACATCTAAGGGGTTAAGGTAGGATTTATATAACGCCGCCACCGACGCCGTATCTTCCACCATCAATATTCGTTTACTGGGTGATAGTGCTGGCATGTATCCTCCAAGAATCGCATCGCGGCGTGTAGCGATAACTCACTCAGTTGCACGAGCGTATGCGAAATGCGTTGCATTATGCAATTGTGCCCTCATTGTAGCTGGGCGAGTCCGTTAAAACCACACGTTTTGTCGATGTAATGGCTATCTTTTATTTTTGGCACGCCAAATGCATCTATTCCAGTGACCCTCAGGGGTCACCTAGCCAACTGACGTTGTTTGTGAGTTTTCACTCACTGAAACACTGTAGCCAACCTGTCATTTAGGTTGGCTTTTTTTTACTTCACGCGGTGCTTTTTCATCCCATTAGCTGTTTACAATAAACTGCTCGCGCAGCGCTTGTAACTGATCTCGCAATTGTGCCGCGGTTTCAAACTCAAGGTTCTGCGCTGCCTCAAACATCTGACTTTCCAGTTTTTTGATTTCAGCATCAATTTGTTGTGGTGACTTCAACGCATAGTCCGCATCAGGCTCGGCAACGGCACGCAACGATTTGACTGCTGGTTTCGCGCTTTTACCCCGTTTACCCGTGCCTATCTCCATCACGTCCATCACTTTCTTATTCAGTTTCTGTGGCGTGATACCATGCGCCTCATTATGTGCAATTTGCTTCGCCCGGCGTCGCTCCGTTTCATCAATGGCGCGTTTCATCGACTTGGTGATCGAATCGCCATATAAAATCGCTTTACCGTGAAGGTTACGTGCTGCACGGCCAATGGTTTGAATTAATGAACGTTCAGAGCGCAAAAAGCCTTCTTTATCCGCATCCAAAATCGCGACCAAAGACACCTCAGGCATATCTAACCCTTCACGAAGCAAGTTAATCCCGACCAAGACATCAAACTCACCAAGACGGAGATCCCGAATAATTTCCATGCGCTCCACCGTATCAATATCAGAATGAAGGTAACGCACTCGCACATCATGCTCTTGCATGTATTCGGTTAAGTCTTCTGCCATACGCTTGGTCAAGGTCGTCACCAGCACGCGCTCGTCTCGCTCACGACGAGCACGCACCTCAGAGAGCAAGTCATCCACTTGAGTCGCGACCGGACGCACTTCTATTTCAGGATCGATAAGCCCCGTTGGACGCACCACTTGATCAATGATATCCGCGCCCGATTTCTCAGCTTCATAGTTACCCGGCGTGGCGGAAACATACACGGTTTGTGGCGCGAGTGCCTCAAACTCATCAAATTTTAGCGGTCGGTTATCCAACGCTGAAGGCAGCCGAAACCCATAGTCCACCAAGGTCTCTTTACGCGAGCGATCGCCTTTGTACATGGCACCAATTTGCGACACGGTGACGTGCGACTCGTCGATGATCAACAGTCCATCGGCGGGTAAATAATCAAACAAGGTCGGTGGTGGTTCGCCTTCTGCTCGACCACTCAAATAACGCGAGTAGTTTTCGATACCCGAGCAATAGCCCAGCTCATTCATCATCTCAATATCAAACTGCGTTCGCTGTGTGATGCGCTGCTCTTCCAGCAGTTTATTATGCTCAAGCAGTGTTTTTTTACGTGCCGATAGCTCCGTTTTTATCTGCTCCACTGCTTCGAGAATACGCTCTCGTGGGGTGACATAGTGCGTCTTAGGGTAGATGGTGCAACGAGGCATGTCTTTGACACTCACCTGCCCCGTTAAAGGATCAAACACGCTGATGGTTTCCACCTCGTCGTCAAACAGCTCCACCCGTATGGCATCTTTGTCCGATTCAGCCGGAAAGATATCGATGACTTCACCGCGAACGCGAAAAGTTCCGCGCTCAAAGGCCATATCATTGCGGGTGTACTGCAACTCAGCGAGGCGTTGTAAAATGGTACGCTGGTCTAAAAAGTCACCGCGGCGAATGTGAAGCATCATTTTTAAATACGAATCAGGGTCACCCAAGCCGTAAATAGCAGAGACCGACGCCACAATCACCACATCACGGCGTTCCATCAACGCTTTTGTCGCCGACAAACGCATCTGCTCAACGTGATCATTAATCGACGCATCTTTTTCTATGAAGGTGTCTGTCGAAGGCACATATGCCTCTGGTTGATAATAATCGTAGTAAGAAACGAAGTACTCCACCGCATTGTCAGGGAAAAACTCGCGCATCTCCCCATAAAGCTGCGCCGCCAATGTTTTATTGGGAGCCAATATCATAGTAGGGCGATTGAGCTCAGCAATGACATTGGCCATGGTGAACGTTTTTCCCGACCCTGTTACCCCCAGCAGCGTTTGATGGGCAAGACCGGCCTCTAACCCTTCACACAGACGATGGATGGCCTCAGGCTGATCACCTGATGGTTTAAAAGCAGAATGCAGCGTAAATGTTTTACTCATGAACCTATCCTGTTTGGGGCTGACCACGATGTCCAGCTTGGGGCGCTAACGCGAAAAGTCTATTGTCCTGACTCGCCCTGCGGAGTCAACGATTGCGGTTAACTACTGACAAACTGCCAATTGCGATCTTTTTCGTCTTGGACGCTTGATCTCATGAAGGTGTCTAGGTAATCTATCGTTCCTCTTTTGGCATGCAGCCATTGCAGCCAGCTTGTCTAAGCAAAGACGGCTCTGAGCGAAGACGGGCTCTAAGCTAGAACAAAGCACTAAACGCATCGAGCACGAAACAAATCAAGTGCAAAGAGTATAGAGTGCAATAAAGATAAACCTCTAAATCATGCGTTTTCGCGCGTATTTCTATTGAATATCCTCTCTTATCACTTTTTTATCCCCGATACTCAAGGGTTGAACAAATAGCGACCTGTGCATAATCCACGATCGTTTTTTTTTCAAACTGATCGCATTAAAAAAAGCACAAACATTAAAAATCAATACCTTATAGTCATTCCCATGCCGACGATAGCTGCGTCAAGCTTGTATAAAATCAGTCACATAGTCAGTTGATCAAGATCCACACACATGGTTATCCACAGAATCTGTGGGTAACCGCTGAGAGCCCTTTCATTACCGGCCGTGTAAAAAGTCAAGAAAAAAATAGCCTCTATGCTCAATCACTCGCCACTATGATGCTTTTATCAGCGTCGCTGGCTAGCTTTTCAGCAGTCGATTGAAAAGACAGATTTTATTGCTTTTCATCAGTTGACACCTTTCGAGGTGCTCGCTAACATTCGCCCCGTTCTCAAGGCAATTCCCCCTTAGTTCAGTTGGTAGAACGGCGGACTGTTAATCCGTATGTCGCAGGTTCGAATCCCGCAGGGGGAGCCACTATCTTGAGATAAAATAGACATTGCAAAAGTGAGCACCCGTTCTGCTACGCAGAATCTGTCGCAGGACTAGGCGTCCCCGTTAAATCCCGCAGGGGGAGCCACTATCTTGAGACCTCACAGAACACAATAGCGACACGATTCCCCCATAGTTCAGTTGGTAGAACGGCGGACTGTTAATCCGTATGTCACTGGTTCGAGTCCAGTTGGGGGAGCCAATTCTATGTCCGATGGCAAATTTAGTTCTTCAGTCTAATCGTTCCGCAATGCGGAATATGTCACTGGGCTGGGCGCCCCCAACTAGGCGTTCCCGATGAGCCCAGTTGGGGGAGCCAAATTTATGTCTCTGTTCTCCCTGACCTATCCTACTTTCTCCGTGATCTCATCACACACTCTTACCGTGATCGAACACGCTATGCTGCCACTACCCCTAGAATAAGGTGCGCGCGTAAAGCGTCACTAACAGCTTACAGCGAACCAAGCAAAAACCCTGCTTGATGGCGGTTGTTATAGCCGCCTCAAAGGTCGATAATAGGCAGATCACAAAAACATTAAATGATTAAACAGCATGGCTGAGTATTTGTTGCTACTGGTGGGCACAGTATTGGTCAATAACTTCGTACTGGTGGAGTTTTTGGGCTTGTGTCCATTCATGGGCGTATCAAAAAAACTGGAAACAGCAATTGGGATGGGGCTTGCCACAACCTTCGTGTTGACCTTGGCATCAGTGAGCTCGTATCTGGTTGAAACCTATATTCTTATCCCACTTGATCTCGGATACCTGCGCACACTGAGCTTTATCTTAGTGATTGCCGTGGTGGTGCAGTTCACGGAAATGGTGGTGCATAAGACCAGTCCAACACTGCACCGACTACTGGGCGTATTCCTACCTTTGATCACCTCAAACTGTGCGGTACTCGGGGTGGCCTTGCTCAATGTGAAACAACAGCACAGCTTTATCGAATCGATTATTTACGGTTTTGGGGCGGCCTGTGGTTTCTCGCTGGTTCTCGTTTTATTCGCTGCAATGCGCGAGCGTATTGCAGCCGCTGACGTACCCGCGCCTTTCAAAGGCGCGTCAGTGGCAATGATTACCGCAGGATTAATGTCGCTCGCCTTTATGGGCTTTACAGGACTGGTGACTTTATCATGAGTGGAATAGTGATAGCGGTGGTTGTGCTTGCCGCGCTCGCCGCCATATTCGGTGCAATCCTAGGTTTCGCCTCGATTCGCTTTAAGGTGGAGGCGGATCCTATTGTCGATCAAATTGATGCCATTCTGCCGCAAACGCAATGTGGCCAATGCGGTTACCCTGGCTGTCGCCCCTATGCCGAAGCCATTGCCAATGGTGACGAGATTAACAAGTGTCCGCCAGGTGGCCAGCAAACGATTGAAAATTTGGCTGATTTGATGGGCGTCGAAGCGACCGAACTCGCCCACGATGAAGAAAAAAGTATCAAAACCGTTGCCTTCATTCATGAAGAAGATTGCATCGGCTGCACCAAGTGCATTCAGGCCTGTCCGGTCGATGCGATTGTAGGCAGTACCAAAGCGATGCATACCGTGATCGAGCAAGATTGTACTGGGTGTGATTTATGTGTTGCCCCCTGTCCGACCGACTGTATTGAAATGATCCCCGTTCAGGACACCCCTGAAACCTGGAAATGGAAGCTTGAACAAATTCCCGTTGTAGATGTCACTGAGAGTCAGAGAGCACGCGCCTGATGGACAGCCTTATAGAACAAATAAAACATGGCCAGATCTGGGATTTCCATGGCGGCATTCACCCGCCTGAGCATAAAACTCAGTCGAATCACGGCGCCATTTTAGAAAAGATACTCCCTACCGAGCTGGTTATCCCGCTAAAGCAACATATTGGCAGCAAGGGAAAATTATGCGTGAGCCAGGGCGATCGGGTATTCACGGGACAAGCCCTCACTGAGACGGATATTCAACAATGTGTGCCGGTACATGCGCCGACATCGGGCACCGTGATTGCCATCGAAGATAGAACCATCGCGCATCCTTCAGGCTTGTCCGACCGTTGCGTGGTGATTCAGCCCGATGGAAAAGATGAGTGGGGACCTAAACCTGCCCTCCCGGCTTATCAAACCCAGCCGCCAGAGCAATTGATCGATCATATCCGCTCTATGGGCATTGCTGGAATGGGAGGCGCTGGCTTTCCAACCGCAAGAAAACTGCAAAGTGGCTTGGCGCGTACTGAAGTACTTATCATCAACGCCGCAGAATGTGAGCCTTATATCACCGCCGACGATCGGCTGATGCAAGATTGCGCCGATGAAATCGTCGCAGGGGTACAAATTCTTAATCACATTGTTAAGCCTAAGCTGTCCGTGATTGGCATTGAAGATAATAAGCCAGAGGCTATCGCTGCGCTTAAAGCAGCGGTGAAAGCCGCCGATGAGGACATACTCATCCAGGTAGTACCTACCAAGTATCCATCTGGCGGTGAAAAGCAGCTGATTCAAATCATTACCGGCAAAGAAGTCCCAGCCAAAGCCTTTCCCGCCAGTATTGGTGTGCTTATGCAAAACATCGGGACCACTTATGCGATCAAACGCGCCGTGCTAGATGGCGAGCCGCTGATCAAGCGTGTGGTCACTTTGACTGGGAAAACACTCAAAACCCAGCAAAACCGGTGGGCACTACTTGGCACGCCAATTGGCGAATTGTTGGCGCATCATGGTTACAAGGCTGAGAAAAAACTGCCTCGGGTGATCATTGGTGGCCCGATGATGGGCTTTACCGTCCCACACACACAAGTGCCTGTGACTAAAACCACTAACTGTGTACTGGTGCCAACGCGCAAGGAAATTGCGCCTGCCAAGCAAGAGATGGCCTGCATTCGTTGCAGTGCCTGTGCCGATGTTTGTCCCGCTCACCTGTTGCCCCAGCAATTGCAGTGGTATGCCAAAGATCAGGATTACGACAAGTGCCAAGACTATGATCTATTCGATTGTATTGAATGTGGCGCCTGTGCCTATGTGTGTCCGAGTGAGATCCCACTGGTGCAATACTATCGCCAGGCCAAAGCAGAAATTCGTGAAATTGAAGCGGAAAAAGAAGCCGCGGAGCGCGCACGTCAGCGTTTTGAAGCCAAAAAAGCGCGAATGGAACGTGAAAAACAGGAACGAGAAGAAAAACATCGCAAAGCGGCCGAGCGTCGCAAGCAAGCGGCGCAACAAAACACTGGCTCGGGTGATGCCCTTAACGCTGCGGTAGAGCGCGTGAAGGCGAAAAAAGCCGCACAATCGGCATCGAGTGATGTCAAACCTGCTGTTGCGGCGGCGATCGCACGGGCCAAAGCGAAACAAGCCGAAGCGGCAAAAACCGGCAGTGATGAGCCAGACAACAGTGAAATGATGAAATTGCGCGAAGAGCGTAAGCGTCAAGCGCGAGAGCGTAAGGCGGCCAAAGAGGCGCAAAAAGCTTCAGCAGCTGCTGATTCACAGGCAACATCCGACAGCACCGAGAGTCAAGACGGCAAGAAAGACGCAGTCGCCGCAGCCGTTGCCCGTGCCAAAGCACGCAAAGCGGCTCAGCAAAACGATGCCAAGGCAGAGCCAACACCGGCGGCCGAGCAATCATCCGCCGCAGAAAACACGACGGCACAAACGGATGATGCTGGTGATAAAAAAGACGCAGTCGCCGCCGCGGTTGCCCGTGCCAAAGCACGCAAAGCGGCTCAGCAAAGCGATGCCAAGGCAGAGCCAACACCGGCGTCCGAGCAATCATCCGCCGCAGAAAACACGACGGCACAAACGGATGACGCTGGCGATAAAAAAGCGGCCGTCGCCGCCGCCGTTGCCCGCGCTAAAGCACGAAAAGCCGCCCAGCAAAGCGATGCCAAGGCAGAGCCAACACCGGCGGCCAAGCAATCATCCGCCGTAGAAGATACTAAGCCACAAACGGATGACGCTGGCGACAAAAAAGCCGCTGTCGCCGCAGCCGTTGCCCGTGCCAAAGCACGTAAAGCGGCCCAGCAAGGCGACACCAAGGCACAACCTGAGACGGCTGCCGATACGCCATCCGACGCTGCAGACACCGCGCCTGCAACCGACGAAGCTAACGACAAAAAAGCCGCTGTCGCAGCCGCCGTCGCGCGTGCTAAGGCGCGTAAAGCCGCACAACAATCACAAGAAGATAAGGAATAACCCACGTGGCGTTTTTCATTGCAAGTTCACCACACGCCCACAACAAACGTTCCACCAGCCATATCATGCTGACGGTGCTTCTCTGTGCCCTACCCGGTTTGGCCGCACAGTGGTATTTCTTCGGCTGGGGCGTGCTGGTTCAATTAACCTTGGCGGTAATCACGGCATGGTCAACCGAAGCACTGGTCATGCGATTACGTCATCGCCCCGTGATGGCTTACCTTCGCGATAATAGCGCCCTACTCACGGCGTTTTTATTGGCCGTCGCGATCCCACCGATGGCGCCTTGGTGGGTGATCGTTATAGGTACCGCGTTTTCTATTATTGTTGCCAAGCATATCTATGGCGGATTAGGACAGAACCTCTTCAATCCAGCCATGGTTGGCTATGTGGTACTCCTCATCGCTTTTCCGGTGCAAATGACCACCTGGTTACCGCCCGAGAGTCTCGCCACCCATAGTTTGACCATTACCGATACCCTCGCGGCGATTTTTGGCGGCTATACCTTAGATGGTTTTAGCGTCAACCAATTGCGTATGACCGTGGATGGCGCCACCATGGCGACGCCTCTGGATACCATTAAAACTGCGCTCGCAGGCGGTCAAACCGTCAGTGAAGCCTTGCAACAGCCCATTTTCTCAGCGCTAGGCGGTAAAGGTTGGGCTTGGGTAAACACGCTTTACCTACTCGGTGGTTTGGTGCTTATCCAACGTGGCATTATCAATTGGCATATTCCTGTCGCGGTACTCGTCGCCTTGTTTGCTTGTTCATTACTCGGCCACTTGGTCGCACCGGATCAACTCGCGTCGCCCCTGATTCATTTGTTGTCTGGCGCGACCATGCTCGGGGCGTTTTTTATCGCCACCGATCCGGTGTCGGCCTCCACCACCGACCGTGGCCGGTTATGGTTTGGTGGCCTGATTGGGGTGTTGGTGTATTTAATCCGCACTTGGGGCGGCTACCCAGATGGTGTCGCGTTTGCGGTGATCATTGCCAACTTGTGCGTTCCATTGATTGATTATTACACCAAACCAAGAACGTATGGGCATGCCACAAACCGTGCGGAGAAGAAGTCAAAGTCATGATTGATACTATAAAAAAACATGGGGGCATTCTCGCTGTTGCTGCCCTCTTGTCGACAGCACTGGTGGCGGTCACTCACGCGCTAACTGAAGATACCATTAAAGAGCAGCAGCAAATCCAATTATCAAAGGCGCTCAATCAGGTGATCCCTGAAGACAGGCACGATAATCCGCTGCATCAAAGCTGCCGCCTTATCGAAAATAAGGATGCACTGGGCACCGATGACGCCCAGCCTTTTTATGTTGCCACCCTAGGCGGTGAGGTCAGTGCCGTTGCTATTCAAGCTATTGCCCCTAATGGCTACAATGGTGCCATTAAGGTATTAATTGGCATGGATGCGACCAACCATCAGGTGCTGGGTGTGCGGGTTCTCGAGCATAACGAAACCCCAGGACTGGGAGATAAGGTGAGCTTGCGGGTGTCAGATTGGATCCGTAGCTTTAGCGGCAAAACCGTCACCAGCGAAGACGATGCGCGTTGGGCGGTCAAAAAAGACGGCGGGCAGTTTGATCAGTTTACCGGCGCCACCATTACCCCGCGCGCGGTTGTCGGCGCCGTCAAAAAAGCGGCTTGGTTTGTGAGCCAACACCAAGACGCGCTGATCAACCAACCGGTTAATTGCGGAGGAGCGTCATGAACAGCGCCCACAAAGAGCTAATGAAAAATGGCTTATGGAGTAATAACCCAGCGTTTGTGCAGCTACTAGGTTTGTGCCCACTGTTGGCGGTATCCGCTACCGTCACCAATGCACTTGGCCTTGGGATCGCGACCTTGGCCGTACTCGTCGGCTCCAATTTGATTGTGTCACTGATTAGGGACTGGGTACCCAAAGAAGTGCGCATTCCTATTTTCGTGATGGTGATTGCTTCACTGGTGACCTGCGTGCAACTGGTCATGAATGCGTATGCTTACGGCCTTTATCAATCGCTCGGTATTTTTATCCCATTGATTGTCACCAACTGTATTATCATCGGCCGCGCCGAAGCCTTTGCCTCTAAAAACCCTGTCGGCTTGTCGGTGAGTGATGGTTTTTGGATGGGCACCGGTATGACAGTAGCCTTGGTGGTATTAGGGGCTATTCGCGAAATTATCGGCAATGGCACCTTGTTTGATGGTGCCGACCTCTTGCTCGGCGACTGGGCTGCCGCGCTTAGGATTGAGATTTTTCAATTCGACACCAAGTTTCTGTTAGCCATATTACCACCGGGCGCGTTTCTCGCGGTCGGCTTTCTTATCGCGTTGAAGAACATCATTGATACACATCTTGCCAGTAAAACAGAAAAAGACGACAAGCCGGTGATTGAGCGTGCACGGGTAACGGGTAATCAATGATCCACAGGATAGGGTAAATGAATAAAGAAAAACGACGACAAATTCTGGAGCGCCTGCGCGATAACAACCCGAATCCGCAAACGGAGCTCAATTGGTCAACCCCTTTCGAGTTATTGATCGCGGTGTTACTGTCTGCGCAAGCGACCGATGTGAGTGTCAATAAAGCCACCGATAAGCTGTATCCGGTGGCCAATACGCCCGAAGGGCTACTGGCATTGGGCGTGGATGGGGTGAAGTCATATATAAAAAATATTGGCTTATTCAATTCCAAAGCGGAAAACGTGATTAAAACCTGCCGCGCCTTGATTGAACAACACCATGGCGAGGTACCAGAAAGTAGAGAGGCGCTAGAAGCCCTGCCCGGCGTGGGACGCAAAACCGCCAATGTGGTACTCAACACCGCGTTTGGTTGGCCCACTATCGCCGTGGATACCCATATTTTTCGCGTGTCCAATCGTACCAAGTTCGCGATGGGTAAAAACGTCAATGACGTGGAAGAGAAACTGATCAAGGTGGTGCCTAAAGAATTTAAGGTCGATGTGCACCACTGGCTAATTCTGCATGGACGCTACACCTGCCTCGCACGAAAACCTCGCTGTGGCAGTTGCATCATTGAAGATTTATGTGAGTACAAAGAAAAAGTTTATCCAGATAGCTAACGCCGTCAACGGCGAGCACTGGCAAGCCAAAAAGGAGCAACGTCATGTCAAACGGCAGAATTCTACACACCATGATCCGCGTCGGTGATCTAGACCGTGCTATCAAGTTTTATACCGAAGTAATGGGAATGCGTTTGTTACGCACCAATGAAAACGAGCAGTACAAATATAGCTTGGCGTTTGTCGGCTATAGCGATGAATCAGAAGGCGCCGTGATTGAGCTGACCTACAACTGGGGCGAAAGCGAGTACGATCACGGTAACGCCTTTGGCCATATCGCGATCGGTGTGGATGATGTTTACGCGACCTGCGATCAAATTCGTCAAGCGGGCGGCAATATCACCCGCGAGCCAGGCCCTGTCAAAGGCGGTAGTACTGAAATCGCCTTCGTGACTGACCCTGATGGCTACAAATTGGAGCTTATCCAAAACAAAAGTGCTTCTGCGGGTCTGAACGGCTAACACAGCAAGACACGTCACAAAAATAAGCCCGGCATTCGATGCCGGGCTTTTTCGTGCTGTCTATGTTGTATCGGAGGCATACACTGTCTGTGATAACCTTGGTGGCTGTCGCCTATAACAAGGTTCTTCCTAACGAAATCACCACGCGGCGGTTTTTACTGCGCCCAATTGGGTCGTCGTTGTCAGCAATCGGACGGCGTTCGCCATAAGCCTCAACGGTAATCCGATCTTCAGGTAAGCCCAGCGAGGTAAAGTAGTCGCGCAATTTCTTCGCTCGTCGCTCGGACATTTGCTGATTGGCTTCACGGGTGCCACGCGCATCAGAGTAGGTCGCCACTAGCACCAAATCGATATCATCGCTGTAACGAACAAACTCGGCTATCTGCGTCAATCGTTGGCGGCTTGCTTTGGTCAACTCATCGCTGTTTTCTTGATAACGCAAGACGGTAAAGGAAATGTCCTCAAACGCATACGGCAATAACTTATTCAGACACCGGCTAAATTCATTATATGGCGCGCCAAATGCCACCGCCGATAACGCCACATCCACCTGTCGCTGCTGACGCTGCCAGTCTTTAAAGCTAAACGTGGGGAATCGTCCCGCCTCTAGCTCGCTCAGCATCGCCCAAGCCGTTTGACCGCCCACATAGCCATCAAATTGTTTGAAGAACTGGAGTTGGTCCATATAGCGTGCCGGCTCTCCGGGCATCCAGTCAGCGGGCATGGAAAGCAGTGACACCTGCGCGGTCTCACCCATGGGCCGCTGCATATCGAGTGAGAAATCGAGATTCATGTCCTTACTGGCTCGTGATGTGAACGATGCTTGCCCGTACCCTGGCACGTCATGCTCAAGACGGCACTCAATGGGCGTATCAATTGTCACGGTCCAGTTTGACTCCCCCAACGATGCCACGTATTGCTTGTTGGCAGACGCCTGGTTGGGCAAAAGAAGAGCAACACATGACACCACCACTGGGATAAAGTGCCATTTCATTAAATCAACAGGACAAAACGCCATTACAGACTCCGTACGTCGCGTGATTCTGTCTTCACGCACAGTTTACTGCTTTAAAGGTTGCGCGAGTCACCGCTGCTGCAGTGACCAAAACATGGCTTAGACAAAAACAAATGGTTATAAAGTTATCGACACGTTACACGCCGACTTTAGCTTAACGCCACTATTTGCGATAATCACCCTTTTCTTATTATTCGTAAAGTGACATCAGCATGAGCCAAGCAAGTGATCCAAATAGTCTCAAAGCCCGATTCCGTGGTTATTTCCCTGTCGTTGTCGACGTTGAGACAGCCGGCTTCAATGCCCAAACCGATGCACTGCTAGAGATTTGTGCTGTCACCTTAAAAATGGACGAGCAAGGCTGGTTATCGCCAGACAAAAAGCTGCACTTTCATGTCACCCCGTTTGAGGGCGCTAACCTTGAACCCGCCGCCCTAGAGTTCACCGGTATCCGTGACCCTTATAGCCCACTACGCGGCGCGGTTGATGAAGGCGAGGCCTTGCGGGAAATCTTTAAGCTTATCCGTAAAGAACAAAAAGCAGCGGAATGCCAACGCACCATTATGGTCGCCCACAACGCTAATTTCGATCACAGCTTTGTGATGGCCGCCGCCGAGCGGGCGCAATTAAAACGTAACCCGTTCCACCCTTTCGCCACCTTTGATACCGCCGCCCTGAGCGGACTGGCGCTCGGTCAAACAGTGTTGGCGAAAGCTTGCCAAACGGCGCAAATCCCGTTCGATAATAAAGAGGCGCACAGTGCGCTCTATGATACCGAGCGTACCGCTGAGCTATTCTGTGAAATCGTCAATCGTTGGAAACGCTTGGGCGGTTGGCCCCTGCCTTCCACCTCGGAGAGCACAGCGTCCCCCTCTACCTAATCACGCTGGTGTAAAGACCGTATACGCACAGTCAGGTCGGCAACAACGCAACCTTTGCGTTGCTACCGACCCTGCATGCTTGACGCCAAACGTGTTCACAAACCACAAAAAGTTCAGCTTATAGTTGTTAACAATTTGTTTGCGGTCACATTTTTGTGATCTTATTTTGGTCTTTATTTCGTTATCAGACTAACCACTATTAAACAGGCACATAAGGAGTGAGCGACAAAAAACGAGTGTGAAAATCACGTTAAATAGGGGCTGAGCATAGGTATAACTCAAATAGAGTATTTACTTAAAACAACTGATAGAAACATTGTCAGCCCAACCAGGTGAAATATTGTGTTACCCGTTTTGAAACCAACCTTTAACAAACGTGAAATTGGTGCCACTATTGAACCTGTAGAACATCCGACCACTTCTCACGCCCACGTAAGATGGGCACTGAAGCGGCGGCCCCAAAGAACAAGAAGCTAATTAACAAAGGAGTGAGGCGCGTTATGTCATCACTATTTAAGAAATCGCTAGTGGCAACCAGTTTATCTTTGTTAGCCGTGCAAGCACACAGTGCCGGCTTCCAAGTATCAGAAACCTCGGTATCCGGTTTGGGGCGTGCTTTTGCCGGTGAAGCCGCTATCGCAGATAATGCCGCAGTGGGCGCACGTAACGCCGCTGCCCTAACCCGCTTTAACACCACCGCTTTCTCGGGCGGCTTAACCATTATTGATCCTGATGTCCACGCGGATGTTGAAAGTGCCAGTAATGGTAGTACTAGCAAAGCAACCCTGGAAGCAGGAGGGTTTGCTACAGACGAAAACGATCTGGCTCCGACTGAGTACGTCCCTAACTTTCATTTGATTCAACCCCTAGATGATCGTCTTGTAGTTGGTTTTTCTGCCTTTTCCAACTTTGGACTATCAACGGAGTATTCTAAAGACTTCGCTGCTGGACCCGGAGCCGGTGATACTGCACTTGTCACCATGAACTTCAACCCCAATATTGCTTATGAAATCAATGATCAGTGGAGTATTGGCGCGGGCGTTAGTGCCATTTATGCAGACGCAGAATTAAATCGATTTGCTGGGGCTTCAGCATCGACCCTTAACTCTGCGCTTAGCGCGTACGGTACGTCTTTTACTAAAACAAGTCGGATTTCGCACCTTAAAGGGGATGGCTGGGGCTTTGGTTGGAACATCGGCACGCTGTGGGAAATCGATGAGAATAACCGTCTTGGGCTTTCCTATCGCTCTCAAACAGATATCACTCTTGAAGGTGACTATGAGGGTGTCTCAACTCTGGGTACCGGAACAGTGGGCCAAATCGATAAAGTGGGTGGCGAACTAGATCTGAATCTACCAGAAGTTATAGAGTTTTCTGGCTTCCACCAACTTAACCAGCAAATTGCAGTGCATTACAGTGCTATGTATGTAGGCTGGGACAGCTTCCAAGAGTTGAAAGCTACCAGTGAACAATGTAACGACCAAATCAATAGCGTTGATAATCAGTGTCTACAAAAAGACGAAAACTGGGATAACAGCTGGCGTTATGCACTGGGTGCCACCTATACCATGGACGATCACTGGGCATTCCGTGCCGGTTATGCATACGATGAAAGTCCAGTGGATGCCGAAGATCGCACACTCAGCATCCCTGACTCTGACCGTCACTGGTGGAGCCTGGGTACGACCTACACTGCGAATGAGAACCTCTCTGTTGACGCGGGTTTCGCTTACCTAGATGGCGACCAAGTTGACGGCACTGAAGACGGGTTTGCGTTCTCAGCCGGTGGCGATGCGTACATCTATGGTTTGCAGCTGAACTACTTGTTCTAATCCCGACTGCTTAACCTAAACCCAAAGAGCCGGCCTATTAAGGCCGGCTTTTTTCGATCTATGTTCCGACCTGAATGACATTAGAAGCGATGGCTGGCCGCTATGATGGAATAACGCGACCAAGCCCCGCACACAGACATGCCGTGAACCCATCCCTGGGGGCGCCGCCGCGCCCTTTTTGCCTACTTTACTGGTCGCGACTTTCAGCAACACTGACAAGCATGAAAGAAAGTAACCAAAAAAAACCGATTACCCCTCGACACGGACAAAATTTTGCGCAAACTGGGTAGCTTAATTACAAAACCATAGATAATTACTGCAGTGAAGCTGCAGTCATCACACCCATAACAGGAATGTTTAATGAACCCGGTAGTCATTTCAGTCTGCGTCATGCTGGCATTGGCGCTTATGCGTGTAAATGTCGTTGTCGCGCTCACGTTCAGCGCCGTCCTTGGCGGCTTGGTCGGTGGCCTTAGTATTTCCGACACCATTAGTGCCTTTGAGGGCGGACTGGGTGGCGGTGCCACCATTGCCCTGAGCTATGCGATGCTCGGCACCTTTGCCGTCGCTATCAGCCGTTCTGGGATCACGGATGTGCTTGCGCACTCGGTGATCCGCAAGTTAAACGCGCGTCCAACCGATGCCAACACCGCCACCTTTAAATATGTTGTTTTAGTCCTTTTAGGCCTGTTAGCAATTTCGTCGCAAAATGCGATTCCGGTCCACATTGCCTTTATCCCTATTGTTATCCCCCCACTATTGCATGTGTTCCAACGCTTAAAGCTCGACCGTCGTCTGGTCGCCTGTGTACTCACCTTTGGCTTAATCATGCCGTATATGGTGTTACCGGTCGGCTTTGGCGGCATCTTTTTGAACAACATTTTGCTCAAAAACCTCAATGACAATGGCTTAGATGTGGTCGCGAGCCAGGTTCCTACAGCCATGTTATTGCCTGCAGCGGGTATGGTGGTTGGCCTGTTGATCGCCACCTTTATTAGCTACCGTCAGCCGCGCCAATACAGTGAAAAAGACGTCTTGAGCGCTGAGCCGGAAAACCAAGGCATTCAATCGCGCAACTTGTGGGTCGCCGCGATTGCCATTGTCGCCGCATTAAGCGTGCAACTAATGGCAGGCTCAATGATTGTGGGCTCGTTGGCTGGTTTTATGGTGTTTACCTTTGGTGGCGTGATCCGCTGGAAAGACACCCAGGATGTGTTTACCAAAGGGGTGCACATGATGGCGATGATTGGCTTTATTATGATCACCGCCGCGGGCTTTGCTGCCGTCATGAAAGCCACGGGGGGCGTCGAATCCTTGGTCGCGTCCCTATCGGGGTCAATTGGTGAGAACAAGCCGCTTGCAGCCTTTTTGATGTTAGTGGTGGGGCTTTTGGTCACCATGGGGATCGGCTCGTCATTCTCAACCATTCCCATTATTGCCACTATTTATGTCCCCCTCTCACTGGCATTTGGTTTTTCACCGATGGCGACAATTGCCCTGGTAGGCACGGCAGCCGCATTGGGCGACGCGGGCTCACCGGCATCTGACTCCACCTTGGGTCCCACATCGGGGCTGAATGCCGACGGTCAGCACGAGCATATTTGGGATACTGTGGTGCCCACCTTTATTCACTACAACTTGCCATTAATTGCGTTTGGCTGGCTCGCGGCCATGGTGCTCTAAGCGGATACGCTAAACAAACGTCACGCACAATGTCAGACATAGATGAATACAAAAAAGCCACGTCTTGGACGTGGCTTTTCAATGTTTGTCACATCAATAACCGCGTTATTCGTTGTCACTCGCATCACGGCGCTCAGCCGCTTCTTTGACCAATGGCTGTAGCTCACCTTTTTGGAACATTTCCAGAATGATGTCACAACCGCCGACCAATTCACCTTCAATCCAAAGTTGTGGGAAGGTCGGCCACTGCGCGTATACAGGCAGCTCTGCGCGGATATCTGGGTTTTGTAAGACATCCACATAAGCAAACTTCTCGCCACACGACATAAGCGCTTGAGAGGCTTGTGAAGAAAAACCACAGCTTGGCAGTTTTGGCGACCCTTTCATGTAAAGCAGAATCGCATTTTCTTCGATTTGCTGCTTGATTTTGTCCGTTGTTTCCATTGCTTCCTCGAACACTGTCTGTGAATCTTGCCTTGATTCTACTGGTTAACAAGCCGGAAAAAAATGCCTAAATCTTTTGTGGGATTAGGCATAAAAATTTTACTGCGATCCTTTTAATAAAGTAAAAACTTGCTAAACTACACTCAGCAAAACGAAAATAGTAGCCACACCCGATGCTTAGGTGGTGAGTTGTTGATGTGATCATTGATGACAAACGACACGCTTGAGCGGCCGGTGATGGACTACAGGAAGCACTCTCACGATAAAAACGGAGATATAAGCAATGTCATTCCAACTACCTGAACTCCCTTTCGCAAAAGATGCGCTAGAGCCACATATCTCAAAAGAGACGCTGGACTATCACTATGACAAGCACCACAACACCTATGTGGTGAAGCTTAATGGTCTGATTGAAGGTACTGACTTTGAAGGTAAATCACTGGAAGAGATCATCAAAACCTCTTCAGGCGGTGTATTTAACAATGCTGCGCAAGTGTGGAACCACACCTTCTACTGGCACTGCCTAAGCCCTAACGGTGGCGGCGAGCCTACTGGTGACGTTGCAGAGGCAATCACTAAAGCCTTTGGCTCTTTTGACGAGTTTAAAACTCAGTTCACCAACGCCGCGGTCACTAACTTCGGCTCAGGCTGGACGTGGCTGGTGAAAAAAGCAGATGGTTCAGTGGCGATCGTCAACACATCAAACGCTGAAACCCCACTGACTCACGACGGTGAAACGCCACTACTGACCGTGGACGTGTGGGAGCACGCTTACTACATCGACTATCGCAACGTGCGTCCAGACTATCTGGCTGCTTTCTGGAAGTTGGTCAACTGGGACTTTGTGGCGAAAAATTTCGCAGGCTAAGTCAGCTTACGAAAAAGTATGAAGTTAAGGGGGCGTCTATCGCCTCCTTTTTTATGCACGCTTGATACGCTAGGACTAAGCGATACAGAACATCGGACACAAAAAAGCCGCCAACTCCGTTGACGGCTTAATATGGCTATTACACGGCCATTAGCCTTGCTCTTTTTCCGACAAGATAATACGCAACGTACGACGTAGAGGCTCTGCCGCGCCCCACAGCAGCTGGTCACCCACGGTAAAGGCATTAAGGAAATCGTCCCCCATGGCCAGTTTACGCAAACGACCCACAGGCACAGACATGGTGCCTGTCACCTTCGCCGGGCTCAGATCGGTCATGGTCACATCGCGCTCATTAGGGACAACACTGACCCAGTCGTTATGAGATGCAATCATGTCTTCAATTTCATCCATTGGCACTGCTTTTTTCAGCTTAATGGTCAATGCCTGGCTATGACAGCGCATCGCTCCCACACGGACGCACGTACCGTCGATAGGGATTGGGTTATTGTCTAACCCCAAGATTTTATTGGTTTCAACCGAGGCTTTCCACTCTTCCTTGCTCTGACCATTTTCGCGCTTCACGTCAATCCAAGGGATCAGTGAACCGGCAAGCGGCACGCCAAAGTTGTCACTTGGGAAGTCACTCGAGCGCATGGTTTGCGCAACTTTGCGGTCAATGTCCAAGATAGAAGTGGCAGGGCTGGCCAAATCAGTGTTGACAGCATCATTAATCACGCCCATTTGGCTGATCAGCTCGCGCATGTGCTTGGCGCCTGAGCCTGACGCAGCTTGATAAGTCTGGGCGGTCATCCACTCGACTAGGCCATTTTGGTATAGGCCACCCAAGCCCATCAGCATCAAACTCACGGTGCAGTTACCACCAACAAAGGTGCGCGTACCTTTATGAATTCCCGCTTGGATTTGTTTGAAGTTAATCGGATCCAAGGTGATGATACTATCATCTGCCATTCGTAATGATGACGCCGCATCAATCCAATAGCCTTTCCAACCTGATTCACGCAGCTTTGCGTAAACATCGTTGGTATAATCTCCGCCTTGGCAGGTGATAATAGCATCGAGGGTTTTTAGCATCTCAATGTCGTAAGCGTCTTTTAGAGTGCCCGCATCCTTACCGTAGTTCGGAGCGTCAATCCCAACCTGAGACGTACTAAAAAACACAGGTTCGATATGGTCGAAATCTTTTTCTTCCACCATACGCTGCATCAGCACAGATCCCACCATGCCACGCCAGCCAACTAAACCTACTCGCATCATAATTTTCACACTCCATGTTGTGTGACCGTCGTTTAAAGTTCGACAGTCAGTGAAAAAACGTTTTTGATACTAACACGTCTTTTCACAGTCGTCAGGTTAGCCCCTTTTTCTGCTCAATTATCCACCATTTTTTAACCGTTCCATCACTGGTACCCACCTTGATTTAACGTACATACGCCGACAAACACCGCCTCCAGACACATAAAAATCATCAATATAAAACAGACAATTAACCTTAAAACCACAATTAAACAACATCTGACAATTGCAATTAACCTCGCTCGCGTTCGACTCACATAAGCGACAAAAATGTTTCCCATCTCATTGTTCTGTTAGCTAGAGTATGACGCCTCACAAATGGAACAAAGGATACTGACACACGGACAGTGATGTGAGTTTGGTTGTTGCTAGTTGCATCGCTAAATGGCGCAGGGAGTAGTCGCGCAATCACAGACGATCCACCTTCCGATAATGATATTGATACGTTCGCCCTATCGGTTGTCACCGAGTGCGACGTGAAGAAGGTTCAGTTATGACAACACATCAAATTCGATTACCATCCATCGTTCAGGTCATTCTGGCGCTTGGTGCATTTTTGGCGCTCGCGTTTTCGTTTACCGCAAAACTCGATTTACCTATCCAACTGGCATTATTTATTGGCTGGTTTGTGATCATGGGCTTGGGGCTCAAATTAGGCCACCAATACAAAGACCTTGAATCGGCAGCAACCAAAGGTATTTCCAACGGTCTTGGGGCGGTGTTAATCCTCCTGTCGGTGGGCGCTCTCGTGGGTACCTGGATTGCAGGCGGCATTGTCCCCACCATCATTTATTATGGTCTGAAAGCTATCCACCCTTCTATCTTCCTTTTAGCGACCATGTTGATTTGCTCATTAACCGCTTTGGCGACAGGAACCTCTTGGGGCGCAGCCGGTACCGCGGGGATTGCAATGATGGGCATTGGTCAAGGCCTAGGCATTCCAGCGCCAATGACTGCGGGTGCGGTGCTGTCAGGGTGTTATTTCGGCGACAAAATGTCTCCGCTGTCTGATTCGGTGATCCTGGCATCATCGATGTCAGGGGTGGAAATTGTCGAGCATATTAAAGGCATGCTTCCGATTGCGCTTATCAGCTACATCATTACCGGCATTCTGTTTACCCTTGTTGGCTGGCACTATGCCGGCAATGTGGATATGAGCCAGGTAGAAATGGTGAAACAAGCGATGCAAGATCAGTTTGTCATCACCCCGATGTCATTTATTCCTGTCCTCATTGTCCTTGCCCTGCTCGCCATGCGCCTTCCATCCTTCCCGGTGATCAGCTTTGGCTCGTTACTGGGCGTGGTGTGGGCAGTCATGCTGCAAGACATGGCCCCTGTTGCGGCGATTAATACCGCCTGGGCCCCCTTCTCTGTCGCGTCAGGGGTGGATTTCATTGATGCCATTCTCAATCGCGGCGGTATGTCATCCATGCTTGGTTCTGTGGCCGTGATTGTGTTTGGTCTCGGTTTCGGTGGCTTGTTGGAAAAAGTGGGCGTACTCCATACCATCGCTAATCTCTTTGAGCGCCGCGTCAATAGTGCTGGAAGCTTGGCCACCTCAACCATTGGTACTGCCTTTATGGGGAACATTTTTGGCTCAGCGATGTATGTATCACTGATCTTAACCCCCAAAATCTGTGCGAAAAACTACGACCGCTTGGGTTATCAGCGCAAGAACTTATCCCGTAACGCCGAGTTCGGTGGCACACTGACATCTGGGATGGTGCCTTGGAGTGACAATGGTATCTACATGGCAAGCATCTTGGGTGTCGCGACCTTGTCGTATGCGCCGTTTATGTGGCTAAGCTTTGTTTGTATCGCTGTAACTATTGTGACTAGCTACATGGGTTGGTTTGTCGACAAAGTCGAGCCAGCACAGAACGCGCACACTGACGACGCAGCGACCCTAGACGCCGCGCCCGAGCGCGCATAAAAACGCAGATCACATATTGTGGTCAATGCGTCGCTAAGCGAAGTAAAGAAAAAGCGGGACACCATCAGGTGTTCCGCTTTTTATCATATAGATCACACTGACCCAGCCATGGTCAATGGTCTAGACGCTAGTCATCATCTCGGTTCGATAAACGACGCTGAAGCTGGTCGCGCAAGTTCGGCGGCGTGCCTTTAATGGTCAGCGTATCTGTCTCTGGATCATAAAACACACGCTCTCCTAACAGCATGGCGTCAAAGTTGACCGACAAACCACCACCAGCTCCGACAAACTTGGTGAGCTTTCGCATCGTGGTTCTATCAGCCGGGAACTGCGCTTCAAGTTCATATCCTTGCTGGTTAGCGTACTGATAAAAGTCAGTGCCGTCAGGCGTCGCTGGCAGTTCACCGGCCAGCTCTTTCACCACCACCTCATCGCCCGCTTTAAGCTGATCATTGCAATAATCAAACACTTGCTTACGGGTATTATGCTTTTCTTCCTTGTCGAGGCGGGCATCGTCGCAGTAGTCTTCTACCGCTTGCATCAGCACCTGATTTTGCTGCTTACTATCCATTCCCACTTCCGCTTGCAGAAAGTCGAGGAAGAAATCAGCGACTTTGCGCCCCACGCGGCCTTTGATAAAGGAAAGATAGCGATTTGATTCGGCATCTGTCTCCCACGTCGATAGGTCAATGCGCGCAGCGATATCCATCTTGCTCACATCGAGATACTCGGTGGCATTCACCTCCAGTTCATCAGTGACACGTAAACTGTGCTTCGACTCGAGCACGCCGATAAACAGATAGTCCGTCGCGAGCGCTCGATAGTGCGCCATCACCAGGGTTCCGTTGTCGGCAAAAGGGTATTTCGCTAATTCAGCGCGCAAGCGCTCCACCGCTTTTTCGGATAACGCTTGAAAGTCGAGCGTATCGGCGCGATAGGCCTTTAACCACTGCTGGAAGTCACTCTCGGTGTCAAACAAAGCAAACCCTTTGCCTGCTTTTGCATGATAAACCCGATGAATGTCTCCCATCAGGTTTTCCGTCTGCTCGGTGAGCGGCAACGGGCCGTCTCGAAGGTGAACGTTAAGCGAATCATCATCTTGCTTAACGATTTGATGCAATATTACGTTAGAAAGCGTGAGGGTCATGATTGAAAAGATTTTCAGTAAGACTAAAGTGTGAGTTATTATACGCTGCTTTGGTTTTAAGAAGAAAAGACGAATTTATGCCTGTAACTTCAAAATATGACGACGAGCAAGTGGAACGTATTATCAGCGATGTTGTCAACGTGTTAGAACAACACGATGCCTCTACGGATTTATCGCTGATGGTGATCGGGAATGTCGCCACTAACATCCTTAATCACAATATTCCTGCCGCCCAACGCCAGGCATTTGCCGACAAGTTTGCCCAGGCATTAATGGCATCCATCGATAAGCAATAATGCAAAAAGCAGCAGTCGCTAATAAGAGAAGAATAAATTTGTATGGTTGATAGCGGAACATCGTATCGTGACAAAGTATCCCAGCTAATCAGTTGGGGGCATTGGTTTAGCTTTTTTAACATCATTGCCGCTATGTTGCTGGGCACGCGCTACATCAGCCAATCAGGATGGCCTGAAACGCTATTAGGGCAAAGCTACTTGGTGTTCAACTGGGTTGGGCACTTTGGCTTTCTGGTGTTTGCGCTTTATATTCTGATTATTTTCCCGGCCAGTTTTCTTATCCCCTCCCAGCGGTTAATGCGGCTGTTTGCCGTACTGGTTGCCACCATTGGGATGATGGTGCTGCTGCTTGATATTTACGCTTACCAAACCCTGCACCTTCACCTTAACCCATTGGTGTGGGAGCTGCTGTTAAGTGGCGAAAAAACCGATATGAATGCGCATTGGCAGTACTTGTTTATTGCCGTGCCTGCTATTTTTATCTTAGAGCTGATTATTGCTGAATGGGTGTGGCGCAAACTGCGTAAACTGACGCGTAAACGTATCGGTATCCCCGTGGCTGCCGTCTTTGCGCTTTGCTTTATCTCTAGCCACCTTATCCATATTTGGGCGGATGCCTTCATATACAGCCCGGTCACCGCACAGCGCTCTACCTTCCCGGTCTCCTATCCGATGACCGCGAAAACCTTTATGGAAAAGTACGGCTTGCTCGACAGGCAAGAGTATCAACGTTTGCGCGAACAGCGTGGGCAGGAAACCAGCGAAGTGATCCGCTACCCTCTCAAACCACTTGCGTTCGCCCCGGATGCCAACAAGTATCAGAAAAATTTACTGATGGTGATGGTAGAGGGGCTGCGTGCGGACATGGTAAACCCGGTAACCATGCCTCACCTCCAGCAGTTTGCCAATCAAAACCTGTGGTTTAAAAATCACTTTAGCAGCAGTAATGATGACATGGCGGGGTTGTTTGGCTTTTTCTACGGCTTGCCTGGCAGTTATGCGCAAAGTGCCCGTACCGAAGGACTGCGCCCCGTACTGATAGAAACACTCAAACAGCGAGACTATCAATGGGGATTGTTTAGTGGCGATCATTTTGCCAACCCCATTTATTATCAAAGCATTTTCAGCCAAGCGCTTGAACGCGACAGCCAATCGGATCAACCCGCTTGGCAGGCGGACGCCAACGCGGTTGCCTCGATGCGCAACTGGCTGGCGCACCGCGAAACCGACAAGCCATGGTTTGGTTACCTGGAATTGGCAACGGTGAATGAATACGAGCAAGGTGGGGACTACCCACAGCCTTTTCAGCCGGCGCTTGACAGTGCCATGGCAGGGGTCGATACCCAGACAAGCTTGGTACTAAAAAACAGTTATAATAACGCCGCACATTACGTTGACGAGCAGCTTGGCCGCTTGCTTGAGCACCTAGACCAGTCAGGGCAGCTGGACAACACCGTGGTGATGATCACCGCTAATCACGGAATGGAGTTTAACGAAACCGGACTCAACAGCTGGGGATCAAACTCAAACTACAGCCGATATCAGTTACAAGTCCCTATGATTATGCATTGGCCCAACCAAGATGCGGAGCAAATTGCGCATTACAGCAGCCACCTAGATGTGGCTCCTACATTGATGGAGTCAATGCTATCGGTCAGCTCTCCGGCGGAGACGTATAGCAGTGGAACCAACTTGTTCGAGCTTAAAAACCGTCCACGCAAGTGGGTGCTTGCTGGCGATAGCCGAGATATCGTGGTGGTACAACCGCAAAAAACCACTGTGGTGGATAAGTTTGGCAACTATAAGGTGTTTGATAAGCACTACACCCCGCTGCCAGAGGGGAAACCGCAGTTGTCACTGCTGATGCAAGTGATGCATGAACTGAAACGCTTTTATTATCCCGAAGAGCCGTCGTCGTGATTAGCAAGGCGCAGAGGAACACGTCACTTCGCCACGCTATGTTGACGCTTTAATAGCCAAACGGTTGAAAAACCGAAAAACAATCCCCCTTGGCAATTGACACCCACTAGGCCGATTCGTAATATAGCGCTTAGTCGGTCTGTAGCGCAGCCTGGTAGCGCACTGTCATGGGGTGTCAGGGGTCGCTGGTTCAAATCCAGTCAGACCGACCAATATTTAAGCCCACCGTTCATCGAACGGTGGGCTTTTTCGTACGCGGCTTTTCTCTGTACACGTATGTATACTGTGCAGGCTATTTATCGGCTTGTCGCCCGATAAATGCCGCAACCACGGTCTCTTCGCCTAGTTGACGAGAGAACACATAGGCACCCGCTTGGGGGATGGCTTGATGCTTGCCTGCACCAATAGCCGGATGATCTTGCCTAAACTGGCCCACTTTACGCCAATGGTTCAGCAAGTCAGCTTGCATAGCGTTGCGCTGCCATATCATGTCTGAACGAGTGCCTTGATGGAAATCGTCCCCGTAAGGGCCCAAGTCACGCCCAACTTCATCACCATAGAACACTTGTACCGCACCGGGCGCTAGCAACAATGCGTTGGCGGCACCACGCTGCATGCTGGCGTCTTTAAAGCGACTGAAAAAGAGCTCAGTATCATGGGAAGACATATAGCTTACCGGTATGAAATCCGCCTCTTTTGCCATGGTGTCTGCATAGGCTTGATAAGTGTCTTGCATTTCACTCAGACAGTACGCTCCCTTGTCCATCTGCTTTTGCAAGTCGAAATTAATCAACGCATCAAAGCCTTGGTCAAAATAAGGGCTACGATAAGCACGGTGGCCCCACACTTCTCCCATCATCCAGAACGGCTCTCCCGTTTTGCCATGCTGACGTCGCCAAGTCTCTAACGCCGCCGAAGCTTTCGATTTCAATGCTCGCCAAACTTCTCCATCGACATGCTTGACCGTATCCACCCGAAAACCATCAATACCGAAACGCTCTACCCATTGGGTTTGCCATTCAAGTAAGTAATCACTCACGGTATAGTTATCGCGCGCTTCAACGCGGGTACCTGGGTTGTTTAGCAACCATTGCGGTGGCGTCACTGGCTGATCGGATTCCGTTTTAAAATCTGGTAGCCCGGCCAATGTCAGGGTTTTATCACTGCTACCGGGCTGATCATAACCCGGTAACCCCGCACGCACCCAGTCTTTGCCCCACCATTGGTGCCAGTGGGTGCTCTTGTAGTCAATGGCGTCATGAAAGTCATGCCAACTTTGCCCCTCATCGGGCTGCCAATCTTGCCATTTTTCTGGCAACTCAGCGTCATTGACGACGTTAATCCCATCTTGCTGTAAGTCCGCGAGCGTGGCATAACCTGGATGGTTGACCACAGCGTCTAGGAACACTTTTAGGCCGCGCTGATGCGCTTCATCCACGAGGGTTTTGAGCACGGCATCATCACCAAAGTTGTTGTCCACTTGAGTAAAATCACGTGACCAATAACCGTGGTAGGCATAAAAAGGAAAACTGCCCTGGCTACCACCGCCGACAAAGCCATGCACTTGCTCAACTATCGGGGATAACCAGATCACATCTGTGCCGAGCGACTGGATATAATCCAGTTTATCAATCACGCCTTGCAAATCCCCACCATGAAAAGTGCCGATGTTCTGTGCATCATCTTGATGACGCCCATAACTGTGATCGTTGCTCGGATCGCCATTGTTAAACCTATCTACCATCACAAAATAGATATTGGCATTCCGATAACTAAACGCAGAAGAAGGCGCGTCAACGGGGGCCAGCAGCACCAAGCCACCGCTGTTCGCTGCCGGCGTCAGCGTGACACTGTGATCCTTTACACGCAACACTTGGCCACTGAGTGCTTCTTTTAGCTGAGTGCCTTCAGCAAAGCTCTCGCCAAGCTGCAAAGTGACAGGTCCGCCTTGATACTGCTGGCATTGCACATCCGGCAAAGGCCGTTTAAAGGTGGAGGCCGTCTTTTTCGGCTCACGTTTTACGCTTAATGTGCGCGTATCCGCTTGATAATAAAAGCCATAGTCACCGGCAAAACGAATAGTGAGGTCAAAAGTGCTGGCCGTGCCGCACCCCAGCGGTATCGGCGTATTAAACTTGGCGCTCGAGGGTGTATTCGCTTGGCACTCGCCATCCACACCGTCCACCGTGATTTGGTAAGTGTTTTTTCCCAATGCAAAGACCGCCGGTGCGTCTGCGTTGAGTGGCTTATCGGCTTGTGTGGTTGAGGTCGTCACCGTGATATGGGGAGAGGCTGCGGCTGTCATTGACAGCGAAGCGGCTATCGCGATAGCGAGCCGCTGCCAAGTAAAAACAGGGGTCATGATCGTGCTCCTTGCGATTTTCTTTTAGGGTAAAAAAACCACAAGCGATTGACATCATTCCTGCTTCTGCGCCCTAAAACTGTGAGCAATGACCATCAAAGGATGAGCCAAGCCAGTTATCCCTTGCGCGCGTAATCGGCAACCGCATAGTGAGATATTAATCATTATCCACCCCCAAAAGCTCGCCAATATCGGCAGCAGGGGCTGGACGACGATATAAATAACCTTGCCCAAAGGTGCAGCCTAGCTCATGCAATATGGCTTGTTGATGTAGCGTTTCTATTCCTTCTGCCACCACGCCGATCCCGAGACTATCCGCCATCGCTATCATCGCTGACACAATCGCGACTTCTTCTTCGTCGGGAGACTGGCTTTGAATATCTTTGATAAAGTGACGGTCAATTTTTAGTTTCGAGATCGGATAACGTTTTAGGTACGCCATGGACGAGTAGCCCGTCCCAAAATCATCGATCGCTATCCCGACACCTTTCTCACGCAATTGTTCGAGAACACGCAGCGCATTGGCTTGGTTTTCGATCAAGGTGTTTTCCGTGATTTCCAGCTCTAAAAAGCGTGGATCGGCGCCGGTGCGTGCGATGGCTTCGGCTACCACTTGGGTGAAAGTGACATCCGCGAGGTTACGCGGTGAAATATTCACGGCCATGGAGGTCGGCGCCCCCGCATCATGCCAAGCCTTTAGTTGGCGACAGCCGGTTTCCACCACCCATCGCGTGATATCATGAATGATTGAACGCTCTTCGGCGACCTCGATAAAATGAATGGGAGACAGCAAGCCGCGCTCAGGATGATGCCAGCGCAATAATGCCTCGACACCCACAATCTGCCCCGTCACCAGATCCACTTGCGGCTGGTAAAAGAGCTCCAGTTCTTCATTTTGCACACATTGGCGTAACTCCACCGCCAAACGTAGCTTGTGGTTGGCATCAATGGTCAACGCATCATCATAGAACGCATAGGTGTTGCGGCCCGATTTTTTGGCGTGATACATGGCCGAATCGGCGAATGTGAGGAGCTCTTCCGTACTCGACGTATCGTCTGGGTATCGCGCAATACCAATGCTTACCCCGATTTGCGCATCAATGCCGCCATCGAGGACAAACAAACGGTTCATGGCATGGATCACGTTTTCAGACAAGCGAATACACGCGGTGTCATCAGTGTGAATCAAACGAAGAATGACAAACTCATCGCCCCCCAAACGTGCCAAGGTATCACCTTCATCAAGCAAACCATGCAGGCGCTCACTGACCAACTTCAATAGTGCGTCGCCCACCGCATGGCCATGGCTGTCATTAACGAATTTAAACTGGTCGAGATCCAGAAACATCAAGGCTATCTGATTGCGCTGAACGGACTGCATGTTCATCGCTTGACGAACACGGGATGTTAGCAACAGACGATTCGGTAACCCGGTCAGCGCGTCATAATGGGCCAAATCAATCAACTTTTTCTCCGAGTCCTTAAGCTTAGTGATGTCAGAGAAGACACCAATATAGTTAACGACCTCCCCGCTATCGTCTTTCACCACGCTAATAGAAAGCAATTGGGGATATACCACGCCATCTTTACGTCGATTCCATATTTCGCCTTTCCAACGCCCTTCGTCGGCGATTTGTTGCCACATCTCACTGAAAAACGCGTGATCATGACGCCCTGAGTTCAAAATGGCCGGCGTGGCACCCAGCACTTCTTCCTCTTTATACCCAGTAATCGCGCTAAATCCGCCATTTACCGTGACAATCCTTCCCGCCGCATCGGTAATCAGCACCCCTTCACTGGACTGCTCAAATATTTTTGCATTCAGCATGAGCTTTCTCTCTACTTCAAGACGTTCTGACACATCATGAATGACAGAAAAAAGCAGCTTGGCATGGCCAATGGTGATCGGTGAAGAATGGACTTCCACTTGCCGCACCTCACCACTTTTAAGCCGATGCGAGAAGATAAAACAATTTTTCGCACGCTGTTGCGCCTGAGAAAGGCTTTCTTTAAGGGTACTATCGGTTTGAGTATTGATATCACTGATCCGCATCGACGTCAGAGCAGCATGGTCATAGCCATAAAACTGCTGCGCGCTGTCATTGGCATCAAGAATGTCGCCCGTTTTCGCATCGAGGAGCATCATCACCGCGTCGTGACGTTTAAAAATGCTTCTGAAGCGGTAACTATCATCCACCACACGCCCTATTGATTGGGCAAAACTACGCCCCGCGTTGTAGCGGCCATACAGGCCACCCAGCCAAAAAAGCAAAATAATCGTACCGACAACCCATACCGTGGGGTGAGGATGCAGCCCTTTCCATCCCGATTGCGGTACCCCCAGTAAACGCCAATCCCCCGAAGGCAAATTGACCGTGACCGTCTCAGGCGACTGGCTTAGTACCGACGTGTCACCATAAACCGTGGTAAATACCTGGTCAGATTCGCGTTTTTCCTGTAATACCGCGCGGACAGGATAGTTTTCTCCTTGCTTAAAACTGGCGGAGAACAAACCATCGATATCTAATACCGTGGATAACACCCCCCAAGGCAGACCGGTGTTTTGGTTGACTATTGACTGCCTGGCAATCAACGCCGTCCCACCTTGTATGAGCTCAACAGGGCCCGAAATGACAGGCTGTCTCGACCCATAAGCCGCACGAACACTCTCTAATTGCTCGGGAATATCATGATAATGAGTGCCCAATAAGGAGGACTCTAACGTGTTAGGGTAGACGTGGCTGATCACCCAGTTTCGCGCCGCGCCAAAATTAAGAATATAGGGGGTTTTGTCTTTGAGCTGGCCCGCAAAGCGGGAAAAATCCTTTTGGTCCAAATCAGGGTTAAGGCTGATGTAAGTAGCAAGTCCGTGACTTAAATCCAAATTCTGTGTCACTTTCAGCTCAATACGCGAGCGATAAGCCAGCAGCGCCCGTTGCACCTCTTTCACTTCTTGGTCATGCGCTTGTTGGTAGAGCCAAAACTCCACTGAGGCCACTGAGAAAGCAAAGACCAAAATGGAAATAAGCACATTATAAACAAACCCCACTCGCGCGGAGCGGCGTGCAACTTTATCAAGCGCTGAGGGAACAGCTTGCTGCATGACGTGATATAACCTTATTTCGCGCGGCTAGCGGAGCGAAAAATAACCAAATTTCAGATGTAGCACGTGATTATAAAGGGCGTGAATAGTTTCGCCAGTATTACTATTAGGTTTCACAACATTGCGCATAAACAGTATGCTTGATGGGGCTTTTCTATCAATCGGTTACGCCTCTCACTTAACGTAACCCCAACGCCGATGGCAAACAAGGAGTGTGCATGGCAATCACCATCGAGTACGGCGTACTACTGGTCAGCTTAGGACTGATCGCAGGGATTATTAATACGCTGGCGGGCGGCGGCTCGAACTTGACCTTACCCGCGTTGATGGTGGTGGGCATGCCGGCTGATGTCGCTAACGCCACCAATCGTGTAGCGGTTTGGTTACAGTGTGTATCTGGCATGTCAGGCTTTCGTCAACATAATAAGCTAGAGACACAAGACATTATCCCCGTTTTGATCCCCAATTTACTCGGTGGCCTTTGCGGTGCATTAGCCGCCGCTTGGCTCCCGACCAGCTGGGTGAAACCCTTGTTGCTTGGTACCTTACTGACCATGACGCTGGTGATGCTGATTAAACCCGCGACCTTTGGCCCCCCAGAGGGAACACCGACAAAACGCGTGAAAGATACGCCCATGGCTTGGTTGGGTCTCTTACTGGCTGGCTTCTATGGCGGCTTCGTGCAAGCCGGGGTAGGATTTGTACTACTGGCAGCGCTGTGCGGCACACTGCACTACGACTTAGTGCGTGGCAATGCGCTCAAGCTGGCCTGTACGCTCGCTTTTACGACGTTATCCTTAGTGGTTTTTATTGCCGATGACCTGGTGCGCTGGGTTCCCGGATTAATATTGGCATTGGGCGCCATGCTAGGGGCACGGGTTGCGGTACGCTTTGCCATTTCCGCCAACCCCAAGGTGCTAAAAACCTTCTTATTTGTGATGACCTTGATCGGCTGCATCGCCGCCTATGCGTTCTAACGCCCGGCCTGTGTGTCAGGTGGCCGCATGACCAGGCGCGACACTTGCTCACCGGCTACGCAATATGCCGCTGCATGAGGCTATCTCGTGGCTTTGCGTGTGCGTTTTGTGGCACGCGTTGATGTCGCCGTTGACTTTTGATTAGCAGCCGGCTTTGCTTTCGTTGTTCGCTTTCGGTAGCCGGACGTACGCCGCCCTTTACGCGTGAAAGATTTAGAGGGGGCGGCAGGCAAGTCGCTTAACGAGGCCGGCGGTGGCGATGTTTTCACGGTTTCAATTAAGCCTGTCACTTGTGCCGTTAATCCTTGCATAAAAGGATGATATCCACACTGACGATCCGCCATATCTTGCAGTTGCCGCTCCCAATCCGCCGTCATATCCGGATACGTGGCACTGTCTGGCAGTGCGGCGATAAGCCCTTTACCACTGGCGCTGGCGTGTAACGTTTTTCCTTGCCGCGTTAATAACCCACGTTTCACCAATAACTCAATGATACCCGCACGGGTTGCTTCGGTGCCTAAGCCGTCAGTTTCACGCAATATCTCTTTCAGGGCTTTGTTTTGTACATAGCGACCAATGCCTGTCATCGCCTGCAACAGCGTGGATTCCGTAAACGCCGCCGGCGGCTCTGTCATGCAATCTTTAATCTCACCGCGTTCACAGCGTTCTTGATCGCCTTTATTCATCAGCGGCAAGGGGGCGGCGTCACTGTCAGCCGTTTGTCGAGTCGGCAACAAAGCACGCCAGCCAGCTAACGTCAGCACCTTCCCTTTGGCGATAAAACAGCCGCCTGCGATATCAAATATGAGCTTGCCTTCCGCGTATTCGGCAGCAGGGTAAAACTGCATCACGTATTGGCGTGCGATGAGCTGATAAATCTTTGCTTCATCGGCTGACAAGCTTGTCGGCGCGACTTTCGCCGTGGGGATAATCGCATGATGAGCGCCTACTTTACTGTCGTTCCATGCCTTACCTTTACGCTGAGCATCAGCCTCATCACATGCCTGGCTAAGCGCCTCACAGCCTTGCTTAATGGCACCGAGTATCTTATTTGCCTCGGCGAAGTGGCCTTTGGGCAAATAACGACAGTCTGAGCGCGGATAAGTGATCAGTTTGTGGCGTTCGTAAAGCTGTTGGCACACATCCAGTGCTTTTTGCGCACTAAAACCAAACCGCTTTGAAGCGTCAATTTGTAATGCCGACAAATTGTACGGCAACGGCGCGGCCTGTTTGCGTTGTTGACGCTCCGCTTCAGTGACGGTCGCGGTTTGTCCTGCGATGCGTTGTGCGACATTTTCTGCCAAGGGACGAGACAGGACGCGTCCCTGTTCATCTTGCCACTTTGCACATGCCTCACTGGGCTGCCAACGTGCCCGTATCTCTCCCTCTGGATGAGCAATGATCGCATCCAGTTGAAAAAATGGGTGTGGCACAAAGCTGTCTATCGCCTGATCACGGCGCACCACCAGCCCTAACACTGGCGTTTGCACACGTCCGACTGATAACACGCCTTGGTAGCCGGCCTGTTTCCCTAACAAGGTATACGCGCGAGACAAATTCATCCCATACAACCAGTCGGCCCGTGAGCGCGCTAAGGCAGATACGGACAGTGGCATGTAGGCTTTGTTGTCTTGCAGTTGCGCGAGGGCTTTTTTCACCGCAGAAAGGTTTAAATCACTGATTAGAAGGCGTTTTATATTGGATTTTTTGTTAGCACTGACCTTGGCGTAGTCAATCACTTCATCAACCAACAACTGCCCTTCTCGATCGGGATCGCCCGCGTGCACCAGTTGGTCAAACTGCTTGATCAGCTTTTTAACAATAGCCAGTTGCGCCGCGGCGGCTTGACGAGGACGGAGCTGCCATTTTTCAGGCACAATAGGCAGATCAGCCAGCTCCCACTTTTTATAGCGGCTGTCATACGCATCCGGCTCAACCTGCTCCAGTAAATGGCCGATACACCAGGTCACCACGTCGCCTTGAGCGGTCTCGATGTAACCTTTGTGATTTTTGTGCGGTTTGGGTAATCCAGCCGCAATTGCGCGTCCGAGACTGGGTTTTTCCGCTATAAACAATCGTGCCATGACAAAGCCTTTTTAACCGTCGCTGAGCGCATGGTATGCAAAGGCCGATCAGGGCGCAATAAAAAACCTGTACATATGCACAGGTTTTTCGAGGTGAGCGCGATGGGTATTCATTCAGAGGTAAGTGACATACTTGCTGGCATCGCGCTTTGGGGCATTGGCTGGGGCGCAATCTGGCGTCCCTAAGTATAAAAAGCCCACAATCTGATCGTCACCTTCTACCGACAGCGCGTCGCGCACAGCAGGATGATAAGCAAACGCGCCAGTGCGCCAAAACCCTTGAAAGCCCTGCGCGACAGCGGCCATTTGCATCGCTTGCGTGGCACATCCCGCCGAGATATGTTGCTCAATGGTAGGAACCTTATCGTGCGGACGCGTACGGGCAATCACTGCGACCACCATAGGCGCTCGAAACGGGGCGTTACGCGCTTTCTCAATCGCCGCCTCATCCGCGCCATTGGTTTGTGCGGCGTCGGCAAGAATGGTGGAAAGCCGGGTGAGCCCCTCACCTTCACAGATCACAAATTGCCACGGCGTCAACGCGCCGTGGTCAGGGGCGCGCAGTCCTGCTTGAATGATGTTTTCAAGCACGTCACCGCTCGGTGCAGGCGCGGCAAGACGCGGTATCGAGCGACGCTGTAAGAGCATTTCAAGTGCGTCCATGATTCATCCTTTTTGCCGTTAAACGGCCATGTATAACTCGGTTACAATAGATTAACACAGCCGTGAACAGATAAAATCGTGCAAAGAGTATGGATTTAGAGTGCCAACGCCGTTTCAATCCCTTGGCGAATCGCGCGTTTCGCGTCCAATTCGCCCGCATGCTCTGCGCCGCCAATCAAATGGTAAGACACCTTCGCCTCATCCAACTGCTCAGCGAGCTGGTTAACGGACTCTTGCCCTGCACACAAGATGATCTCAGTGGCAGGAATCAAGTGCGCCTCGTCTTTGATACTGACGTGCAACCCCTCATCATCAATTTTGTGATAGGTCACCCCTCCTACAAGATTCACACCCCGTTTTTGCAAGGTTTTACGATGGATCCAGCCAGTGGTTTTGCCCGGCCCTTTGCCAACACGTCCCTCGCGGCGCTGTAGCACCCACACCTGCTTATCGCTATGGGTATCATGGCCAGGATACAAGCCGCCTTCGTGGCTTATGGTTTTATCAATGCCCCACTCTTTAAGCCAATCATCCAAGCTTTGATCGCTGGGCTCGGTGATCATGGTAGCAACATCGACCCCAATGCCTCCCGCACCAATGATGGCTACATGGCTGCCAAGGGCTGGCTTCTCGCGAATAAACGTTTGGTAATCAATCACTTTTGGATGGTCGATACCTTCAATCGCGGGGCGACGCGGTTTGACGCCTGTTGCGATAACAATGTCGTCGAATTCGCGCAAGGCGTCCACATCCACAGACTGATTGAGTGTCACCGTCACCCCCGCTTTTTCTAGCCTTCGAAGGTAATAGCGAATGGTTTCTTTAAACTCTTCTTTTCCTGGAATGGCCATCGCCAAATTAAATTGCCCGCCTAGACGATCCGACTTTTCGAATAGGGTCACGTCATGACCCCGCTCAGCCGCTTCGGTGGCACAGCTAATCCCTGCCATGCCTCCCCCAATCACCGCTACTCGTTTCACTTGCCGAACAGGCGTCGCCACCAGTTCCGTTTCGTAACAGGCTTTCGGGTTCACCAGGCAGCTTGCCCGTTTTCCTTTGAACACGTGATCTAAGCAGGCTTGGTTACAAGCAATACACGTATTGATGTCATCCGGCTGTCCCGCCTTAGCTTTGGCAACAAACTCCGCATCGGCCAAAAATGGCCGTGCCATCGATACCATGTCCGCCTGCCCGCTCGCCAAAATCGATTCGGCGACCTCCGGTGTATTAATGCGGTTACAAGTGATCAAGGGCACCGACACTTCACCTTTAAGTTTTTCGGTCACCCAGCTAAACGCACCACGTGGTACCTGGGTGGCAATGGTGGGCACGCGCGCTTCATGCCAACCGATCCCCGTGTTGATAATGGTCACGCCCGCTTGTTCAAGGCCTTTGGCTAAGGCAACCACATCCTCGAAGGTATTGCCTTGCTCGACCAAGTCCAGCATCGATAGGCGGAATATCACGATAAAGTCGTCGCCAGCAGCCTGACGGACCGCACGCATCACTTCAACGGCAAAGCGCATTCGATTTTCAACCGCCCCGCCCCACTGGTCATACCGACGATTGGCGCGATGACAGAAAAATTGGTTGATGAGATATCCTTCCGATCCCATGATCTCGACGCCATCATAGCCCGCTTCTCGGGCGAGCGCGGCACTGCGACCAAAGGCTTTAATCGTGCGCCAAATCGCCCGCTCACTCATTTCAAACGGGGTGAATTTACTGATAGGCGCGCGAATGGCTGACGCACTTTGCGCGAAAGGATGAAAGGCATAACGCCCCGCATGGAGAAGCTGAAGCGCAATTTTCCCGCCATTGGCATGGACCGCTTCAGTGATGGCACGATGTGCACGTGCCGCGCGTCCGGAGCTAAATTGCGCGCTAAATGGGGTCAAGCGACCGCGAAAATTGGGCGAGAAGCCACCTGTGACAATCAACCCTACATCGCCTTTCGCACGCTCGGCGTAGAAGGCCGCTAGCTTTTTAAAACCATCGTTTGCTTCTTCAAGCCCAGTATGCATAGAGCCCATTAGGACCCGATTTTTTAGGGTGGTAAACCCAAGGTTGAGTGGGGCTAGCATGTGGGGATAAGGGTGCTGTTCCATTGCTTGCTCACTTATTGTTTGTGGTCTGACCAGACTATAGCGCTGACAGATACGTGATTTCAAACATTCGTTTACAAGTTAGCAACATGGTGTCGCGATTTATGATCTAGGTAGGACTTTCACCCAGTATTAGCGTATATCGACAATCGCTAGCACCTATCGCTCTTGGCTCTGATCAGCTAGGATATCAGCGACATGCACCGATGGACTCAAGTATGAAAAAACTGTTCCGCTTTATTGCATCCCTTTTTAAATGGCTGTGGCGTGCGCTCAGTTTCGCGCGGCAGCTTTTGTTAAACGTCCTTTTCATAGGCGTGATTGTTGCCATCTACTTTGCGCTCACCTCAGAAACACCCCTAACGCCCAAAAAAGAGGCAGAGTCCGTGAAGGTGGCACAGTCTGATCCCGAGCCACGCGCGCTTTTGCTGAATATTGATGGCCCGATTGTTGAACAGCGTCAACGGCTTAGCCCAATTGATACGCTGTCGCGCAACGCGCTCGGCCAGCCGGTTGAAAGTGAAAATGTGTTGTTTGACATTGTCGACACCATACGCCATGCCGCCACCGACGAGCATATCAATGGGATTGTACTCAGCCTAGGCGACATGCCGTCCACCAGCTTGACCAAGCTGAGGTATATCGCCAAAGCCCTCAATACGTTTAAAGAGAGTGGCAAACCCGTGATTGCCATCGGCGGCACCTATAGCCAAAGCCAGTACTATTTGGCCAGCTATGCCGATGAAGTGTTGATGTCACCTGATGGCATGGTGATGCTGCAAGGCTATGGCAGCTACAACCTTTACTGGAAGGACTTACTCGATAAATTGGATGTCTCTACCCATGTGTTCCGTGTAGGGACGTATAAATCGTTTGTTGAGCCTTACACGCGCAACAACATGTCTGATCCCGCCCGCGAGGCGAATCAAGCCTGGCTATCTCAGCTGTGGGATGCGTATGTGCGCGATGTCGCGGAGAACCGCGGTATCAAAGCCGATATGCTGTCTCCCAGCGCTGAGCAACTCCTCACGCGATTACGCCGTTTCGAAGGTGACTTCGCCGCGTTATCTAAAGACGTGGGAATCGTTGATAAGTTAATGACACGCCAGCAAATCCGTCGCTATCTCGCCGAGACGTTCGGGAGCGATGGCAAAGACAGCTTTGAATACACAGGTTATTACGATTACCTGCCGAAGATACAAAATGGGTTTAGCTTGCCAGGCAACAATAACATTGCCGTCGTCGTCGCCAGCGGCCCCATCATGGACGGGCAACAACGCCCGGGTACGGTGGGGGGGGATACCACCGCAGCCTTGCTTCGCGATGCGCGCCTAGACAACAGTGTTAAAGCCGTGGTGCTACGTGTTGATAGCCCGGGAGGCAGCGCTTTCGCCTCTGAAGTCATTCGTAATGAGGTGGATGCATTGCGTGAGGCAGGCAAACCCGTGGTGGTTTCCATGTCAAGCGTCGCCGCTTCCGGTGGATATTGGTTATCGGCCAGTGCCGACCAAATCATTGCCCAACCGACGACGATCACTGGTTCAATTGGTATTTTTAGCCTATTCACCACCTTTGAGAACACGCTAGATGATTTGGGTATCCAGTCGGATGGTGTGGGCACCACCCCGTTTGCCGGAGTGGGGCTGACTCGCGCGCTCCCTGATGAGGTAGGAGAAATCATGCAACTCGGCATCGAGCACGGCTATCACCGCTTCCTCTCCGTTGTCAGTAACCACCGTAACATGTCGATGGAACAAGCCGATCAGGTCGCGCAAGGCCGCGTCTGGACGGGACAAGACGCATTGAATCTCGGCCTAGTGGATAAGTTAGGTGACTTTGACGATGCGGTATCAACCGCTGCCGAACTCGCTGGCATTGAGAACTACCAGCTCGATTGGATGCAGCAGCCACTCACACCCTTCGAGCAGTTTATTAATGACATGCTCGGACAAAGTGCGAGTGCGCTTGGTAAGACGGTCCAGGCGAACATGCCATCGATAGCGCAACAACTGGCGTCGTCACCACAGTGGCAGTCATTGACCTTGTTGGAAAAATTTAACGACCCGCAAGGGCGTTACTTATTCTGCTTGAACTGTCAGTACCAATAAAATCGACTAACCCTGACCATACAGTCAGGGCTTTTTCCTGTTTTTCTTCTATTCTGTGTGCCGCTCGGTGTTATCGATGTAATCGTTACATGTATACTGTGCCCACGCTCATTTAATGCAGATTTGACATGATGGAACGTAAACACATTTATATCGCTTACACAGGTGGCACGATCGGTATGCAAAAATCCGATCATGGGTATGTCCCTGTGTCAGGTTTTCTTCAACAACAATTGGAGAAAATGCCCGAATTCCATCGTCCAGAAATGCCGCTTTTTACTATTCATGAGTACGAACCACTCATTGATTCATCGGATATGACGCCAACGGATTGGCAACGGATTGCGGACGATATTGGCGAGAATTATCATCAGTACGATGGCTTTGTGATCTTACATGGTACCGACACCATGGCTTACACCGCGTCAGCCCTGTCGTTCATGCTTGAAAACCTAGAAAAGCCAGTGATCGTGACCGGCTCGCAAATTCCGATCGCAGAGTTACGCTCAGACGGGCAAGCCAATCTATTAAATGCACTTCATATTGCGGCCAATTATCCGGTCAATGAAGTGACCTTGTTTTTCAATAACCAGTTATTACGTGGCAATCGCAGTACCAAGTCCCATGCCGATGGCTTTAATGCCTTTACCTCGCCCAACCTACCCGCGCTGCTTGAAGCCGGCATTCATATCGAGGTAAAAGCAGATAAGCTTAACCAGCCATCCGTCGGCCCGTTTAAAGTGCATACGATCAATGATCAACCGGTTGCGGTGATCATGATGTACCCCGGAATCTCTCCCGATGTGGTGAAAAACGCACTCAAGCAGCCGGTCAATGCCATGATTTTGTTAACCTTTGGGGTGGGCAATGCGCCCCAGCAGCCCGAACTACTGGACTTGCTCAAACAAGCCACCGATCGTGGCGTCTTGGTGCTTAACTTGACCCAGTGTTTGGCGGGACGCGTGAATATGGGCGGTTATGCCACAGGCTGTGCATTGGCTGACGCTGGCGTATTGAGCGGCTACGACATGACGCCAGAAGCGGCGTTGGCTAAGCTTCATTTCCTGCTTAGTCAGTCCTTGCCGTTCGAGACCCTGCGTACCTTGGTACAAAAAGATCTCCGCGGTGAACTCAGCTATTACTGATGCGTTGCTATCCAAGCAAATCACTCAGTGTGTGACGCCGGCAAGGTTGCCGGCGTTTTTATTTGCTAACGTATAGACAGAGCCAATCATTTTATATTGGTTGCCACTCAAAGGAGCGCAAAATGAGGGTATTACATGGTGACTCATTGTCGCCGCATACAAGGAAGATCGCACTCGCATTGAGATTGAAACATCTCACCTATCAACTCGCGCCTACCTCGCCCTTTGAGGCGCATGAACGTGTCATTCATCACCCACCGATGCAAACGGTGGTCGCGCTCGCCGAAGCATCACATACCATTTACCAAGACACAGTGATTACGGCCTACCTAGATGATGCCTATCCTGATCCGCTGCTTTATCCCGGTAACCCCACCCATCGCGCCGAGATTCGCTGGATTGAATGGTTTTGTCGCTATCAGCTTGATCCCTTAATCACAGATACCTTGTTTTATCAGCGGGTAGTACGCGGGCATATTTTAGACAAAACGGTGGATCATCAAGCGGTGAACCAAGCCCTGCAAACATTACCCGCATGCTGCCAATATTTAGGTGAGCAGGTAAAGGCAATGCCCACCCAGACAGTGACGATGGCGAGTATCAGTGTGTGGAGTCTGTTTCGTTGCGCAAAAATGGCAGGATTGGTGCTGGACGACCGATTCGCCGCACTGAGTGATTACCTCTCAGCCCTCGACCAACACCCTTTGTTCAATGCCTATGCGCAGGAAGAAAATCATCAATTGACGCCGTTTTTCGCCAGCCCGATTAGCCTAGCGACGATCTAGGTATCAGCACGCTAATGGCCGATTCAATGATAGATGCGGCCATCGCCGTGATCGCTGATCGCTAGTGCTTTGTGTGACTGTCCTGAGTCGTAACCTCAATCCGAGCTTCGTCTGGACGAGCGAATTCACGCTTCAGTTCCGCTTTCGATTTCCACGTCACATTGCCCCCTTTCGCGACGGTCATGTGTTGGGGCTGGCTGTTGTGACGTGATTGATACAACATAACGGCTTGCAAGGCTTGGTCGCGTTGCGCTTGGTTCAAGCTGGTACCGTCTGGCCATTTGCCCGTCTCCACGGCATAGCACAACCGATCATATACTTCAGGCGTCATTGCCTTTAACACTTGTTCAATATCCATGATTACCTCTTGGCGATCCTCATTAGACTATTATGCCTGAACTTGATGGGTGGACGGCATGCTTGGTTCAGTGCGCTTTATCACGCTTTAGACCATCAACTACACTCAAAGATCACGTATACTCATCGCAACTGACTCAGGATACGATAAACCATGGATTTACGATTACTCACGCGTTGTTTTTACCCATTGGGTCTGATTGCGAGTTTACTGCTACTCGCCGGCTGTGAAGGTGAACCGACCACGAATCAAGTCTGCGAAACCCACCCAGAGCTATGTGCAGGACTGAACACCGGTGATGGGCAATGCCGATTTGAGCGCTCTGATTTGATTTTCGATCGCTTATCTGTCTATCAAAACCCCACCGATATGAACAAGCTGGCCGAGCTTAAACAAACCAAAGTCTACCTGCGCTGCATGGAACTGGTGGCAGAAATTGAGCCCACCACCTTAAAAGAACGCAAAACTAAGCGTACCGAGGCGGTATATCATGCTTACGACGCCATTGAGCGACTAGAGAACGAACTGAAAGAATCTTACCAACCGCCCGTGATTTACTATCGCTGGTCTCAAGGCGATAACAGTGCGTTACCACAGTTTTTAAAGCTAGAGGGAACACGCCACCTCGAAACGCCACAATTGCAGCTCGGACTTGCCACCTATTATGTGTCACGCAACAAAGCGAAAACGGTAGAGATCCTACTCCATGCATTGTCGCTTTATGACGGTGAGAATGACACGGTTCGCAAAGAGGTGATCCCAGAAGCAATTAAGTCACTGGCGACCACTAATCATGCGCTAAAACGCTTTGAACATGCTTACTTGTGGGCAAAAGTGGGGGAAAGTTACAATCTTCCGATTGCGCGCGGTGATCGCCTCGCTCGGCTCTATCCATTGACAGAGCAGCAGCAAAAATCGCTACAACGTCTGGCGTTCGAGATCGCCGCCGCCATCGAAGACGGTGAGTTCGAAGCAACCTTGCTACAAGCAATCGACAAAGAGACTCAAGCATCCTCGTAGACAGCTAGCCTCACCACTTCCGTGCAGCCCTTGTACCCGCATGCTGCACGGATGAGGCCGCCTTTGTTCCCGACTATCGCTTGTCATACCAGTTTAACTTTCACGATCGCGGTTCTACTTCTACGCTAACAATTACCAGCAGTCGCTCCGTGTCTGCAGCCGATGCGTTAATCGCTCGCGGTTAAAGCGCATACAGACATGGCCGCAAGGGCGTCAAATGTTTAGGCGATGTAAAAAAAATCCGTACTTTTTTTTGACTTTAAACAATTTTGGCTGCGATTACCCTTGCATGGCGGGGTCCTATTCTGTAATTTTACTACCAGTTTCATCTCACTAGAAATTAAGTTGTGGAGCAACATAATGACTATCAAAGTAGGTATTAACGGTTTTGGCCGTATCGGCCGTTTCGTATTCCGTGCATCTGTCGAGCGTAACGACATCGACGTGGTAGCAATCAACGATCTTATCGACGTTGAGTACATGGCTTACATGCTGAAGTACGATTCAACCCACGGTCGCTTCAACGGCACAGTTGAAGTAGAAGGTGGTAACCTTATCGTTAACGGTAAAACCGTACGCGTCACTGCAGAGCGCAACCCAGCAGACCTTAAGTGGGATGAAGTGGGTGTTGACGTTGTTGCTGAAGCAACCGGTATCTTCCTAACTGACGAAACCGCGCGTCAACACATCCAAGCGGGTGCGAAGAAAGTGGTTCTAACCGGCCCATCTAAAGATGCGACGCCAATGTTCGTTATGGGTGTTAACCACAACGACTACGCGGGTCAAGACATCGTTTCTAACGCTTCTTGCACCACCAACTGCCTAGCACCTGTCGCGAAAGTACTGAACGACAAGTTCGGTATCGTATCTGGCCTGATGACCACAGTTCACGCCACCACTGCGACGCAAAAAACCGTTGATGGTCCGTCTGCGAAAGACTGGCGCGGCGGCCGTGGTGCTTCTCAGAACATCATCCCATCTTCAACCGGTGCTGCAAAAGCGGTTGGTAAAGTATTGCCAGTACTAGACGGCAAACTGACTGGTATGGCGTTCCGCGTACCAACTGCCAACGTGTCTGTTGTTGACCTGACTGTAAACCTTGACAAAGCAGCGTCTTACGACCAAATCTGTGCGGCGATGAAAGAAGCGTCTGAAGGTGAGCTGAAAGGTGTTCTAGGTTACACCGAAGATGCCGTGGTTTCTCAAGACTTCATCGGCGAAGTACAAACATCAGTATTTGATGCCAAAGCAGGTATCGCACTGACTGACAACTTCGTGAAAGTGGTTTCTTGGTACGACAACGAAATCGGCTACTCAAACAAAGTATTGGATCTGGTTGCACACATCGCTAAGTAATGCGCATGTAACCCTATCCAACGTAAAGGCGGCCATTGGCCGCCTTTTGTTTATCAGGCCCCATGACTCGGGACCACGCTTTCTGTGAACGTGTCTTCGATAACTGATTAAGGAACACTTACCCAAGAGGATCAGGCTATGACTTCTCCCACTCTGCATGTTGAGCGTCAACTTTCTGCATCTGTCGATCTGTGCTATCGCCAGTCCGTTCCGATTCTTCGTGTTACTCACCCTGCGTGTTCAGCCACTATTAGCCTATTCGGCGGACACCTCATCACGTTTGCTCCTGCAGGTGAAAAGTCACTGACTTGGATGAGTGATAACGCTATCTATGATGCCAACACCCCCTTACGAGGTGGCGTCCCCATTTGCTGGCCATGGTTTGGTCACACCGGTCAACCTTCTCATGGCTTTGCTCGCCGTCAAATGTGGCAGTTAGCGAACATTGAAGAAACAGCGAAAGGCGTCACCATTCAGCTGCAGTTATCCGACTCAGACGCCTCGCGAGCACTATGGCCACATTGTTTTCAGGCGACAGTGACCTTTACGCTAACTCATCACGCCGACATTGCCTTAACGGTGACCAATACAGATCAACACGCTTGGGCCATGGGTGGCGCCTTGCACAGCTACCTTGCGGTAGAAGATAGCGAGCAAGCCAACGTGGAAGGGCTCGGTTGTCAGTATCTTGATAACTTTGCGGCAGGCAACGCCGTGCCAGCGACGGGGAAAGTGACCTTCGAGGAGCCAGTTGATAGGATTTATACGGGGGCTAACAACACCCTCACCCTAACCGATCCCGTGGGAAACCGCCGTCTCAAGGTCAACAACCAAGGGGCAACCAGCGCCGTCGTCTGGAATCCAGGCCAAGCGGCGTCCATTCAGATGGCGGATATGGACGATAACGGATACCTCAAATTTGTCTGTGTTGAAGCGGCGATTGAACAGCCCACACAAGTTGTCCATCCAGGACAAAGCTACACGTTAGCAACCCGGTTAATGGATGAGCGCCACTCAAGCTAAGCGCGCGTCACAGGCCGCTTTACACCCAAGCGGCCTGTTTTAATGGGTAAAACTACATAAAAATATAGTTTACCCCCAAGTAACCCGACGCGGCGGTAGATTGATCCACCATTGGGCTATCGGCAATATCATCATCCAAATTGGTGTAGCGCACACCACCCATTAGCTGAATACGCTCAGTCAGCATAAAATAACCACTGGCACCAATAAAATAATGGCCAGCCGAACCCGGCTCATAAGCAGATAACCCCGACCGTGCCGCTTCGTCTTCGCTGATCCCATACAAATGCTGATTGAGCTCATGGCTGTTATAGGAGTAACCCACTTCCGGTGATACGCCCCAACGAGCGTGGTTAAAGCCATATTTCCAGCTTACTTCGCCATACACCCCGTCTCTGTCATGCGTGACGCCTTCCCCAGCCAGCACCTGGAAACGACCTATCGGCGAGTGGTACTGATAAGCTAACGCCGCCACAATCGACGTATCACGTTTGTCGAGCTGGCTCAGTTGCGGATCATCGGTATCGGCGGGGTCAAAACGGCGTGGATCATAGGTCGCTGATAAAACAAGATTGTGTGTTGAATCTTTCGGGGCTAGCCTTGCACCTGCCGTCAGCCCGCGAAAATAAAAATGGTCGGTATCAACATTGACCGTGGGGACCACAAGCGGGTCGGTATCCGTGTCTTTATAGACCTGAGGTGAAAATGCGCCTATCACACCAGCAGAAACACGCGTCTCCGCGTAAGCACTGCCGGTGGCTAGCATAAAGGCGCAAGCGACCCAAGCCGTTTCTCTCGCTATGTTCATCATCTATTCCCTTCTTGTTTGACGGCTGGCAACCGTCAGCCTAATCGCCCTAACGGGTAAAACTATCACCGTTAGCATACCTCACTCGCTTGAACGCCAGCTGTCAATATCTTGACAAGACAAGTGTACGGATACGGCAACAAAAATTATCGAAAAAACAAACAATTCTTTCACGCAAAATCGGCAAATCAGGTCTAACCTTATTAAAAGGAAAGGGACCATTCAGCCAATTTTGCACCTTTTCTTTTTGAGTTATTAGACGATTTAGGGGGCAGGACCATGACTATTTTCGATCACTATCGTCAGCGTTACGAAGAAGCGAAAGACGAGGAAATGAGCCTTCAGGAATTCTTGGATCTTTGCCGAGAGGATCGCGGCGCGTATGCCAACGCGGCAGAGCGTTTGCTGATGGCAATTGGCGAACCTGAAAAGATTGATACCTCGCTTGATCCTCGACTCAGCCGTATTTTTTCCAACCGAGTGATTTCCCGCTATAAAACCTTTGAAGACTTTTATGGCATGGAAGACTCGATTGAGCAAATCGTCTCTTACCTCAAGCACGCCGCCCAAGGGTTGGAAGAGCGCAAACAAATTCTCTATTTGCTGGGCCCGGTCGGGGGCGGTAAGTCGTCCTTGGCTGAAAAACTGAAAAGCTTGATGCAGCAAATGCCTATCTACGTGTTGACGGCGAACGGCGAACGTAGTCCAGTGAACGATCACCCATTTTGTCTGTTTGATGCCGAGGAAGACGGCCATCTACTCGAGAAAGAGTACGATATTCCCCATCGTTATATTCGCCATATTATGTCACCTTGGGCGGCGAAGCGGTTGAAAGAGTTTGGTGGGGACATTAGCCAGTTTAAAGTGGTGAAACTGCGCCCATCGATTCTCAACCAAGTCGGGGTGGCCAAAACAGAACCTGGGGATGAAAACAACCAAGATATTTCTTCACTGGTGGGTAAAGTTGATATCCGTCAGCTTGAACACTATTCACAAGACGATCCTGATGCCTACTCCTACTCTGGTGCGCTGTGTCGCGCCAACCAAGGGATGATGGAGTTCGTCGAAATGTTCAAGGCGCCTATAAAGGTGCTCCACCCGTTATTGACCGCCACCCAAGAAGGCAACTATAACGGGACAGAAGGCCTATCGGCTCTGCCATTTGATGGCATCATTCTCGCACACTCAAACGAGTCCGAGTGGCAATCGTTCCGCAACAACAAAAACAACGAAGCCTTCCTCGACCGTGTCTATATCGTCAAAGTGCCCTATTGCTTGCGCGTGTCAGACGAAATTCGAATCTACAATAAGCTGCTGTCTTCCAGTGAGCTACGCCATGCGCCTTGCTCACCCAGCACACTGGATATATTGGCGCGCTTCTCTGTGCTTTCACGGCTAAAAGATCCTGAAAACTCTAGCATTTATTCAAAAATGCGCGTGTATGATGGCGAAACCTTGAAAGATACGGATCCCAAAGCCAAGTCCTATCAGGAGTATCGCGATTTTGCTGGGGTCGATGAAGGGATGGACGGGCTCTCGACACGCTTTGCGTTCAAGATCTTGTCGCGAGTCTTTAACTTTGACCACGCAGAAGTCGCCGCAAACCCCGTGCATCTTTTTTATGTGCTGGAACAGCAAATTGAACGTGAGCAGTTTCCGCAAGAGATCGCTGAACGCTATCTTGAGCACCTAAAAGGCTACTTGATCCCCAAATATATCGAGTTTATCGGCAAAGAAATTCAAACCGCGTATCTCGAGTCCTACTCAGAGTACGGGCAAAATATTTTTGACCGCTATGTCACCTATGCTGATTTCTGGATTCAAGACCAAGAGTTTCGCGATCCAGACACAGGTCAATTGTTTGATCGCTCAGCGCTCAATGCGGAACTGGAAAAAATCGAGAAGCCCGCTGGTATCAGTAATCCAAAAGATTTCCGCAACGAAATCGTCAACTTTGTCCTCCGCGCGCGCGCCAATAACGAAGGCAAAAACCCAGCTTGGACCAGCTATGAGAAGTTGAAAACCGTCATTGAGAAGAAGATGTTCTCCAATACCGAAGATTTGCTTCCAGTGATTTCCTTCAATACCAAAACGTCGAGCGAAGAGCAGAAGAAACACGACGACTTTGTCGCTCGTATGATGGAAAAAGGCTATACCCGCAAGCAAGTTCGCTTGCTCGCAGAGTGGTATTTGCGCGTGCGTAAATCATCGTAGCCCTCGGGCTGACGCAGATGACGGGAGAGAGATATGGCGCATTTTATTGATCGTCGTCTCAATGGCAAAAATAAAAGCACTGTCAATCGACAACGCTTTTTACGCCGACACAAGCGGCAAATTAAAGAGTCCATTGCTGACGCCGTCAACAACCGCTCGATCACGGATGTTGAAAGTGGAGAGGATATTTCTATCCCTTCTCGTGACATTCGTGAACCGACTTTCCACCAAGGCAAAGGGGGACAGCGTGATGCTGTCCACCCTGGTAATGATCAGTTTAGCCCAGGGGATCGTATCGCTCGTCCCCCTGGTGGCGAAGGGGGCGGTGCCGGAGAAGGACAAGCCAGTCCTGATGGCGAAGGTCAAGATGAGTTCGTCTTTCAAATATCAAAAGACGAATATTTGGATCTCTTGTTCGAGGATCTTGAGCTTCCGAACCTGAAGAAAAACCAAATGAATAAAATGGTGGAGTACAAAACGCATCGCGCGGGGTACACCTCAAATGGGGTGCCCTCGAATATTGCCATTGTACGTTCACTACAAAACTCACTGGCACGACGCACGGCGATGTCAGCCGGCAAACGCCGAGAGCTGGCAGAGCTTGAAGAGGCGCTTGAGCGCGTGCGCGAGGCCGAGCCTGCACAACCACTTGAAGTGAAACGACTCGAAGAAGAAATCACGGCATTGAAGCGCAAAATCGCCGCGGTTCCGTTCATCGATACCTTTGACTTACGGTATAAAAACTACGAAAAGCGGCCACAGCCGAGTAGCCAAGCCGTGATGTTTTGCTTAATGGATGTGTCCGGCTCGATGGATCAAGCGACCAAAGATATCGCGAAACGGTTTTATATCCTGCTTTATCTTTTCCTTACACGCACCTATAAAAACGTGGAGGTGGTCTTTATTCGCCACCACACGCAGGCGAAAGAAGTCGATGAGCACGAGTTTTTTTACTCACAGGAGACCGGCGGCACAATTGTATCCAGTGCCCTACGTCTGATGGATGAAATCATCAAAGATAGGTATGACCCGACAGAATGGAACGTCTATGCGGCACAAGCCTCGGATGGCGATAATTGGGCCGATGACTCACCCGGTTGCCGAGAACTACTGCAAAACACTCTGTTGCCGGTCAGCCGTTATTACGCCTATATCGAAATCACCCGCCGCGCGCATCAAACACTGTGGCGTGAATATGAGGCGTTGGCGCAAAGCCATGACAACTTTGCAATGCAAAACATTCGCTCAGCGGAGGAAATTTTCCCCGTGTTCCGCGAATTGTTTAAGCGTCAGGTCGAAGCCTGACGCCATACCGGCATAGACGTATTTTATCAGGGAGACATGGTATGGCTGTCACCAAAGGTAAACGTAACACTCCACTTCATGATGGACCCGATTGGACCTTTGACCTGCTCGAGCAGTATCACAAGGAAATCAAACGCGTCGCTGAACACTACAAGCTGGATACTTATCCAAACCAAATCGAAATCATTGCCGCTGAGCAAATGATGGATGCTTACTCAAGCGTCGGGATGCCCATCAATTACAATCATTGGTCGTTTGGTAAAAAATTTATCGAGACCGAACGCAACTACAAACACGGGTACATGGGGCTCGCGTACGAGATAGTGATTAACTCCAATCCGTGTATTTCTTATTTGATGGAAGAAAACACCATCACCATGCAAGCGCTGGTGATGGCACACGCCTGTTATGGCCACAATTCCTTTTTCAAAGGCAATTACCTGTTTCAAACTTGGACAGACGCAGGCTCCATTATTGATTACTTGCTGTTTGCAAAAAATTACATCAGTGAATGTGAAGAAAAGTACGGCCTAGCAGAAGTAGAAAACCTGATCGACTCCTGCCATGCCCTGATGAACTATGGGGTCGATCGCTATAAGCGGCCACAAAAGATCTCTCTTGCTGAAGAAAAAGCACGCCAAAAAGCCCGAGAAGACTACCTGCAAACGCAAGTCAATGAACTCTGGCGGACCATCCCGAGTGGCCAAAAAGAGCAAGAAGAAGAAAAACGCCGTTTCCCTGCCGAGCCACAAGAGAACCTGTTGTATTTTTTTGAAAAGCACTCTCCACTGCTTGAGCCATGGCAGCGAGAAATCGTGCGGATAGTGCGCAAGGTCAGCCAGTATTTTTACCCGCAAAAGCAAACTCAGGTGATGAACGAAGGCTGGGCGACATTTTGGCACTACACCATCCTGAATCACCTTTATGATGAGGGGTTGGTGACTGATAGCTTTATTATGGAGTTTTTACATAGCCACACCAATGTGGTGGCACAACCGCCTTACAACAGTCAGTTCTATTCCGGCATTAACCCCTACGCACTCGGGTTTGCCATGTTCCAAGATATTCGTCGCATTTGCGAAAATCCCACTGAGGAGGATAAGTACTGGTTTCCTGATATCGCCGGGAAAGACTGGCTCGACACCGTTCATTTTGCGATGGCCAACTTTAAAGATGAAAGTTTCATCAGTCAGTTTCTCTCGCCTAAAGTAATGCGGGATATGAAGTTTTTTGCCGTCAATGACGATGACCGGCAAAGCTACATTGAAGTGACCAGTATTCATAATGAACAAGGTTATCGCCAATTACGTGAAGATCTCTCCGCGCAGTACAATCTCAGTAATCGCGAACCGAATATTCAAGTCTTCGATGTCGATTTACGTGGCAACCGTTCACTCACGCTTCGCTATGTCCCTCATAACCGGATCCCACTCGCGAAGTCTTATGAAGAGGTGCTCAAGCACGTCCATCGGCTGTGGGGGTTTGAAGTGATCCTCGAAGAGGAAACCAGTGAAGGACGCGGAAAAATACTGAGTAGCTGCCCCAAGCGGCCGCAGTTTGATCCTGACATCTTGATGGGCAGCCACTAACCTTGTCGAGCCATCCATAAAAAAGCCGCCATGGTCATCAGCATGGCGGCTTTTCTTATACACATGGTTTCACTCATTGGATCGCGTTAGGCTTCTTCTTCAGCCATATGTGCCGCAATCGTTTCACGGTTACTAAACCACAAGCCACCGCACTCACGTCCGTATTGTTTGACTCGATCGCCAATCATTGGGTGCTGATTATTGGCTATCATATCACGTAAGTCATTGTAAAAGCTCAATGCATTTTCACAGGCGCGGCGATCCATAAAGTAATATCCGCCCACACGCGAATAAATCTGACGCATGCCATTGATGGTTAACACATACACCTTGTTGCCAGAAAAATGCGCCATCCCTTGGAACAAACGATAGTCAAAGTGATTAAACGCGCGCCCCATACAAATGCGCTCGCACAAGGCGGGATCTTGCTTACCGTATTTGTCCTGGATCTTTTTAACGTCTTTTAAGACTTCACCTTGTTCATCGATAAGTCCCAAGAACTGCTCAAAGCTTTCGCACTCAAGCACTTGCTCACAACGTTTAATCACATGGTCAATAAGGTTTAAGCAGTCATCAGCACGGTTTTTCGCTGCATAACGCATGTACACGCCACTGATGTCGGTGCGCGCCGCGAGTAAGTCCTCAAGCACACCATGCACATCTTGCCCCTCTAGGGTGACCAGCGTATCAAGAATACTCAGTCCTGATGTACGCATATAATCATTTACGCGTGTTGGTTTGCCATGTTGAATGGTTAACCAGCCATCACGCGCCAGGCGCTGCAACACTTCACGTAAGGTGGTGCGAGTGACCCCAATCAGTTCAGACAGTTCACGCTCTGCAGGTAAAATGGACCCTTTAGGAAAGTGATTATTCCAAATACTTTCAATTATATATTTTTCAGCAAATGTTGCTGGGCTATCCGCCTTTATAACCATTGAATCTAAATTCCAATTTGCTTCTTGCTTTGATTAATAACTCATCATACCACTAGACGCCACCGGCAGAAACCGCTGAGTGAGATCACGGGATATCGCGTGACATCTGCTATCTTTTTGTACCAGATCAATGAAAAACTGGGCATAAATCGCAAAACTGATCCACACAAGATGTAACAAAATATGTCTGGGGCAAACTAGCGCACACTTATGCGTGACGAAGCTATCCATCTACGTATTGTGGTTAAACCATACGTCCCGATAACCCTTCGTCACTGATATCTGTCACCCTCTTACTGTGCCCATGCATCCATTCGCCGATTGGGCGTTTGTGTCGGTGCACGTTACTCGCCCATCCGCGCGCTAGGTAGGCATAGATAACAATGAGACTTTCACTATGGCGAAGACCATGACACTCAGAACTGCGTTTCTTAAGAATTTTCTCGGCAAAGCACCTGATTGGTACAAACTAGCCATTGTTGGCTTTTTGATCCTTAACCCAATTGTTTTCGCGATCGACCCTTTTATCGCTGGCTGGCTACTGGTGGTCGAGTTTATTTTCACCCTCGCGATGGCTCTGAAATGCTACCCGCTGCAACCCGGTGGCTTATTAGCGATTGAAGCGGTCGCCATCGGCATGACCAGTCCCGCACAAGTCAAACATGAATTAGTGGCCAACGTTGAGGTTCTGCTACTCCTCGTCTTTATGGTGGCCGGGATCTATTTTATGAAACAGCTACTGCTGTTTATTTTCACCAAAATCCTGTTGGGCATCCGATCGAAAATCGCCTTATCATTGGCCTTTTGTGGCGCGGCGGCGGCGCTCTCTGCCTTTTTGGATGCCTTAACCGTGATTGCCGTGGTGATCAGTGTCGCCGTGGGCTTTTACTCCATTTACCACCGCGTCGCGTCCGGAAAAGAGTTCGGCGCTAGCCATGATCATACCTCGGATGAAAGCTTAAGCGACGAGCTTAGTCGCAACGATTTGGAAAACTATCGAGCGTTTTTGCGCAGCCTACTAATGCATGCTGGCGTGGGTACCGCACTAGGCGGGGTGATGACCATGGTCGGCGAGCCGCAAAACCTGATCATAGCTGACCAAGCCGGCTGGCATTTTGGCGAGTTTATTTTACGCATGTCTCCGGTCACGCTACCGGTTTTCTTTGCCGGCTTGCTGACCTGTGCGCTGGTCGAAAAGTTTGGCTGGTTTGGCTATGGCGCACACCTACCGCAAAACGTATTAAAAATTTTGGTGGGATACGATAACGCACAGCGGGCCAAACGCACACCACAGGATGTCGCCAAGTTGGTGGTACAAGCACTCATTGCTGTTTGGCTGATCACTGCATTGGCTTTACATTTGGCCGCCGTCGGTTTAATTGGCTTAAGTATCATTATCCTTGCCACCGCGTTTACGGGCATCGTCGATGAGCACCATATCGGTAAAGCCTTTGAAGAAGCGCTGCCATTCACCGCGCTATTGGCGGTCTTTTTCTCTGTGGTCGCAGTAATCATTGACCAGCACTTATTTACACCGGTGATTGATCTCGTGTTGTCACTGGACGGGCATTTGCAATTGACCATGTTTTATATCGCCAATGGCCTGCTTTCTATGGTGTCAGATAACGTGTTTGTCGGCACCGTGTATATCAACGAGGTGAAAACCGCCCTGCTCAATGGCGTGATTGGCCGCGAGCAATTCGATATGTTAGCCGTTGCGATTAACACAGGCACCAACTTACCCTCGGTCGCCACGCCCAATGGCCAAGCGGCTTTCTTATTCTTACTCACCTCAACCCTCGCGCCGCTGCTGCGCCTTTCTTACGGGCGCATGGTATATATGGCTTTGCCTTATACCATTGTCATGGGCGTATTGGGCGTGATTGGCATTGAGTTTTTCTTGGTGCCCGCTACCGAGTGGATGCTACACCAAGGTTGGATTTCCGAAACCATCCACATGGGCCAGCAAGCCATACCGAGCGCTCACTAACGCACTTCTATCATTGACCTTCGTCTCAACAAACGATTGAATAGCAAGGCTCTCAATATAGGGCCTTGTTTTTTATCAGGAGTGAGTTATGTGGCGCGCCTTAAACCAGTTTTCTCGCAGCCGAGCGTCCTGGCTGTTGTTGCTTCTATGCGTTGTGGGGCTGGAAGCCACCGCGCTTTACTTTCAACATTATCAAGGGCTGGCACCTTGTGTGATGTGTATTTATGAACGCGTTGCCCTATTTGGAATTGGCGTGGCTGCCTTGCTGGGTTTAATCGCGCCCAACGATCCTTTTTGGCGTACTCTCGGCTTGCTTGGCTATGGCGTCACAGCTGGGTGGGCGCTCAAGCTCTCATTAGAGCACGTCAGTTATCAATTTCCTGATCCGAACCAACTGTTCGGTGCCACCTGCGATGTGGTGGTGAACTTCCCTACTCGGGCGCCACTCAACCAATGGCTGCCATCCGTCTTTGAAGCATACGGTGATTGCAGCAAAGTGGTGTGGCAGTGGCTAGGCTGGTCGATGCCCCAATGGCTAGTGGGGATCTTTTCCGCGATGTTAGTTGTCTGGGCGCTAGTGGTAATTGCCCAGTTTATTGGCCGTCCTCCACGCCGCATTTTTTCATAATGGCGGGTGACGGATCGTGCAAGATAGCGTCGGCTTCATCGGCGCTTTCGCTCCTTGCGACGCGGTTGAACCGCTCACAAAGCAACTTGATTAAGGGGCGATCTGCGCCACTAAAAACCCCAGCATCAAGGCGATGAGGCTCACACCAATAGATGGCCTGATGTTGGTGTAGCACAGGCGGTCCATCAAGGATGTCACACCAAAAACTGCACAATAAGATCACCTTGTCGCCGTAATCGAATTCGGTTTCCACAATCGGTGCCCCGACATGGATCTCTACCCCAAATTCTTCACGCCACTCGCGTTTGAGAGCCTGCTGGTCAGTCTCACCTTGCTCGACTTTGCCGCCAGGAAATTCCCACCAACTAATAAACTGCGCATCTGGCTGCCGTTGGGCCACCAGCACTTGCTTGTCGCGCATGGCAACGCCGGCCACAACACGTATTGGCGAGGATTGTTTTAACGATTTCATGTCATTAACGCCCACAGCACTTTTTGAACTTGGCGCCACTGCCACATGGGCAAGGATCGTTGCGACCTATCGACTTAAATGGGTTAACCTGGTGCGCACCATGCGTGCCTTGTTGCGCTTCATCCGCCGCTTTCGCCACGTCTTGGATCATTAAATCCAGTTGATCCATATATTGGCCCGGCTCAACATCAATGCCAACCTCTTTCATCTGCGCTAACGTGCCTGCTTCATCGTGTAGCAGCAGCATGCTAGTGACTAAGGCGGATAACATCCGGCGACTGCCATCATTCATGCTCACATCGTGCCAGTGTGGCTCAACATAGGGCCACACCGCTAAAAAACCCTCGGCGAAAGCTTGGGCGTGCTCACCGCGCATCGACAACATCAAGCTATCCGGCAATACATAATCATTACGCATCAAGGCGTGATATTGCTGCTCGAGGTGCGCCAGCACTGACTGTTTATCGTCTGGATGGAGACCGGCCGCCTCCTCGTCGTCTTCTACCCCTGCGGTCACTAATACCGACAGCCAAGTGTCAGGGTCTAAAGGAGCCGGACAAATGTTCGCGGCCAGCAGTGCACCTTCCACAAAGCTGGCAGGCATACCGTCCCAGTGCTCAGAGAGCGTCACTAGTGTTGACATAAGCTTTCCTGTGTCATCAATTCTGTTTGTTCACGTGCTTTATCGAGTGCACGCACTATCTCATCGGCGCGATTAAGAACGCGAATCACCTTAAAGCAGGCATCAGCCTGGGGATAATATTGGCGCAAATACTTGAACCATTGCTTGATGCGGTTGGGGAAATACTGCGCCTTATCACCTTGGCGTTCTTGCTCGGTATAGCGAACCAGCAATGCTAGCACCGCAGGCCAAGGCATGGGCGCGACGTTATCACGGATATGCTGACCGAGATTAGGCATATTTAACGCTCCACGACATACCATTAAGGTGTTGCAGCCGGTGAGGGCTTGGCAGCGCAGCGCATCCTCACGGTGCCAAATATCGCCATTGGCCGTCACTGGGATGGGCACGTGTTGATTAATGTCAGCAATTAAATCCCAACGAATGGTACCCGCTTTGTAACCATCGCGCTTGGTACGTCCGTGAACCACTAACTCATCAGCGCCTGCCTTTGCCACGGCCTCGGCAATGAACAAGTAATCATCAAGATCATTAAAGCCAAGACGTATTTTGGCGCTCACCGTATAGGCAGGATCCACCGTATCGCGCACTGCTTTAACCACATCAAACATGTGCTCCGGGGTTTTGAGCAACGCCGCGCCCCCACGGTTGCCATTCACCGTTTTCGACGGACAACCAAAATTGATATCAATGCCTTGCGAGCCAAGTTGGATCGCGCGGACGGCATTACTCGCCATCGCCGTTGGATCTTGGCCCAATAGCTGTACACGAACCGGGGTCCCCGCCGTCGTGGTGCCCCCATGCGCTAACTCAGGACAAAAGCGATGAAAGACTTTTTCCGGCAAGCGTTGGTCAACCACGCGCACAAACTCAGTGACACAGAGGCTGTAGTGATTAATCTCCGTGAGCAACTTGCGCATTAAGGGGTCGAGGACACCTTCCATCGGGCCTAATACAATGCGTGGGGATTGATAATTCGTGTGACTCATGCCGTACCTTTACCGTTAAGGCGCGCTATTTTGCCAGCTTTTACACCAAAGCGCAGCTAACAAAAAAAGCCAGTCGCAATAGGACTGGCTTTCAACGCGTTAGCGACGCCGATAAGGGCTTAGCCTTCGGCTCTCGCCGCTTCAACCATGGCTTCGAGCTGTGGATAAGGCAAATAGCCGGGCGCGACCTGATCGCCAATGATCATCGCGGGCGTACCTCTTAGCCCTAACTCAACAAACGCGCGATAGTTCTCTGCGACCGCTTTTCCGGTCATTTCTTTGCCGGCAAGCAATGCTTCGGTACCGGTTTTCTGCGCGATTTTCTCTAACGAGCGCGCATCATGCATACCGCGCTTTTTCATCAATAATTCATGGACCTGCGCAAATGTCTGTGGCTGTTCTAGCCACACGTTCATCGCATACACCGCGGAATTAGTGCCGAGCGATTCGATACTCTGCTGTTTGAGTGGTACAGCAATATTAATCACCTTGACATCGTCATGCGCGGCCACCAGTTTCTGCAATTCTTCTTCCAGTTTTTTACAGTATGGGCAGTTGTAATCCATAAAGTTCACCACGGTGACCTCAGGGTTCTCAGCACCAATCCAGCTGTGGGTGTCCGATTCAAACCAGTCACGACGTGCGGCAAGGTTTTCCTTTAACGTTTTTTGCTGTTCAACAAACTTTTGCAAACTCTGGTTGAGGTTGGCGATCAGTTTGGGGTTCTCTTCTAACAAGCTGACAATCTCATCCAGTTGTGCTTGCTCCGTATCCGACAACGCGTGGGCACTGACCGGCAGCGCTAAAAGCAGTAGAGCCCACAGTGGGGCGATATAGCGAGATAAGGACATTGGGTTTCCTTTTGATAAATGTAAATTCATAACACCAGCCTTAACCATAGGCCAAACGGTGTTGTGAAGCCTGTTGTTATTGATGTGATTTCTCCTTGCTCGACCACCATCACGGTCGGCGTCACTTTCACCGCAAATGCGTTAGAAAGCGCCCCGCTTTGATCGTTCACGACAGGAAAATCATAACCATGATGCGCAAGGTATCCGGCAATGTGTTTGTTTGAGCCTGAGCGTAACGCGATCGAGACCACCTGCGCATGACCACTTAACCAATCTACCGAGGGGGTCACAAAACGGCATACCCCGCACCAGGTTGCCCATACATAGACAAGCACGGGTTCGTCTTGCGACATCGCCACCAAATCCTGTTGGCGGCCATCCAGCAGACGCATTGACGCGACGGGGACCTCACTGGTATCGATATCGCGGCTTCGCCACCAATCCACTGTGGTGCTAGATATCAGTACAAACACGGTGAGCCAGCACAGGTCACGCGCACCGCGTTTGACCCGCATACGCCAAGACCGTTTTGTTTGCTTGGCCGTCATGGCGTTTTCGCCTGCTCAATGGCCGCCATCACCGCCTTGTCAGTCAAAATGACGGGTAAGGGGATCCCTTCTGGTGCACCGGGGCCGTAGACAATGTTAAACGGCACACCATAACGCTGGTGCTTTTGCAAATACTGAGTCACGCTATCACTCGGACGGGTCCAATCTCCTTGCATCGTCACCACATTCGGCGCGGTGATGGCGTCATACACGGGGGATTGTAGAATCACTCCCACTTTGTTGGCATGACAGGTAATGCACCAATCCGCCGTCACATCAACAAACACCACTTTGCCCTGATCCACCGCTTGATCGATCGCGGCTTCATCCAGACTCACCCAATCCGGGTCAGGATTGAGCGGCGTTGCCCACCGCTGTGCTGTCAATGATGCGCCGATAAGCCCCAGCACGATGACCAGCAGCAGTCCTGCCGCGCCTTTAATTGCAGCCATCTTGCCGAGGGCACGATACGTCAGCCAGATACTGGCAGCCAGCAACAGCGTCCCCATTAAGATTGCGCCTAACACACCGAGGTACGGCATCCACAGCCAGAATAGCCACACCGTGGTGCCGGCCAGCAACAGCGCAAAGACCCGTTTGACATGATTCATCCACGGGCCAGGCTTGGGTAATGCGCGCGTCAGCCCTGGAAAAGCGGCGACCAGCAGCCACGGTAGCGCCATACCAACCGCGAGCGCGGTAAAGATCAGCCAAAGCGCCGTCAACGACCCACCCAGCGCGTACGCCACGGCCGTGCCGAGGAAAGGGGCCGAACACGGTGTGGCCAGTAATGTGGCAAACACGCCTTGAACAAAATGCCCGCTACGGGTGTGACCACCACGTGTCGCTAGCCACGTCTGCCAACTGGGCGGTAAATCAATACGCAGCACATCAAATAAGCTCAGGGCGAACAGCCAAATCACCAGCGTCATCACCCCAATAAATATCGGGCTTTGGAACTGGATCCCCCAACCCACGGCTTGCCCCGTCAGTTTTAAGATCATTAACAACCCAGCAATCGCCCAAAAGGACACCAGAATCCCAGCGGCTGACGCCAAAAACTGGCCACGAATGGTGCCACGTGTCGCATCTGGGTTGGCAACGATACTGTTGAGCTTAAGGCCCAGCACCGGGAGCACACAGGGCATCACGTTAAGGATCAATCCCCCTAGCAGTGCGATACCGCCAATCATCCAGATCGATAATCCGGTTTGCGAAACCACACTCCCCGCCCGCACGGTAGTGCTGTGCTCAGCCAGCAGCTGCTTATCCATGACAGTCACTTGAATGGGTTTATCGGTAAGGTTGGGGGGCTCAATCCAATTGGTGACATCAAAGGTCGCGGTCAAGGTATCGCCATCACGGTGGATACTGGGCACGCCAAAGGTATCATCGATAACGGCATCACCATCCACCAGCATATCGGGTTGCTGCCAAGCTTGGCTCCCAGTCACAGTGACCGCGAGCTGTTGCTGGTTGGCATCCCACACCGCGGATTCAATTTGCACACTGGGAAGTGGCTTAGGCACCTGACTCATCGCTTGGTTGAACTGATACATCCGCTCGCCATCCGCCTCAAGCGTGCTCGGGGTAAAGTCGAGCGAGATAGGATAATCAGTGATCACACACACACTGGTGCACGAGGACAAGCGCAAGGTGGCATCGAGCGAAACCGGCTGTTGCCAGGTTTCAACCTCAAAGGTCAGCGGGAAAGTCACCTGCCCTTTGTAGCCCAGCATGGTCAGGCCAAGTAGCTCATGGCGACTAGGCGCCGGCCAGTGCCAGGTAATATCACCCAGGTTTTGGCTGTCGTTGATGATAAGTTCCGGTGCGACTCCGCCCTCACCTGGCGAGCGCCAATAGGTTTTCCAGTCGCCTTGTAAACGGATAGAGAGCAACCCATCGAGGTGCTGAGTCTGTGGATGACCTTGTCCGGTTAAGGCGAGGCGCGCCTTAACGGGTGGATGGTCGGGGTTACTGAGCCAACCTGTATCAGGCGCAGTGGCCCGTACCGCCGGGCTGAGTAGCAGTAAGCACAAAAACAAAAGCGGCAGTAAAGCAACGCCTTGCCAAACATGACCGTGTTTAAAAGCGTGCCAATAGTCATTGAGTCGATTCATAAGTCTGTTCCTTGTTAAAAATAAAGACGCCATTGAGAAAAAGGCGCTTTATTCTCGGAACACACATAAGCAAAGGTGCCGTCGTCGATAGGTAGGCGGGTCATGGGTGGGTAACACCACCAAGAGGCGGAACGTTGCCATCACCGCAAGTAACACAATCAGCCACCAAAGCGGTGATGGTAGCCAGTCTAACGCCAACGCAGAAGGATGCATTAATTGCTCGGAAAGCGCACATTTTTTATCCAGTGCGCTTTTTGCTCCCTCTACGTCACTAATATTGACTGCTTGGCAAGTCGCTTGTACCCCTGATTGCCAACTCAGTTGGTTTTGCAAAGCACACACCGCCAGTACCCAAAGCGCAATGGCGAGGGCCCAGCCAGCTTTTGAACGACGCGTGTACCTTTGCATGTCACCTCCTGTCGAGTTGGCCATCATTATGCCCAACAACAGAAATTAAACAATGGGGGAGTCTGCGCCATAGGGTGACAATGTGCTGGGGTTATCGTGCTGGGGTTATCGCCGTTGCTGAGTCAGCTGGATATGATCTTCCCAATCAATCACATCGATTTCATACACCACGCTGTCTTTTACCGAGATCCCCGCTTTATGCATCGCCGCCTTTGATCCTGTGATCAGCGGATGCCACTCGGGTAAGGGTTTATGTTCAGCCAGCAAGCGATAGGCACAGGTTTCCGGCAACCAATAAAACTCATCAATCTTATCGCGGGTAAGCTTCAAACATGACTCTTCATACGAAAAGCGGTTGGGATAATCTTTGCACGAACAGGTTTTATCATCGAGCAAACTACAGGCGACATTGGTGTAGTAAAGCTCGTCTGTCTCTTCATCAATCAATTTGTGTAGGCAGCAGCGGCCACAGCCGTCACAGAGTGACTCCCACTCCTCATCACTCATTTGTGCCAAGGTTTTTTGTTGCCAAAAAGGCGTGCTCATGATGTTTAATCTCTTTTTTTATTGCCGCCTTTTCACGGCAACGACATTGCGCGCTTGTTATAACCATCATAGCCGTAAAGTGCAAGCAAGCCTTTGCGTGGGTTGGATAGTCCAAAAGTGAGTGGTAGAGTGCCCGACTTTGCACGTTGACGGAGGCTATGATGATGCCAACTTCATCGCCATTTTCGTGCCGTCTTGGCTGCGGCGCTTGCTGTATCGCGCCTAGCATTTCGTCACCGATCCCCGGTATGCCAAACGGTAAACCTGCTAATACCCGTTGTGTACAGCTGGATGAACGCAACCTCTGTCAGCTGTTTGGATCCGACGACCGCCCCGAGGTGTGTGCCGCATTCGATGCAGATCCCGAGGTATGTGGTGATACGTACCAGCAAGCGCTCGATAACCTTATTTATCTGGAAGCGGCGACATAAAAAACGCTGGCTTACCTTAGCCAGCGCTTTGTGTATCACCGTGTTTCACCACGAGCTGTTAGCTTTGGATCCCCACAATCAACCAAGGCGCATTGGGCTGGCTTAAGTCACGTTCTAAGTGCCAGATATCCGTAATATCTTCTTCGATCCCCTCCACGCGGTCACAATAACGACCGGTGAATTTTAAGCTCAATTGTGCCCTGCGGCTGTCATAATCGGCGCGAACAATCTCGGCATCCACATACATGACTTCAGTGTGTTGTTCACTGCCCAATCGTGCACGCTCGGCCGCGAGATCGTTATAAAGCTCAGGCGTCACATACTCTTGAATTTTCTCAAGCTCGTTATGGTTCCATGCTCCTTGCAAAATCCGATAATGCTCACGGGCTCCGCTCAAGAAACTTTGCATGTCGAACTGAGGCGGAAAGTTAAATGGCACATCGTTTTGCATGCCCCCAAACCCACCTGACGTCGCGCCTGTGCCTGCCGCGTTTTGTCGAAATGCATGAGGCTTTTCATGGTAATAACCTTTGTGTTGCCCCGCGTAGGCCGGCCCTTGCGCCTGAGCCCCTGCTTTGGCTTGGGTGAGCCCGCGGAGAAACTTCATGGCAAAGTAGGCGATCAGGCCCAGAATCAAGATATCCATAAATTGGATACCCTCAAACGCCCCGCCGAAGAATGCGGCCAACAAACCACCGGCGAGCAAACCGCCGAGTAAACCACCGGCGAGCCCTTTTTTACTTGTTTTCGAGGTATTCTGTTTGAGGGTGTTGGTATTAGTGGTGGTATTTTTTGGCGCAGGCGCGGTTTTAAAGCTTTTACCAAAAGACTTGCCGCCGCCGAAGCGTTTCGCTTCTGCGTAAGGCGCTGTCACAACAAAGACAACCATCAAGGCTGCAACAGAGAGTAATTTTTTCATCATCGCATCATCTGTGGTTTAAGACCGTTATCATGCTAGAGTCTCTGGTGGTGAAGTCAATTGGCAGAGCGGGAATAATTGTTACCAAACGTCATCCAAACACCACTGTTTTGGCGTCAGTAGGAACCATTTGCCACGCAGGCACTCCAAGCCATTAGTATTCTTTTCACTGCAATAGGACCAAGCCATGAATGATACCCACAGTAAATTTGTTGGTTACTTACTCTGGATCTTTGGTTTTCTCGGATCCCACCGGTTTTACTATGGAAAACCAGTAACTGGCACCCTCTGGTTTTTCACCCTAGGCCTGTTCTTCGTTGGCTGGATTGTGGATTTGTTCTTGATTCCTTCCATGGATAAAGAAGCCGATCTCCGTTTTCGCAGTGGCCCCACGGATTTTACCATTGCCTGGCTATTACTGACCTTTCTGGGTGTGTTTGGCATTCACCGTATGTACATGGGTAAATGGATCACCGGCTTTATTTACCTATTTACCGGTGGCTTTTTCTTAATTGGTGTGCTGTATGATTTTTGGACACTCAATGAGCAAGTGTCGATTAAAAACATGCAAAAATTCTCTTAGTCCTCCTTGTTTAACAACTAACTGAATGATGCGCAACGTATTCAAGGTTGCGCATACCTCGCTCGCTGCTAGTATAAGTCGCTTATTGCAACGCGAAATGGATCTGCCTAAATGAGCCAACAGTTTCAGCTTTTACGCGAGCGACGTTTTTTGCCTTATTTCATTACCCAGGCATTGGGCGCGTTTAACGATAACGTCTATAAGAATGTGTTGGTGATCATGGTCGCGTTCGCCTCGGCCGATCAACTGCCGATGGATGCCACGCTGTTTATCAACGCCGCTGCTGGGCTGTTTATTCTGCCTTTTTTCTTGTTTTCTGCCTTTGCTGGCGAGCTTGCAGACAAATACGACAAAGCCCTTATTATGCGACGGGTGAAATGGTTAGAAGTGGTGATCATGTCGAGTGCCGCTGTCGCGCTGTATTTTCACGCTTGGAATGTGTTACTCGGCTTACTTTTTTTGATGGGCACCCAATCGGCTTTTTTTGGCCCGGTGAAATACGCATTACTACCACAAACGCTCAATGACAAAGAGCTTGTTTCAGGCAATGCCTTGGTGGAAACCGGCACCTTTTTATCGATTCTGCTCGGTACCTTGCTGGCGGGCTTTATTGCCCATCACCCTGACTCTAACCTGATATCTGGGATAGCCGTATTTAGTTTTGCGTTGCTCGGCGTCATGTCTGCCCATGCCATCCCTCCCGCCCCCGCGGGTAACCCTGGACTCAATTTACGTTACCGACCCGTTGCTTTAATGCGACAAACGCTGCGTTTCGCGCGTAAAGACAAGGTCACCTTACAAGCGATTCTCGGGATCAGCTGGTTTTGGTTTCTAGGTGCCAGCTATTTAACCCAGTTTCCCAAATTCACCGCCTCGATCGGTGGCGGTGAAATTGGCGTATCATTTCTGCTCACCTTGTTTTCTGTTGGCATCGCTGTGGGAGCATTGCTGTGTGATAAGCTTTCTGGTCATCGTATCGAGCCCGGCATTGTCCCCTTGGGCAGTTTAGGATTAACCGGCTTTGGCTTACATTTGTTTTTTGCCACGCCGGCGGCCCCGACCCTTCATAGCAACCTGCTTGCTTTTATCACTGATCCAGCCCTGACCTGGGTGTTTATCGACCTATTGATGATTGGCGTGTGTGGCGGGATTTTTATTGTGCCACTGTACAGCCTGATGCAACAACGCGCCGATAAAGCCGCGCGTGCGCGTGTGATTGCCGCCAACAATATTTTCAATGCCTTGTTTATGGTGGTCAGTGCGATACTCGGTATCACTCTCTTGGTCGTGGTTGAGTTATCTATCGCGGAATTCTTCTTAGTATTGGCGGTGCTCAACTTCTTGGTGGCTATCTATGTCAGCAAGCTGGTACCGATTTTCGCCTTGCGCTTTTTTACCTGGATGGTCACCCATACCCTGTATCGAGTAAAACACCAAGACTTACACCATATTCCTGAAAAAGGCGGTGCCTTGCTGATTTGTAACCATGTCAGCTATATGGACGCGCTCTTGTTAGCTGGCGCGTGTCATCGCCCTATCCGCTTTGTAATGTTTGAAGATTTATATCAATTACCCGTGCTACATTGGTTCTTCCGTACCTCAAAAGTGATCCCCATTAGCCATCGGGGCCGCACGATCCGGGCCGCCATGAACGAGATTCAAAAGGCGCTTGATAATGGCGAAGTGGTACTGATTTTCCCAGAAGGGCATCTTAGTTATGACGGCGAAATCGACCAATTCCGCCGCGGGATGGATATGATTTTGCAACGCTCTCCGGTGCCTGTGGTACCGATGGCGTTACAGGGCCTTTGGGGCAGCTATTTTAGCCGTCATGGCGGGAAAGCCATGTTAAAACTGCCCAAGCGGTTTTGGTCTAAAGTCACCGTCGTCGCCGGTCCAGCCGTTGAGCCTGAGCAAGCGACCTCAGAGCATATGCGCAATGAAGTCATTCGCCTGCGCGCCGACCGACCTTAGTCAATCGCTTGGCGTTGAGCCCATTGGGTTAATTGCGCTCGAGACGGTTTAATCCCCGCCTCGGGTGATAAAGATGGCCAAGGTAAAAACGCGACCGGGCGTTGATAAGCGGGCAAGCGCCGACAATAGTCAGCCAGCTGCTGGGCGTTGAGAAGGCACCGACTCTGGATAATCGCCAACGGACGCGCCCCGAATTCGCGATCGTCAACCGGAACGACCATGGCCTGACGGATCTCGGCACACTGTTGCAAGTGTGCCTCAATCACCTCGGGCTGAACGTTCTCCCCACCGCAGATAAATTGATTATCCTTACGCCCGATGATACGTAGCGTCGGCGGGTGAACGTCTGTACACCAACTCGCTAAATCGCGCGAGGCCAGTCCTTTGGACGCATCAAGCGGTTGCAATGCGCCCGCTTGCCAAACCCCTAAGGCTAACGTCTCCCCGCGGTGGATTACCTCACCGTCATCCGCCACCATCACATCGCGATAGGGCAAGATGGTGCCCACATCATCCTGTACATCGGCTCGCTTTAAGGTGACCGTCGATGCCGTTTCCGTCATCCCATACCCACACCAACAGCTTATCCCTTGTTGTTCTGCCTGCTCCGTCAGTGCACTTGAAATCGCATCGCCACCGAGCAACACGTGAGATAAGGTGGAAGTATCTGGGCATTTTCTCAGTGCAGGCAACACGCGATAGAGCTGCGTGGGCACTAACGAGGCGTGGCTAACATGTGTGAGCGCCGATGCCATGCTTTCCCCACGACATGGATAGATAGCCAGCTGTGCGCCTTTATACAACCAACGCCATACAATGGCTAAGCCGGATATATGAAACAGTGGCAACGATAAGAGCCAACGATCGACGCGGTTTTCTAGAGAGGTCGTCTTATCCGCCAAGCCCAAAAAAGGCAGCATTTGGGTTAAACCGGCAGCACTGGCGAGATGCTGATGAGCCGCGTGAGCAATCACCTTAGGCGTACCGGTTGACCCGGAAGTTAAGGTTAACGTCAGAGGCTTATCGGGTTGCCAATGGGTTGCAATGGGCAGCACATTGGAACGCGGTTGGCACGAGCGGTCAGGCAAAAATTGATAGACGCCAAGTTGACTCAGCACGGAGGCTTGCACCTCGTCACTTAAAGATTGATTCAATACCAGCGTTTTTTTCCCCGCCTGCCAAGCCGCGAGCATCCCCACAATCAGCGCCCTTTGTGACAATGCGCTGTCGAGCACCACAATGGGCGCCTCACCCAGTCGAGCTTGCTGGCCATCCACGAGCGTACTGAGTGCACCCCATGTGAGCGGCGTCTCGCTATCAATCGCTTTCGCGTTCGGTGCTACAGCCGCCCAATGGCGCCATGGCCACGTATCAAACCCAAACATGCGTTGACTCACAAGGTGTTTATCCACACGAGTGGCTGGTCGTGGAGTGGGATCAATGGCTGCGACGCCCCTGGCCAAGTGCGATCGAGTTGATGCTGATAAATCCCCAATGTATCAAGTCCTGGCACGACACCTGGGGTCAACCAATCGGCCAATCGTGATAATTGCGTTAAGCCCAAACTGGTTTCTAATGCCGAGCTAATCACCGCCGTTTTGCCCAACGCATGCGCCCGACTCACCCATTGCTCAATGGTGGCCAGATCGCCGAGTAAACTGGGCTTAATCACCCAGGTCGAGACCCGATCGTTTTCAAGCAACGCCATATCTTGGCTATCGATTAAGCTCTCGTCCCAAGCCAGGGGGTAGCCTAATGCCTGTGCCTGTAAGAGCGATTGGTTAGGATCGCGACAAGGCTCTTCAATCCAGTGAATTCGCGCTTGGTGGGCTTCACTGAGCCCATTCCAAAAGCTGGCAAGTTGCTCAGGTTGCCAACGACGGTTCGCGTCAAGGCGCAGCCTCAAATCCGGCAACGCCTCTAACATGGTCGCTATCATTAACCGATCGCGGGCGACCTCATACTCCCCCACTTTAATTTTTGCCTCATAAGGCTGGCCCGCCGGTTGTTGCCCCAGCGTCACCAACAAGGCATCAGGATCCCCCGTACACACGGGCACATGACGAAAGCCTGACTGAGTGGGCAAACGCTTGTCTAACTCGGCTTGCGCGATACTTAGCCCCCATGCCACAGAAGGAGGCAGTTGTGGCATGGCAATATTACGATGATCACACCAAACCGCGGTGGCAGCAATTAACGCATGACGTGCCTCAGCAAAGGTTTCTTGGCTAAAACCGGGGAGCGGCGCCACTTCGCCCCAACCACGTTGTGCTCCCTCGCTTAATTCAACCACCAAGCCCTCTCTCTCCGTTAACGGCTGATCACGGACAAATAAACCGGCATTGACTGGCAAGGTGTAGTGATAAATCCGTGCCTGTCTCATAGTAACCTCTATGGATTTCGTGGGAAACGATCAAATTCAGGGCGGCGTTTTTCATTAAAGGCATTGCGCCCTTCTTGCCCCTCATCGGTCATGTAAAACATCATGGTGGCGTTACCGGCCAGTTCTTGTAGACCTGCCTGCCCATCGCAGTCTGCATTCAACGCCGCTTTTAAGCAGCGCAACGCCATGGGGCTGTGTTGGAGCACTTCCCGGCACCAACGCACTGTCTCTCGCTCAAGCTCATCCAGTGGCACAACGGTGTTCACCAATCCCATGTCTACGGCTTCTTGCGCATTGTAGAAACGGCACAAGAACCAGATTTCACGGGCTTTTTTCTGACCCACAATCCGTGCCATATAAGACGCCCCCCAGCCACCGTCAAAGCTGCCGACCTTGGGACCCGTTTGCCCAAACTGGGCGTTGTCGGCGGCGATGGTTAAATCACACATCATATGCAATACGTGGCCACCACCGACGGCATAGCCTGCAACAGCGGCAATGACGGGTTTGGGGCAGGTGCGGATCTGACGCTGAAAGTCCAGCACGTTCAAATGGTGCGTGCCTTCATCATCTTGATACCCGCCGTAGTCGCCCCGCACGGACTGATCGCCGCCGGAACAAAACGCCTTCTCTCCCAGCCCAGTGAGGATAATCACGCCCACTCGGCTGTCATAGCGCGCATCAGCCAACGCTTGCATCATTTCTTTTACCGTTTGTGGCCGGAATGCATTGCGTACCTGAGGGCGGTTAATGGTGATCCGAGCGATACCGTCGGCGGATTTATGGTATAGGATATCGCTAAACGCATGCTCAGTCGGTTCCCACTCAATCGGCGCGTAAAGCTCTTTTTCTGTCATTCCCGGCGTGACAGCCATAGTGTCTCCCCTTCCTCGGTTGCTTGGGACAAAGCCCGTCATAAAGATAAAAAGTCAAGCGAGTGCGTGACTTTGCGTGAGTACCTGCACAAACCTATCTGGATTTTCAACATGGCTGTTGTGCCCTGCCCCTTCTATCGGCGTGGCGGGGATCCCGGTGTGTTGCCATAGTGAATGTGCAAGTGAGGTAAATTTGTTGTCGTGCTCTCCACAAAGGTAGTCAATCGTGACGCCTTGTCGAAAGGCTTCACCCAGCCCCGCGCGTAAATTCGCCTGGCGGCCCAAAGAGGTCGCCAACAGCATTTTCGCCACGGCGGGGCCGTGATTATTTCCCCGCTCAAGCACTAAAGCGGTACGCTGGTCAGATGTGAGTGACTGGAAGACGGTTTGCTGGTACCAATCGTTTAACACCTCTGACAGGGTTTGATGCGCAAAGCGCGCCGCCCACTGGCTATCCTGTGCCAGCCGCTTGCGTCGTTGGTGGCTATCCGCAAAACCTGGGTGACCCGCTTCCAAGAAGACCGCGCGCCAAAGACTGGGGTGAGTGCAGACAAGATGCATGGCAAGGCGCGCGCCGAGCGAGTATCCGACTAAACATGCCTTTTGATGCCCCCACACCTGGTAACACGTTTGTCGTATTGCTGCGACTGTCGTGGCAAAGTCAACGGCTTGATAGCTCACACTGCTACCATGACCAGGCAAATCAATGCACAGCCAATGACAATGGTGCATTTTATCGGTCACCGTACGCCAATCTTCTCCGCTACCTAAAAAACCATGGAGAAACACCACTTTCTTTCCATGCCGATCGCCGCCTTGTTGGTAACTAAGCATGTGTCCCCCTGGCTGCCATGGCAGCTAAGCACTCGCTGAGTACCTGTCCCGCTTCTCCGGCCGGTGTCACCACTTCAATCACATCAGCCCCAGGGGTGGTGAGTGCCTGACTCACGCTTCGCACGAGATCATCTGGGGTCACGGGTTGATGGAAACCCAAAGAGAATTGCGCCGCGATGTGTTCAAAACCTAGATCATGCGGCATCCGGTAGTAGGTATCACAAAGGGTTTGATCAACCGGCAGCGCATCAAAAATGCCACCGCCATTGTTATTCAGGATAAGGATGGCGGCCGGCGCAGACGTCTCCCGCCATAATGCGAGGCTATTAAGATCGTAAAGTGCACTGGTATCACCCAACACCACTAACATTGGCTGAGCGCGGTATCGCTGCACCCCAGCGGCACAGGCGAGTAAACCATCAATGCCCGAGGCGCCACGGTTGGCAAATACCCGATGGTGAGCAAGGTGAGACCAAATATCCGCTAAGCGGATCGCCAAGCTATTACCGATAAAAACATCCGCTTGGTGAGGTAACATCGCCGGCAGAGTTTGAAAGACATTGTGTTCCGACAAAGGGGAAGTCGGTATGGCGGCGGCTGCCAGTTGCATCTGATACTTGGCACCGTTGACCAGGGCGCATTGCCACGCGCTCACATGCGTCGAATCAGCTATCGCGTCAGAATGTGCACTGTCGACAGCATCAGTCAATGCGTTTAACCATAACCGCCACTGGGACGGCGGCACGACAAACTGTTCGACAGACAAATGATGAGGGGCAAGTGACTGTGTGTGTTCGCTGATCAGCCAGTAGTGAGCTTGCGTTTGCGCCAGCCATTGGCCAAGGCGTTTAGACACCAACCGCCCACCGAGCTGAATTACCCATTGGGCTTGATTCAATTGCTGGAAAAGATCGGGATGGTTAAGCCACAGATCGTAGCCAGGTGCACTGCTCGCCACCCCTGCCTGTGGATCGGCCAAGATAATGGCATGAAGCGCACTCGCTAACCGCTCCACGGCCTCGGACAGCCCCTCTGGCACGGCACCAAGTACAATTACCGTTCGTGGTCCTCCATCAGCCGGCGTCCACCAAGGCGGCCATTCAGGCATCGCAGAACAGCGAGCTTGATGGTGGCGGGTATAACGCTGGCCGCTTTGCCACCAGTGGGCAACAGACTCGCGAAGCTTTTCCTCCTCTGTCTCATCGCGATTGCCATAAAAAGGCTCACGAAACGGACAGTTAATATGGACGCTCCCCCCTTGCTCAGCCTGACGTGCAAGTAGCTGATCCACTTTGGTGAGTAACGCCGGCAAAGGGATCTCAGCAGTCGGCGCCGGAAGCGCCAATTCAGCGGTCACATGAGAAGAAAACAGGCCTGATTGGGTAATCGCTTGGTTCGCGCCACAATCCATTAATTCAAACGGGCGGTCAGCAGAAAGAATCACTAACGGTTCACCGGTTAAGCCACTTTCCACCACGGCAGGCAGCAAATTTGCCACCGCGGTGCCTGAGGTCACAATCACCGCGATAGGCTCACGGACACTCTTGGCCAAACCAAGGGCAAGGTAACCCAGCCCGCGCTCATCAAAGTGACGGTGGATTGTCACCGGACGTTGGGGATGCTGACTTTGTTTCACCGCGGCCAGCGTCAAAGGTGTGGAACGTGAACCGGGCGCGACACAAATATGCCTGACGCCTAGGCGCGATAGCTCTTCTATCACAACCTCTGCCCAGGTGTGTGTGAGAGAAAGCGACATTAGCAGGCTCCGAGTCTGATGGCGTCTTTTTCAGGCACCGTGCAAGCAGGCAAACACTGACGGAGAGTCGTGAGCTTATTGTCCAGCTCTTGCCACTCAGCATCTGGATCCGAGCCAGGGACAATACCGGCGCCGGCATATAAGTCCACGGTATTCTCTGTCACTTGTGCACTGCGTATTGCTACACAAAACTGGCTTTCACGCTGAGAAAGATAACCGACCGCACCGCTATAACGGCCACGTGCAATGCCTTGCTCGGCTAAAAAGGTACGCGCATTTTCACGGGGCAACCCGGCCACCGCGGCGGTGGGCTGTAAGGCACTGAGCAGCACAGTATCATCAACACCAGGCCCGATAATGGCGCTGATTCGACGACGTAAATGCTGAAGATGGCGAAGCACAATCAGATGCGGTTCAGGGTCAACCGTCATGGTTAACGCATGACGGCGAAGTCCGGCGAAAATATCGTCCACCACCAGCTGATTCTCGTGCACGTTTTTCGTGTCACTTAATAGCCACTCGCCAAGATGGTGATCTTCACTAAAGCTTGCGCCACGACGAACTGTCCCTGCTACCGCTTCTGTGGTCACACGACAATCGCGACGGCGGTATAGCCGCTCTGGGGTTGAGCCAACAAAAGCGTCATCAGGGCCGGTTGCAAAAAGGAAGTGAAAACTCTCGACATTGTGCTGTTGGCTATGCTGTAACAGCTGGCCGGCACTGATCGGCGCATTGAGCGACAGACGCGTTTGACGTGCCAGCACCACTTTTTGTAGTGCGGTCTGCTCCATGTGTGTCAACGCACAACGGACAGATTGACACCACTGAGCGTGGTTGGGGGTATGTGTCTCTTCACGGACAACCGCTTGCCCTGCCGCCAAAGGACGGCCTTGCCAAATCACCTGATTAAGTACCACTTGGCTGTCACACGCCGTGGTGAGATTAATACTCAGCTGCCATTGCTGGTCACGCCTGACGAGCTCAACCACTGGCAAGAAAAAATCACCACAGCCGGGTGCATCATCAAAGGCCACACAGCCCCAAATGCGCTGGTCAGGCACCAGACTGGCTTGGGCCGCTTGTAGCTGAGAAAACTGATGGCTAGCGCCCAGTGCCAATACCTCTTCACGACCATCGCGTGATTGCCAGTAGGTTTTCGGGTAAATAGGCTGTGCATCCAACCAAGCAACGGGCGACAAATCACCTGGCCAAGTAAACGCCATGGTCAATTGTGCAGGCGCTTGACTGATCGCTACTTGGCTTTGTAAATGATTAGCCGCTTGAATCAAGGTAGTCACGACATCCTCCAACCGCCTAGGCGGCAGTGCTCTTTGCAAGTCAATCCGTACTCTTTTATGTAGCACGTTATTCTTGCTTATCAGTCTACCTGTGAGCGTCTTTTACAAATATGCGCTAGATCAGTTATCTGTCAAACTTGGTCGATTTTTTTGCGCCATTCCTGGCAGTGAAACTTTATCTGCCCAAGTCTTTCGAATTGGCAAACAAATAGTGTAAGTTACCAAAAAAGCCTAATAACAATTTTCACCTTTTTATTTACAGGAACGTTAATGCAACCTATTGGAATGTCCGCCAAGCTGGATGATGTCTGCTACGACATTCGCGGTCCAGTGATGAAAGAAGCGAAACGCCTCGAAGAAGAGGGCCACCGCATTCTTAAGCTGAATATCGGTAATCCCGCCCCGTTCGGTTTTGATGCCCCCGATGAAATCTTGGTGGATGTGATCCGCAACCTCCCCACCTCGCAAGGATATTGCGATTCAAAAGGGCTCTACTCCGCCCGTAAAGCCGTGGTGCAACACTACCAAAAGCGCGGCTTGATGGACTTAGACGTTGAAGACGTCTATTTGGGCAACGGTGCCTCCGAGCTTATCGTGATGGCCATGCAAGCCCTGCTTAATAATGGTGACGAGTTACTGGTGCCCTCACCTGACTATCCACTTTGGACGGCGGCGGCATCTTTATCAGGGGGCAAGCCTGTCCATTACCTTTGCGATGAAGAGTCGGACTGGTATCCAGACTTAGACGATATCAAACGTAAAATCACGCCCAGCACCCGGGGGATTGTCCTGATTAATCCCAATAACCCGACAGGGGCTGTCTATAGCCGCGACTTTTTGTTGCAAGTGGTGGAGATCGCGCGCCAGCATAATCTGATCATTTTTGCGGACGAGATCTACGATAAAATTCTCTACGACGGGACGCAGCACTACTCTATCGCCACCTTAGCACCGGATGTACTGTGCTTGACCTTTAATGGCTTATCCAAGGCCTACCGAGTCTGTGGCTTTCGCGCCGGCTGGATGCTGGTCACAGGGCCGAAACAACATGCACGCGGTTACATCGAAGGCCTTGAGATGCTGGCATCGATGCGGCTTTGTGCTAATGTCCCGATGCAGCATGCGATTCAAACGGCGTTGGGGGGATACCAGAGCATCAACGAGCTTATCTTACCCGGCGGTCGGTTGCTGGAGCAGCGCGACAAAGCCTATGAGCTTATCAACCAAATTCCAGGGGTGAGCTGTAAAAAGCCGAAAGGCGCGCTCTATCTCTTCCCGAAAATCGACACCAAGCGGTATAACATTCATAACGATGAAAAGTTAATGCTCGACTTTTTATTGCAAGAGAAAGTGCTCATGGTGCATGGAACGGGCTTTAATTGGCATCAACCCGACCATTTCCGGCTTGTCACCTTGCCGCGCGTCGATGACTTGGAGATGGCTATCAGTCGCTTTGAACGCTTTCTCAGCGGGTACAGCCAAGAGAGCTAGTGGGTGTTACCTGTCGATAACGCAAGCACGTGCGACACGGCTTGCGTTATGTTATTGATCACCGTATTCCGTTTATAACGCCCTTATTCGTATGTCTCGATACTGCTCTCGCTGCCATAAAGCCCACGCCATTTGCATTTGCGATGCCATCATCAAGATTGATAATCCCAATCCCGTGATCCTGCTTCAGCACCCTGATGAAGTCTCGCACCCAAAGAACAGTGCCTGCCTGCTGAGCCTTTCGCTACAACATAGCGTGACCTTCGTCGGAGAAGATTTTAGCCACCATCCCCAACTGAATGCGTTATTGGCGGACCCGGACATTACTTATGCCGTGCTCTACCCCGGTGAAAACGCGATGGCACTCAGTGAGATGGCGGCCCAAGGTGCGAGTGCCAAACAAGGGGTTATTTTGCTGGATGGGACCTGGAAAAAAGCCTACAAAATGTATCAGTTGTCGACCAATTTACAGGCACTTCCGAGTATCCGTATTGACGCCTGTGCGCCAAGCCAATATCAGATTCGTAAGAGTCGGAAGCCGGGTGCCCTGTCCACCCTCGAGGCCGGCTATATGGCGCTGAGTCAACTCAGTGGCGACCCCACACCCTATCAGCCGTTGCTCGACAGTTTTGACCTTCTCGTTCAGCGCCAGCTCGCCTTTATACCCAATGCGAGCAAGCGCCACGACTGAACGAGCGACTTGCTTAGTGTCCCGCACACTGAGGGCGTCATCACCCACGCTCGTCCCCGATCGCTAGCGAATCGCGTACAGCGGACCATTACTGGCGGCGGTAAACATGGTGCTGTGGAGCTTTTGCGCAAAGCTGTCAGTCATCGACGACAGGTAATCGGCAATCACTCGCATTCCTGATTGGCCGTTCGCTCGGGCGGCCAGCCAATCGCGTCGATAATCCGTTGGCAACAAACGCTCGGGATCAGAGGCAAAGGCATCAAACAACTCCATGACCAACTGTTGGCCCTTGTACTCCACCACCTGAAGCTCTGGCTGTTTAACCACAAATTCACTGACAAAGCGCTTTAGCACCTCCAAAACACCGGCCATGACCTCAGTCAAATAGGCATTCCACGCCAATAGCGGAGAGGTAAAACTGTGGGTGCCATCTTGATTGGTCGGCGCGATCTCCACTGAGGTCAATAACGTATTGACCAGAGCGCCAATCGCGTCCTTACGCTCGTACGGAGGGCCAAACATTTGCTCACTTAGCTCACCAATGTTGGCCTCGAGCCATGGGTCACCACACTCTGCCAAATAGCTTGCTACTGACTCTTGCCATTGCTCCCTCGTCACTAGGCCCATCACGATGGCATCTTCCAAGTCATGGACGCCATAAGCGATATCATCGGCCAGCTCCATGATGGAGCAATCGAGTGATTTATAGCGTGTTTTGCGGTGTTGATCCGTGGCCGTATGATCACGAAACGCTAAAAATAACGCGCGATCCGCCTCATTTAATGGCGCGAGCACCCAATCTCGCCGCGCTTTATCATCATCATAAATGCCCTTGGCGGGTTGCCACTCCCGCGCTTTGAGATGGCGAAAGTCGTTAACGGGCGCAGGCTGATTGCCATTGTGAGCGGCACTGATCAATGCGGGGTACTTCATCACACCAAGCAAGGTGCGACGTGCCAAGTTCATCCCATGATCTTGTGTATAAGGCTCAAGCAGCGTGACAATGCGAAAGGTTTGCGCATTGCCCTCAAACCCTCCGTCATTGCGCATCATGTAATTCAGTGCGATTTCGCCGCCATGGCCGTAAGGAGGATGACCGATATCGTGAGCCAAACAGAGGCTTTCCATCAAACCGGTCGACGGAAGCAGTGGGCGAAATGCTGGTTGTTTCTCTTTGAGCTGAGCGACGATGCCGGTACCAATTTGCGAGACCTCAAGTGAATGGGTTAACCGAGTCCGATAAAAGTCGCTGTGCTCGGCACCGAGCACCTGGGTTTTTGCTTGCAAGCGTCGAAAGGCAGCTGAGTGCAGAATCCGCGCACGATCGCGTTGGTACGCCGTGCGTTTATCATGACGACGCTTTTTCTGCTCATTTGTCATCTGGCGAATTTGCCAGGCGTCAGATAGGTCAAAATCCATCATCACTGATCTCATCCAACGACAGTGTAAAACTATCCACAAAAGTGGCCATAAAGTAATCGCTCGCCGGAGAGCGCCTTTTCTCTAACGAGGCTTCCAGCCGCTTCTTCGCTTGCTCAAACTCATGGTTCCCTGCTGCAATCTCTTCCAGGCATTTTAAATAAGCACATAAGGTGTCGGCCTGTTTCACCAGTTGGTAATCATCCGGCGCGATGTGGTCTGAGTCTATTAGCCCGCTATATTCCTCTTGTAACTCAGGCGGCAGCATCGCGATAAGCTTTTTCTCGGCCATTTTCTCTATTTTTTTATACTCCCCCGCAATGGATGGATTGAAGTACTTTACTGGGGTAGGCAAGTCACCCGTGATCACTTCGCTGCAATCATGGAACATCGCTAATACTGCGATACGCTCGGGTTGATAGTGACCATTGAAGCGTTTGTTATTGATTAACGCTAACGCATGCGCCACAAAGGCAACCTGTAAACTATGTTCAGAGATATTTTCGGCGGAAACATTGCGCATCAGTGGCCAACGATAAATCAGCTTCATTCGCGCAAGGTGGGCAAAAAAGTGGCTTTGTTTTTGAGTCATCGCATCCTGCTACCATGCTACACATCGCTGTCATTGTGTGCATTCAAGCCAGCAGACACAAGTATTATTCGCGCAAAGCGCCAAACACCACTTTGCGCGAGCGTGGTTACACCTTTATGAGGTCTCGGTTTTTATCCAATGTTGAGGGACCAATGCCTTTGACCTCCATCAGTGCGTCTGGCGAGCTAAATTCACCGTGGGCTTGGCGATACTCAATAATGGCCTTGGCCTTCGCCGGACCAATCCCCTTGAGTTGCTCTGATAACTGCTGCTCACTCGCGGTATTGATGTTAACGGAAAGACGTTCAACTTGCTCAGTCGCTTGAACGGCGTTTTCATCAGCACTCCAACTCACCGGCGCCGTCACCAACGCAAGGGCAAAGAACAGACAGGATAAAAGGTGTTTCATGATTTCACTCCTTGTAGAAATGTCAGCCTTACCCTAAGTCCGCGCTCGCCTATTTGCATGTGAGCGATAAAAGAAAAACGACGCAGGACAAAGTCCTAGCGCCGTTTTTCTTACTCAAGCAAAGAGGGTGCGAGAGAGATCGAACTCCTGCTGCCCACTCGCTTACTGGGTATCTGACTCCGCGTAAGTCACATCCACCTCTTCGCGCAACGCTTGTAAGGTCGCAGACAGTGACATGTTACTCATCGCGCGTTGAACACGCGCCGCCATTTGGCTTTGCGGGCTGATATCTGGCACCTCAGGCACCATCACCTTATCCAGTGCGACAACCACCACATCACCTTGACGGTTTTGCGTCACGCCATAGCTGGCGTTGTCAGATGCTGGCTGTGGCAGAGAAAACGCCAGCTCAGCGATAGCTTGTTGCTGAGAAACACGGTTGAGTGTGATGGGGGCACTGAAGGTGTAATCGCTCCCCGTTACCTCACCGCTTTCTTCGAGTTGGGCAATCAAGTCACCGGCGGTTTCTTTTGCTTGCTCTTGGCCTTTCTCGGCGGCGAGCGTTTCGCGAACTTGGTCTTTCACTTCCGCAAAACTAAGCTGTTTTTCCGGCTTCACATCATCAAGGCGCACAACAATCGCATGCTCACCAGACAACTCAATCAACTCTGAGTTAAGCCCGTTTTCACGTACGTCATAGCTGTCAAGTGCTTGCTGGATCTGAGGACGAGCCATCAAGCCAGTCGCCGCGTCTAACGCAAAATAATCGGTATACTGCACCTTGCTGTTCACCGCATCAGCCGCAGGCTCCAAACCATTCGCCTCTTCAAAAGCGACTTCAGCCAGTGTGGTAGACTGCGCGTAGAAACGATCCGCCGCGCGCGCTTGTTGCAATTCGGTACGGATATCGTCTTTTACCTCTGCAAGCGGTGTCACATCCGCCGGATCAATATCGTCTAAACGGATAATATGATAGCCAAAGTCAGATTGAACGAGCCCAGAGACATCGCCTTTCTCTGACAGCGCATACGCCGCTTTCTCGAACGCCGGATCCATCACATCAGGTTCAATCCAGTCCAGCGACCCACCCTGCTCAGCACTGAAGGTGTCATCAGACATTTCCTTCGCTAAAGCAGCAAATGCGGCGCCTTGATTCAGGCGCTCTAGCGCTTGCTGGGCTTTGGCTTTAGCCTCATCACCTGTCCCTTCAATCAGGATGTGGCTCACTTTACGACGTTCTTGTGAGCCATACTGAGACTGATTCTCTTGGTAATAAGTCGCGATGGCTTCATCCGAGACCTGAACCTCATTAGCCAGCCCCTCTCCCGTGAGCTCTACATAAGCGACTTTGACCATGCGAGGCTGGATATAATCGTCTCGGTTAGCTTGATAGTATGCTTCCAGCTCGTCGTCCGTTAGTGATACCTGCTCTGCAAAATCAGCCACTGGGAGCGTGATGGTGCGCACTTGGCGGCTTTGCGCCTCTAAGCGATACAGATTCTCTAACTCACTGGGCAAGACAAAGCCTGAGCCTTGTAGGCCATTAACCAGCTGCTGACGCATTAAGTCTGTGCGCATATAGTTGGCAAATTCATCGGCACTCATGCCCGTTTGGCGCAGAGCGGCTTGATAACGATCGTTATTAAACTGCCCGCCTTGACGGAACTGTGGCATCGCTCTAATCGCTGCTTTGACTTGCGCATCACTCACACGCAAACCGAGTTCGCTAGCCGCCTGCTCTAACAGCAAGTCATTGATCATTCGATCTAAGATGTTTTGACGAAAACGCTTCACATACTCTGGGTTGCCCAGCAGTTGGTTAAACTGCTCTCCGGCTTGTTGCTGCATACGAGCACGTTCGTTTTGATAAGCTCGATCGAGCTCTGCACGGCTGATTTCTTTATCACCGACGGTTGCAGCGGGCGGGTTGGAACCGCCTGCCAGATAGCTGCCGACACCGGCAAAAGCAAAGGAAAAGATGATAAGGCTTAAAATGATCTTCACCGCAAGACTATTGGTGCCTTCGCGTATACGTTCCATCATAACTGGCCGGTACTCCAACTGGTTTGGGCTGGTTGTCTTTCAACTAAAAAGGCGCATCATGTGATGCGCCTTTACGCTCTTGTGCGCCGAATTATACGCGGTTGTTAGTGGCTTTGCAGCTCTAGCGCCCCGTCAAACGCGAATAATTCGGCAGCGAGTCACGAGGATTACTCGTTAACGGCGTCTTTTAACGCTTTACCCGCTTTAAAGCCAGGTACTTTGGCCGCCGCGATATCAATTTCAGCGCCCGTTTGTGGGTTACGGCCCTTGCGTGCAGCGCGTTCGCGTACAGAGAAGGTGCCAAAGCCCACTAGCGCGACCTGGTCGCCTGACTTCAATGTGTCAGACACCGCCTCTACGAAGGCATCCAATGCACGGTTTGCTGAGGCCTTAGAAATATCCGCACCTTCTGCAATATGATCAATCAGTTCCGACTTATTCACTTTTTCATCCCCTTAGATTACATCTCCGCAAACCTATCAATGTTGCGGTATTCAATAACAGACGCTTTGTCGACGAAAGACGTTGAAAGCGCGCTTGCCCGCCCCATGCAGGCAATGCGTCAAAGCAACGTTAGCGAGCAAAAAAAACGCTGACAAGCCTTTTACTGCCTGTCAGCGTTTTACGTTGCTTAATTTTGCTGCATGTCACTCTTTTCGGCGTTAACCAGCTCAATTCCGAGCGGATTATTCTCTAGCGCAATGGTCAAAACATCATCAATCCAACGCACAGGGTGAATAGATAAGTCCTCTTTGACGTTGGCAGGAATATCCTCTAAATCACGCTCGTTTTCTTTTGGGATAACCACCGTTTTTATGCCGCCGCGACGTGCCGCGAGTAGCTTTTCTTTCAAGCCACCAATCGGGAGCACTTCACCGCGTAAGGTGATTTCTCCCGTCATCGCGACATCGGACCGCACTGAGTTACCGGTTAAGCTTGAAACCAAGGCAGTACACATCGCGATGCCCGCACTTGGGCCATCTTTGGGCGTTGCGCCTTCTGGAACGTGGACATGAATATCACGCTTCTCGTAAAAGTCGCTGTTGATACCCAGCTTCTCAGCACGGCTGCGCACCACGGTCATCGCCGCTTGCACTGATTCTTGCATCACATCGCCCAGCGAGCCTGTGTGCGTCAGTTTGCCTTTACCTGGCATCGCTTCCGTCTCAATAGTGAGCAAGTCACCACCCACTTCGGTCCAAGCAAGCCCAGTCACTTGGCCCACCCGGTTTTGCTCATCCGCTTTACCATAATCAAAGCGGCGGACGCCTAAGTAATCTTGCAAGTTCTCATCCGTCACCGTCACTTGCTTGAGCTCGCTATTAAGCAGAATTTCTTTGACCGTCTTGCGACAAAGTTTAGAAATCTCGCGCTCAAGGTTACGCACGCCCGCTTCGCGTGTGTAGTAACGAATAATGCCGACAATGGCCGAGTCTTCAATCGTGATCTCATGCGGTTTCAAGCCATTACGAGCCACTTGCTTGTCAATCAAATGCTGCTTAGCAATGTTGAGCTTCTCGTCCTCGGTGTAACCAGACAGGCGGATCACTTCCATCCGATCCAGCAGTGGGCCGGGGATATTCATCGAGTTAGATGTGGCCACGAACATCACATCCGAGAGATCGTAGTCAACCTCTAGATAATGATCGTTAAACGCATTGTTTTGCTCAGGATCAAGCACCTCAAGCAGCGCCGATGAGGGATCGCCACGCATGTCAGACGACACCTTATCAATTTCATCGAGCAGGAACAGCGGGTTACGGACGCCCACTTTCGACATCTTCTGGATAAGCTTGCCGGGCAATGAGCCGATATAGGTGCGACGATGGCCACGGATTTCCGCTTCATCACGTACGCCACCCAACGCCATACGGGTATATTTACGCCCAGTGGCGCGAGCAATAGACTGCCCTAGCGAGGTTTTCCCCACCCCTGGCGGTCCCACTAAGCAAAGAATCGGGCCTTTCAGCTTCTTCATCCGATTTTGTACCGCGAGGTATTCCAAAATACGGTCTTTGACGCGCTCAAGGCCATAGTGGTCGGCATTGAGCACTTCTTCCGCGCGGGCTAAATTCTTTTTCACTTTTGAGCGTTTTGCCCATGGCACACTAATCATCCAATCGATATAGCTGCGTACCACGGTGGCTTCCGCCGACATCGGAGACATCATTTTCAGCTTTTGCAGTTCTTGCTCGGTTTTTTCCCGCGCCTCCTGCGGCATTTTTGATTCTTCGATTTTCTGCTTCAGCGCTTCAAACTCGTCCGGCGCATCATCCAGCTCACCCAGCTCCTTCTGAATGGCTTTCATTTGCTCATTGAGGTAGTACTCGCGCTGGCTCTTTTCCATTTGCTTTTTAACGCGACCACGAATGCGCTTCTCAACCTGAAGCAAGTCAATCTCAGACTCCATCATAGTCATCAGGTATTCGAGACGCTCGGAAATATCAACGATTTCCAACACATTTTGCTTGTCTTCAAGCTTAAGCGGCATGTGGGCAGCAATGGTATCAGCAAGACGCGCCGCCTCTTCAATACCATTTAAGGATGTCAGTACTTCTGGCGGGATCTTTTTGTTGAGCTTGATAAAGCCTTCAAACTGGCTGATCGCCGTGCGAACCAACACTTCCTGCTCACGCTCATCCAAGCTTGGCGTGGTCAAATACTCGGCCTGCGCAGTGAAGAAATCATCTTCACTAAACTGATCGATGCGCGCACGCTGCATCCCTTCAACCAGCACTTTCACCGTGCCATCTGGAAGTTTAAGAAGCTGGAGAATGGTTGCCACCGTCCCAACGGTGTATAAATCTGAGATACTTGGATCATCAGTGGCGGCATCTTTTTGCGCAACCAGTAGAATCTGTTTGTCGTTGTCCATCGCCGCTTCAAGGCAGCGTATCGACTTTTCCCTTCCCACAAAAAGCGGGATCACCATGTGAGGATAAACCACCACATCCCGAAGTGGCAGCACCGGAATGTCAATGCGCTCGGAACGCTCCAAGTTCATATGCTTCTCTCTTCCGTTCAATCTGATTATGAGTATATGGGGTCTGTTGGACAGGTTTCAACGGCTCAACCGTCAGAAAATAAAAAAGGGAGTTGTCACTCCCTTTTTCTATATCACTGATAACCTTGTGTAACGATATTACTCGCCACCCGCCGCTTGGTTATCCGTGTGTTCATACATCAGTAGAGGTGCAGATTCGCCTCGGATCACTGAATCGTCAATCACCACTTTGCTCACGTCTTTCATTGACGGTAAGTCGTACATGGTATCCAACAAGACAGCTTCGACAATCGAGCGTAGGCCACGTGCACCCGTTTTACGCTCCATCGCTTTTTTGGCGATAGCACGCAGTGCGTCGTCTCGAAACTCCAGCTCCACCCCGTCGAGTTCAAGCAACGCGCCATACTGCTTGGTCAACGCGTTTTTCGGCTCGCGCAGAATTTGCACCAAGGCATCTTCGTCAAGCTCTCTCAACACCGCGGTTACGGGTAGACGGCCGATAAATTCAGGGATCAGGCCATACTTCACCATGTCCTCGGGCTCAACTTTGCCAAAGAACTCATCGGCTGAACGGTCCGTGGCGCCTTTAACCTGCGCACCAAAGCCAATGCCAGAGCCTGTATCGACACGCTGCTCAACCACTTTATCGAGCCCCGCAAACGCACCGCCACAGATAAACAGGATTTTCGACGTGTCCACTTGCAAAAATTCCTGCTGTGGATGCTTACGTCCTCCCTGAGGAGGAATCGACGCGACTGTCCCTTCTACCAATTTAAGCAGTGCTTGTTGCACCCCTTCCCCAGAAACGTCTCGGGTAATAGATGGGTTGTCGGATTTACGAGAGACCTTGTCAATCTCATCGATATAGACGATACCACGCTCCGCTTTGGCGACATCATAATCGCACTTTTGCAACAGCTTCTGGATAATGTTTTCCACGTCTTCACCGACATAACCGGCCTCGGTCAATGTGGTGGCGTCTGCCATGGTAAATGGCACATCCAAAAAGCGCGCAAGCGTTTCGGCCAGTAATGTTTTACCACTACCGGTAGGGCCGATCAGCAAGATGTTACTCTTGCCCAGCTCCACGCCATCTGCGCTTTTATCACCGTTTCGCAAGCGTTTGTAGTGGTTGTAGACTGCAACCGAGAGCACTTTTTTCGCTTGCTCTTGGCCAATGACATAATCGTCAAGGTGTGCACGAATCTCACTCGGCGCGGGTAAGCTATCTCCCTCGCGCTTTGGCATCACTTCTTTAATTTCTTCACGGATAATGTCATTACACAGGTCAACACACTCATCACAAATGTAGACCGATGGCCCGGCAATTAACTTACGAACTTCGTGTTGGCTCTTACCACAGAATGAGCAGTAAAGCAGCTTTCCGCTTCCACCGTCTTTTCGCTTGTCTGTCATTCGCTAACCTCTTTGGGGCATTTGCCCGTCGTTGCCTTATGTTGAGTTTACAACAAATCGGCCACTTTTTCCGACCCAACCACTGACAAGCTTTGCGCTTGTTCACGCAGCTTGCTTGATTTCAACGCCCTAAGGCATGTTGGGTTTAGTCTCGTTGACTTAATACGGCGTCAACCAAGCCATAGTCCACCGCTTCCTGTGCCGCCATGAAGTTATCACGGTCGGTGTCACGTTCAATCACTTCCATCGGCTGGCCTGTGTGCTCAGCCAACAGGGTGTTGAGACGGTGCTTGGTTTTGATCATTTCTTGGGCATGAATTTCAATGTCAGACGCCTGGCCTTGGAAGCCCCCCAGCGGCTGGTGAATCATGACCCGTGAATTCGGTAGGCAATAACGTTTGCCTTTGGCTCCACCCGCCAACAGGAACGATCCCATTGAGCACGCTTGGCCAGTACACAGGGTGCTGACATCAGGCTTGATAAACTGCATGGTGTCATAGATCGCCATGCCTGCCGTGACCACGCCACCTGGCGAGTTGATGTACAAATAAATGTCTTTTTCTGGGTTTTCTGACTCTAAGAACAGCATCTGCGCCACAATCAAATTTGCCATTTGATCTTCCACTTGCCCAGTGAGGAAGATGATGCGTTCTTTTAACAGGCGAGAGTATATATCGTAAGAGCGCTCGCCGCGCGAGGTTTGTTCCACCACCATAGGAACAAGGGCGTCCATAATTGGCGGCATGGCATTATTGTGTTGTTGGCTCATAGCGTAATATCCCTAATCGAATTCGTTATAACTCTTGCCTTAACCAAGGTTTAGCACAAAACGCTGTAACAGGTCACTAAAATCTTAAATCGATGCACGCAGCTTAATGATCCAGCGAGGTTTTTTATGGCTAAAACGTCTCGCACTCTTGACGGTTAAGCGGCCAATATAGCGACTCAGTAGATGGAAAAAATGGCCCAAATGACAAGTCATTAGGGCCATTGTAAGCAAATCCATTTACGCAGTGTCAATGCGACACAAACGTTTTTTAACCTTGATTAAGCTTGCTGAGAAGCGTTCATCAAGTCACTAAAGCCGACTTCAGCTTCGGTGACAGTGGCTTTTGCCAGTAGCGCATCAATCGCTTGCTCTTCTAGCGCGACGTTGCGCATGTTTTCCATCAGCTTCTCGTCTTTCTCGTAGTAAGCGACAACTTCTGATGGATCTTCATACGCCGATGCCATTTCTTCGATCAGTGCTTTAACACGCTCATCATCCGCTTCAAGCTCTTCTGACTTGATCACTTCCCCAAGCAGAAGACCGACGCTTACACGGCGTTTAGCTTGCTCTTCGAACAGCTCACGTGGTAGCTGAGAAGCGCTATCCATGTTGCCGCCAAAGCGTTGTGCCGCTTGCTGACGCAAGGTGCCAATTTCTTGCTCAATCAGCGCAGACGGTACGTCGATTTGGTTTTGCTCAACCAAGCCGTCAAGTACCTGCTCTTTCACCTTGTTCTTGATCGCTTGCTTGAGCTCGCGATCCATGTTTTTACGCACTTCCGCTTTCAGGCCTTCTACGCTGCCATCGGCAATACCAAAGCGCTGTACAAACTCTTCTGTCAGCTCAGGCAGCTCTTGCTCTTCCACCTTGTGCAGTTTAATCGCAAACTGCGCCGCTTTACCTTTTAGGTTCTCAGCGTGGTAGTCGTCTGGGAAGTTCACATCGATAGTGAATTCTTCACCCGCTTTTTTACCCACTAGGCCGTCTTCAAAGCCTGGGATCATACGACCTTGGCCCATTTCTAGTTGGAAGCCTTCAGCTTTACCGCCTTCAAACTCTTCACCGTCGATGGTACCAACAAAATCCAAGGTGACACGGCTGTTTTCTTTCGCTTCACCCTCTGCTTCAACCCAGCTCGCTTGTTGCTTGCGCAGGGTATCAAGCATCTCGTCCACATCACTTTCTTGAACGTCTGCTTTTGGCTTCTCAACGCTGATAGCATCTAGGCCTTGAAGCTCAACCTCTGGGTACACTTCAAAGTCAGCTTTAAAGACCAAATCTTTACCCGCTTCGTTTTCAACGGGTGTAAAGCTTGGCGCCCCTGCTGGGTTCACTTTTTCTTGAATCATGGCTTCGATGAAGTGACGCTGCATCACTTCGCCCAGCACGTCTTGGCGTACTGTGTCACCGTACATGCGTGACACCATCTTCAATGGAACTTTACCTTTACGGAAACCATCAAAACGACGATTCTTAGCGATATTGCGTAGCTCTTTAGTGACTGCGTCATCGATGTTGGCAGCAGGCACTGTGATGGTCATTTGGCGCTTAAGGCCTTCGGTGGTTTCAACGGTAACTTGCATTATAAATTTAACCTCAAATTTACTCAGGGGTACTGAGTGATGTTTACCAGTTTTACTGGTGGCATCATCTGAGCTATGAATCCGTCATAGCCCCTGCGAATCCGGATACACGCAACTGGCGTATCGAGCTATCTCATCCGAGACTGAAAATTAAGACGCGCTATTATAGCGGCACCCGTCAACTGAGTCGAGACAAGGGGCGACCGATGGCGTTTCAATATCAAAATTGGGGTGATATCTCACAATTCAACCGCGTAGGATCACACTTTTTACGGTTTTATGTGTGTTTGGTTATTTTCAGAGCAGTTCGGTGAGACAAACAGGGAAGAAAGCAGAATGGCGCGCCCTACAGGATTCGAACCTGTGACCCACGGCTTAGAAGGCCGTTGCTCTATCCAACTGAGCTAAGGGCGCACTGTCTTTACGCAGCGTGGATTATAAAGCGACGTTAGGCGTCGTCAACGCTTTTCCCTAAAATATTGACGTGGTTGCTCAAAACCACATCATTTACTGGCTATGTATTCATGCCACGCGGTGAGGCGAGAACGCGAAATTAATGCTTTTTGTGTTTCAGTCTCGTCAAGCATCGTGCGAGCATGATCGGCTGAGTGCTTTTTTTCCCTTCCCCCTCATTAAACTGCATTAGCAAACGTTTGCGTAATAGCTTTTAGGTGCGTTTTTTGTCACACTATTGCCAACATTGCTTTAGCCGAAGGATAGTTATGGCCGCACAACTCATTGATGGAAAGCTGATCGCGCAAACCGTGCGTCGAGAGGTTGCCGCCCGCGTTTCCGCTCGCACTCAAGCGGGACGTAGAGCCCCCGGATTGGCGGTAATTCTGGTCGGAGACGATCCTGCCTCCCAAGTTTATGTTGGCAGTAAACGTCGTGTCTGCGATGAGGTCGGGTTTGTGTCAAGGTCTTACGACCTCCCGGCTTCGTGCTCTCAACAAGAGTTACTCTCACTCATTGACACCTTAAATGCGGATGACAGTATTGATGGCATTCTCGTCCAACTGCCCTTACCTGCAGGGATTGATGCCACGTCCGTATTGGAGCGCATCCGCCCAGACAAAGATGTCGATGGGTTTCATCCCTACAATGTCGGTCGCTTGTGTCAACGCATGCCAACCCTGCGTTCTTGCACACCAAAAGGGATTATTACCCTCCTAGACCGCTACAATGTCCCTCTTCGTGGTAAACATGCGGTGATCGTGGGTGCCTCCAATATTGTTGGCCGCCCGATGACGTTAGAACTGCTATTGGCGGGCTGTACAACCACAACGTGCCACCGGTTTACCCAGGATTTAGAAGCCCATGTTCGACAAGCCGATGTGCTGGTTGTCGCGGTCGGTAAGCCTAAGTTTATTCCTGGCGACTGGATCAAGCCCGGCGCCATTGTGATTGATGTGGGCATTAACCGCATGGAAAACGGCAAGCTTATCGGCGACATCGAATATGAGCTCGCCTATGAAAAGGCTAGCCATATTACCCCTGTCCCAGGTGGCGTGGGCCCGATGACTGTCGCGACCTTGATTGAAAATACGCTCATGGCCTGTGAGCAATACCACGATGGTCACTAGCATGAGAGAGGGTCAAACTGGCCCTCTTTTTTTTCAGGATACTAAATCCGTTTGTCCATCTTGGATGAGCTGATTTCGTCCCCCTGCCTTGGCTTGGTACAAACACCTATCTGCGCGCTGAACAAGTTCATCAATACGGGCATCGGCATGGACCATCCCTATACTGATGGTGATTGAAAACGCCTTATCATAGGGTGACCAAACGGTCTTTTCCAATTCTTCTCGCATCGCCTCAAGCCGGCGCACAAAGCTCTGCTCGTCATTGCCGTAGAGGATACAGAATTCCTCCCCACCGAAGCGAGCGACCATGTCCTCCGGAAAATAGCGTTTCATCATCTTTGCCAGCTCAATCAGCGTAATATCGCCGATATGATGACCAAATTGATCATTGATCTTTTTAAAATGATCGACGTCGACCAGTGCCAAACTCCGCGGCCCCTTGTGTGAGCGTGTGTGAGGGTGCTCGAAAAAGTAACGTCGATTCCACACTTGGGTTAAATAATCCGTATTGGCCATATTGAATAGGCGACGCTCGGTATCGAGCGCATTCAGTGTGCTGTGCAAGCGACAATAAAATTCCTCTTGGTTAAACGGTTTGGCCAAAAAGTCATTCGCACCCGCTTTTAAAAACCGCGCCGTTAAGCTGGGATCTTCCTCACCCGATAAGCCTATAATCGCCAACTGGCCGTCTGTTTTCAGTTTGCGTAATGCCTTAACCACACTCACTCCATCCATTTCTGGCATGGTGTAATCGGTAATCACCAAAGAAATTCGCTTATCGCGCCGCACCATAGCCAATGCCTCTTGGCCATTTTGGGCCTCAAGGACATTGAGGTATTGCCGCTCTAATAAGCTGCGCACGTAACGACGGGCTGTCAGCGAATCATCCACAACTAGCACATGGTGCTGATGGTTCTTTTCCAGGCGGTTGAGTAATGGCGCTATCGATGACACGCACGAGGGACTATCTTTGGGGATGTAATCAATCACGGTTTTGGCTAGCACACGCTCCCGAGTCCGAGCATCCATCATCGCAGTGAGTACAATCACTTTTATGTCCAACGACAAACATACGTCAATGATTTCACCGTCCTGCCCATCAGGCAGGCAGTAGTCGAGGATAGCACAAAGAAAGTCGGTCTCTTGGTTGAGGATCGTCTCTGCTTGTTCGATTGAGTTTGCTATACATGGGATGTATCCGGCCTTTCGTATCTCGGCTTCAAGTAACCGCCTGAAAGGTCGACTATCTTCCACAACCAACACTTTATATTCCATCTGCAACGCACCACGTCTTCACGTTAATTTTGCGCGACAATGCACGCAACGGGGCAAGAAGCGGTACAGGGTAAGGGCAATTGAGTGCGTGTAGACAGAAATTGCGCAAATTTCTCAACAATGACACACATCTCGCAGATGTTTGACGCAACACCAACAACCGAACGCACACTTTATGCGTTATTTCGTGTCACTTTTTAGACAAAATAGACATTTACCCTTGATGCACCACCATTTGATTCCGGCCAGATGCTTTTGCCTGATACAAGGCTTGATCTGCCATATGTAAAAGGCGAGAGAGCGAGGCCGCTTGAGAGTCCACGCCAATGCTCACCGTTACTTTCAGCGTCTGATCTGACACCCGTACGGGGCGTTCGGCGACTGATTGGCGATAAGAGTCTAGCGATTGCTGAAATACCGTCAAATCACGAAGCGATAATACACAAAACTCTTCTCCTCCCAATCGGGCGACCGTGTCTTCCGGAAAGGCGTCTGCCAGCATTTGCGCGACCTCAACCAACACATCGTCACCGATATGATGACCAAAGTCATCATTGATACGTTTAAAGTAATCAATATCAATAATCGCCAAATGCTTACGCGCTTCATTTGCAAGCTGGTCACCCCGCTCAAAAAAATAGCGTCGATTCCAAAGCTGCGTGAGAAAATCTGTATTCGCCAAGAGAAATAACCGCCATTCGGTATCAATCGCATTCAAACAGCTATGCACGCGGCAGAAGAACTCTTCCTGATTAAACGGTTTGGGCAGATAATCGTTCGCCCCTGCTTTGAGAAAACGTGCCGTTAGCGCACTATCATTATGTCCAGACAACCCTATGATCGCCTGTGAGCACTCGGTATCTTTCTTACGAAGCGCATACACAAGCTGAAGGCCATCCATTTTCGGCATTTCATAATCAGTGATAATCAGCGATATATCTGGCGTTTTTTCCAGCACGTCAAGTGCCTGCTCACCATTTTCAGCTTCCAATACGGTTAGATACTGACGCGCTAACAACGCAGAGATGCGTTTACGTATCGAGGCAGAGTCATCAACCACCAGCACACGGTGTCCTTGATTGTCAGCCAATCGCTTAACGAGTCGGCAAACCGCATCAATACAATGACTACTGTCTTTGGGGATATAATCGATAACGGGCTTTGATAGTATCTCATCACGCGTTTTCTCTGTTTGCGAGGCGGTGAGGACAACCACTTTAAGCCCGACGGCTAAACAGAGATCGATGACTTCGCCGTGGTGAGCATCCGGCAAATTATAGTCGAGGATCGCACAGAGAAAGGTTGTGTGGTGATCTAGCACATCCCTCGTTTCTGCTAGGCAGGTACAGGTCACAGTGGCAAAACCCGCTTTTCTCACCTGTTGTTCAGCCAGCATGCGAAACGACCGGCTGTCTTCAACGATAAGCACCGACTCCAACGACTGCCTCCCTCATTCAAAGCTATACCTTGATGAGTGTAGCAGCCAAACCGGGAGAGCGTGTTAACTGGAGGCGCTGATATCGGAGTTATTGATACAAAGTTCAGTTTGCTTGCTAAGTATATTTATCAGCAAAATGCAGCGTTTCTCGCCGTCTTTTTCTTTGAAGATCGCTTCCGTTCCAGCAAACTGCCCCTGCTCAATCATCACCGACTGTCCAGGCTTGAAGCCTTGGTAGAGTGCGTCACGTTGTTCGTCACAATCTTCCATCGTCATCAGCTGTTGGATCAATGCCAAGTCGACCTTGACCGGGTACGCACCTTGGCGAACGAAATCAACCACACCACGCGTGGAGCGAACACTTGTATACTGCACAAGGTCGGGATCAAAGCAGGCAAACACATAGTTGGGGAAGAGTGGCTCTTCAACTTGCTGACACTTGCCACGACGCAACTTTTCCACCGTCACGGTCGGGTAGTAACAATCAACGCCTTGGCGCTTCAAATTTTGCTCTGCGCGTTGCTGTTCCGCGCGCTTACAATAAAGTAAATACCAATGTTTCATGTCGTTCTGTCCCTGATGTCTATCGACAGTGGCAGCCTGTCCAGAGCGACGAGAGTATACGGATGTTAGGCCCACACAGCAACAAAGGCGAGCGCCAATCAAAGCCACTCACCTTTGCTTAGGGTTAACGATTCGACATGGTACCGCTGAATCGTTAGGCGATTTTTTGAATATCGACGCTAAAACTGTTCAAGCCAACTTCATTCAGCGACACACGCGCATCACCTGATTGAAGATCGACGCTTTGAAATTGGCTCGAGAACGCATCGCGCCCCAACCAATGATCACTGTGAACAAGGCTTGTCGCTCCACAGCTATCGACCGTGGCTTTTATCCCCGCCGGTAAAATATCAAGCTGATTATCGGTGGTGTTTAATACACCGAACATCGCACGAACCGGCGATGTGTAGGCTGAGGATCGAATCGCATCCTCGATCCGTTTTACCAAGGTGAGAAATCCCCTTTCATTGACATCACCTGAGCGGACAAAATCATTAAAAAACGCACGGATCATCAAGGTGGTCGCGGTGCCGTCTTCCTCTGCGGAGGCAGAGTCGACCACATAAAAGGCCATTTTCCCGCCCATCAACCACGCATAATCCAATACAATGGGGTTGGCATCTGCCGATTGCAGTGAATGGTAAGAAAGACGCCAAGCACCTTGTTGCGAATCGGGCTCTGGCATCAGCCCCATTAATAACTCACGTGCGCTGCCTGGGTTATGGCGTAAGGCATCAAGGTGCCACTTGAGCTCTGTCTCTGATGCCCCGCGATCCGTATCCTCGCTCACTTTAAACCATTGCTGACTAAAATCATCGCTGGCGTGAACATCGTCGTTCGCATCATCAACCACCGCCTCGATGGCTTTTTTAACCACATTAATATCTTCAATCGGTTTGATCAGAAAGTCTTTCACCCCAAAGCGAAGCGCTTGGGCGACGTCAGCCATTCCCCCAGTGCCAGAGATCACGATCATAGGTAGCATTGGATATTCAAGGCTCACCTCCTCAACGAATTCTAAGCCTGTCATCACTGGCATCGACAGGTCACTGATCAATAGGTCAGGAATCGACTGTCTTAGCGCTTGCAACCCTTCTAAACCATTTTCAACCTCACGTACTGCCGCTCCCTCTCTTTCGAGAAAAGACGCAATCATCCGACTGAAGACGGGATCATCTTCAACGATTAAGATCTCTTTATTATGCAACACGACGCTCTCCTCCAGGACTGCAAAGCAGCGGCTGTTTTCATTCTCACTGCACTAATCGTAGTTGAATTCAGACACACCTGTGACCGCTAATGAGATTTAATTCAGTAGCGCTCTATAAACAGCTGTTTAAAATAATAATTTTCTTAGCATTCAAGCAGGTGAATCGTCAAAGCCATTTATCGGCAGCATAAAAAAGGCTTGAAAATCAATGACACTATAAGAGTACGCTACTCTGTATTAAAAGTAAGACTTATAACAATTAATACATGATGTCTATCACAAGAATGTATATCGGTATTGTCTAAATATCGAGCCAGTCAGAAAAGCGCAGCAAGGCGATTTTTTGTCAGGAGGAAAACTTGCCAATTGAGACACCAACAACTATTCCTTATTAAAGGAGAGTGTATACGGCATCTGTCTCCACACGCCAGCAGAGAAGACGTTTTACTTGAGGCGTCGTGCGCCGACCGTTGCACCTGACTTCACTGAGGGAATAACGAGCGGGGTTACTATGATATTAAGTCATTTATTGGGGTTATATACCCATCCCAAAAAGGAATGGAAAGCGATTGGCGAGCGCCACGAGGCCGCCTCAAACAGCATTGGTCACGCGTTGTTACTTGCGTTAATCCCGCCTGTTTGTGCCTATTACGCGAGCGTCCATATTGGCTGGCAGATCGGCGCAGGGGATCCCATCTTTATGACCCCACAAAGCGCACTGTTCATCGCCAGTGCCATGTATCTCGCATTATTGGGTGGTGTGGCCGCGTTGGCCTATCTCACATTGTGGATGAGTCGCACGTTTGGCTCTGCCCCAACTTACACTCAGTGTCTTGAGCTGGCAGCCTATACCGCGACGCCCATTTTTATGGTAGGACTGGCCACGCTCTACCCGGTGGTTTGGTTTGTGATGATCGTCGGCTTGATTGGCATTGCCTACTCTGTCTACCTCCTCTACACGGGGGTACCGATATTGATGGAGATCCCTGAAGAGCGAGGGTTTATCTATGCGAGCTCTGTCGTGACTTGCGGGTTAGTACTGCTGGTCGCGATCCTTGCTGCCTCTGTCATCCTTTGGAATGTCGGCATGGGCCCAGTCTTTACCCATTAATCGACATACACTCAGCGGGCTAACACTGAAAAACGCCGCGATAGATATCGCGGCGTTTTCAATTAATCCTCGTTATGTATCTCTAAGTTAGCCAGCTCTTGCTGCTGCTCGCGTACCGTTTTCGCATCGTCGTTCCGCAAGCTTTGTATATACTCGAGGTAAGCTTGATCGACATCCTGAGTGACGTATTCACCGCTGAATACGGACGTCTCAAAGCGCTCAATAGCCGGGTTCGCTTCGCCAACGGCTGCCACCAAGTCAGAAAGATCTTGGTAGACCAAGCCATCCGCACCAATCAATTGACCAATTTCATCGACTTCACGACCATGGGCGATCAGCTCGTTAACGCTGGGCATGTCGATGCCATAGACATTAGGAAAACGCACTTCGGGGGCGGCTGATGCCATATACACTTCTTTTGCCCCGGCCTCGCGCGCCATTTCGATAATTTGCTCCGAGGTGGTGCCGCGGACTATCGAATCATCGACTAACAGAACGCGTTTGTCTTTAAATTCAGAACGAATAGCATTGAGTTTACGGCGCACCGATTTCCGACGCATTTGTTGCCCGGGCATAATAAAGGTCCGACCGACATAACGGTTTTTGACAAAGCCTTGGCGGTAAGGCTTACCGAGCACTTGGGCAATCTCCAAGGCGATGTCACAGGAGGTCTCTGGAATGGGGATCACCACATCAATATCAACATCATCCCACTCTCGTTGGATTTTAGCCCCCAGTTTTTGTCCCATACGGATGCGTGCACCGTATACGGAAACCTTATCTATAAAGGAGTCAGGGCGAGAGAAGTAGACAAATTCAAAGATGCAGGGGTTTAAACTCGGCGCATCCGCACATTGACTGGTATGCAGTTGTCCATCAAGCGTAATATAGATAGCTTCACCGGGTGCCACATCACGGACAAAATCAAACCCGACCGCATCCAACGCCACTGTCTCCGACGCCACCATGTATTCAGTGCCGGCCTCCGTATCACGTTTACCTAAACAGAGTGGCCGAATGCCCTTAGGATCACGAAACGCTATCACACCGTGACCAATGACCATGGCCACGACCGCATAAGCCCCCGACACTTGTCGATGCACTGACGCCACCGCGGCAAACATATCGTCAACCGTTAATGGATGCGATGTCGCGGTTGATAACTGGTGGGCAAGGACGTTAAGAAGGATTTCAGAATCAGAGGTGGTATTAAGGTGGCGACGATCTTTCTCGAATAGCGACTGACGCAAGTCTTGCGCGTTGGTGAGGTTGCCATTGTGCGCCAGGGTAATACCGTAAGGAGAATTCACATAAAAAGGCTGCGCTTCTGACGCACTCGAACTCCCCGCGGTTGGATAACGCACATGCCCAATGCCAACTTGGCCTTGTAAGCGCTGCATATGCTTAAGTTGAAACACATCCTTTACGAGGCCATTGGCTTTTCTAAGCCGGAAACGATTGTCGTCAATAGTGACAATCCCGGCTGCATCCTGTCCCCGGTGTTGTAGCACCGTCAGTGCATCATAAATGGACTGATTGACCGGGGTGTTACCAACGATTCCAACAATACCACACATGTCAGCGATTCCTTGTTACGCGAATATCATCCTAAGATCCGGCGATCTCAGGTAAGAAACTGGAACTGTTCTCGAGATAGTGGAAAAACCATTCAATCACTACCGCAAAGTTAGGAATAAGTTGCGACCGCCCCCATGCTTGGGTGTGAGCCACCGACGTAAAGGCATCCAAAAAGAAGAGCATCGCGGCAATAATGAGTACACCACGCACACTCCCAAACACCATACCCAGCACCCTATCGGTACCAGACAACCCGGTTTTCTCTACCAACTGAGCAATCACATAATTGACCACCGCCCCCACAATTAAGGTGGCAATGAACAACAAGGCTATTGCGCTACCATTACGAATAACGGCATCTTCGATATTGGTCAGGTAAACCGCCAGTTGCGTATAAAACTGACTGGCGATAAAAAACGCACCAAACCATATCACCAATGACAATGCTTCTTTAACAAAGCCTCGAATCACACTAACTAGCGCCGAAAAACCAATGACGCCAATAATGAGGTAATCAATCCAATTCATCGTATTCACTTGCTCGAGACGTGCGCATTCTAACAGAAAAAATGCTCACGCAAACGTTTTCTTATTGGGTGAGTGGGTCAAATTTACGCAATTGACCCTTCAATCCTGTCAAAGATTGCAAATCAGTCAGTTGCGATTCTAGCGCCGATTTGGAGACGTGAGGCCCTACGACCACCTTGGCTAAGTCATCTGGCTGAATGTCTTTGGGTAAGATATGTGCTTGGTAACCTTTTTCGCGTAATTGTTTGACCAAACGTCGTGCGTTGTCTTGGTTACGAAAGGTACCGAGCCGGATCATCCACGCCCCTTTTTGCTCACTGACTGACGAAGAGGCTGTTTCACTAGACACCGGTTTAGACGCAGGCTCGCTGTCCGTTGCGTTTGTTTGATGCTCTTTAACCTTGGTGTCTGGCGCCTCCACCTCAACCACTTGTGGTGCTTGAATCGGTGTTTGGCTCACCTCACTGTCAAAATCATCCCGTAGCGGGATACTCTCATAGCTCTCTTGATAATGCTCTTTTTTGCCATCAAGCACATCTGGCAGCACTATCACACCGATAGACACCAACACCAAGGTACCAACGATTCTTTTTTGTAACTTACTGGCCACAATGACTCCGTTTTAGTTAAGCTCGCTCATTACCTGTCCAACGGTATGAAACGACCCAAATACGACCACACAGTCTCGCGCAGGTTCAGCGTATTTTAACGCCTGCTGATAGGCCTCGCTGGGTGACGCAAACTGTTGTGATGCCGATACAGGCAAGCTGTCGGCGGGGGCGCCTCGGGGCACAGATAACGATGCGGGATACCAGTGATCCACGATACCATCCAAGCAGGCTAAGGTACCCGCCATGTCTTTATCGGATAACATGGCCACCACCGCATGCACGTGCCCGCCGCGTTCCGCTTTGCACTCAGCCAACTTCTCTGCCAAATAAGCGGCCGCGTGCGGATTATGAGCAACGTCAAACACAGTGTAAGGCGCCTTGGCGACAACCTGCATTCGCCCCGGTACCGACACCGAGGCTAACCCGTCAGAGATGTGCGTGTCTGCAATCTCCAAATCGGCAACGCCCAAAGCCATCAATGCAGTGGCGGCATTTTGTAATGGTATTGCAGGGATAGGCAACGCAGTCAGTTCAAACGCCCCTGCCGCCCAACACCAGGTATCATCAGTGAGCGTATAGTGATATTGATAACCCAGCTGGTGTAGCTCGGCGCCAATACTGTCAGCGTGTGCAGCCACGCTCGCCGGTGGAGAAGGCTGACCGCAAACAGCAGGTTTATCCGCTCGGAAGATACCTGCTTTTTCGTAGCCGATTTGGTTAATATCATCACCTAACCAATCACAGTGGTCGAGCGCAAGGCTGGTGATCACCGATACGTCATGCTCAACCACATTGGTAGCATCAAGGCGTCCACCAAGGCCAACTTCTAAAATCACGACGTCCAATGCGTGCTGCTTGAACAGCTGCAATGCAGCCAAGGTGCCGAACTCGAAAAAGCTCAGGCTAGTCTCACCACGCACTTTTTCAATCGTCGCGAACGCTTTACTGTGCGCAGCATCGTCGAGCCATTTGCCATCAATGCGTACTCGCTCATTATAGTGAATGAGATGCGGGGAGCTATAGACACCTGTGCGATAACCCGCATGCTGCAAAATTGATTCCAGCAGCGCACAGGTTGTGCCCTTACCATTGGTTCCCGCGACGGTAATCACTATCGGCGCAGGCTTAGTCAGTTGCGCGCGATCAGCCACAGCGGCGACGCGTTCAAGGCCAAGATCGATGGCACTGGTATGGATACTTTCGAGATAAGACAGCCACGTCGTTAAAGAGGACGTGGCTGTTGGATGTTGTAGTTCAGACATTGACTTGGTCAGTTACTCCATGATGGGCAAATGATACCAAGGATAGCGCCGTGGGACACGGTCAATTATTGGTCTTGAGAAGGCGGTGCCGCTTCGGGCTCAAGATCAGGCTTGTCTTGCTCTACATCGACCACAAGCGGTGAGTGAATATTATTCAATTTGGCAAGCAGCCCCGCCAAGCGTTGACGCATTTCTCGGCGGTCGACAATCATGTCAATCGCGCCATGCTCAAGCAAGAACTCACTGGTTTGGAAATCTTCAGGGAGGTTCTCACGCACGGTCTGTTCAATGACTCGGCGCCCCGCGAAACCGATAATCGCTTTAGGCTCGGCCACATTGATATCACCTAACATGGCAAAACTTGCCGTCACACCACCGTATGTCGGATCAGTTAATACCGAGATAAACGGCAGGTTGTGGCGAGAAAGGCGTTCCAATGCGGCACTTGTTTTTGCCATTTGCATCAGTGACATTAGCGCTTCCTGCATACGCGCACCGCCACTGGCAGAAAAACACACCAAACCGCAGTTGTTTTCGATCGCAGCATCCACCGCTTTCACAAAGCGAGCGCCCACAACGGCCCCCATCGAGCCGCCCATGAATTTAAATTCAAAGGCACAGGCCACCACGGGTACATCAAACACGCTGCCTTTCATGACCACAAGGGCGTCTTTTTCACCACTCGCTTTTTGCGCCGACACTAAGCGATCTTTGTACTTTTTCGAATCGCGAAACTTCAACACATCTTTAGGTTCAAGCTCACTGGCAATCTCTTCACGCCCGTCTTTATCCAAAAACACGTCGAGCCGGCGGCGTGCTGGCATGCGCATATGGTGTTCACACTTTGGACATACTTCCAAGTTACGCTCGACATCAGCGTGATAGAGGACTTGATCACACGACGTACACTTGGTCCACACACCTTCTGGAATCGACGCCTTGCGTGATGAACCAATATTACTTTTGGTTAATATTTTTTCTAGCCAGCTCATGGACAACCTTTACTTAGTGATAGCTCTCGCGAACGGACAGCTATCTTGGATTCGTAACAAATTAGACCGAATTAAATCACAAGTCCGTCAGACTTGGGATAAAAAACTGGTACTACCTATTCTGTCTCCGTGCTGTATGCGTACAGCGTACTTGCCGACACAATCACCTAATCCGGCAAAAACAAGGGGCCAATGGGTGAGCGAGGCAACCCAAATGTTTCGGGGTAGTCCACCTCAACCAAATACAAGCCTTCAGCTTTCGCGGTCGCAGCAGCCTGGGTTCGATCTTTTTGTGCCAGCAGCCAAGCCATCCACTCAGGAGGCTGCTCTTGACGACCGACCGCCATTAAACTCCCCACTATGTTGCGCACCATATGATGCACAAACGCATTGGCTTTAATATCAATCACGATAAAGCGCCCTTGACGGTTGACCGATAAATGCATCAAATTCCGCCAAGGGGATTTCGATTGACACTGAGCGGCACGGAATGAGGAAAAATCATTCTCCCCAAGTAGATACTGACCGGCTCGGTGCATTAAGGTTTCATCAAGTTCAGCGTGATAGTAACTGACTCCCTTGGCTAAGATCGCCGGGCGCAAGGGATGATTATAAATGACATAACGATAGCGTCGCGCAGTGGCACTAAAACGGGCATGAAACTCGTCTGTCACGGGCTTAGCCCATCGCACTGCAATCGGATCCGGCAAATTCGCATTGACACCCATCGTCCAAGCTTTTAAAGGACGTTGATTGTCAGTGTCAAAGTGCACCACTTGTCCTGTTCCATGCACGCCAGAGTCGGTACGTCCCGCACACTGTACGGCGACAGGGTGATTGGCAACCGTCGATAAAGCACGCTCGAGGTGTTCCTGCACACTGGTGACTTCTCGTTGCCTCTGCCAACCGTAAAACTGAGCACCATCATACTCAATGCCTAACGCGAATCTCATGCCCTGCCTTCTCGTTACTCGTCAATAAGGCGCCGCATTATACCCATAAAGCCTTCGAGTTGCAGGTTAAAAGCGCGTGCTTCGCCATCACTGCCGTCATAAAGAAACAGGCAGCTCTCGCTACCTGTTTTTTGCACTACCTCAGCTGTTCTAACAACTGACGCGCTTCTTGCTGCAAGGTCTTGTTGCCCGATTGCATCACTTTTTCGAGCAAAGAAATCGCCCCATCGACATCGTTCATTTCCAAATACGCTTTGGCGAGGTCAAGATTCGTTGATGCTTCAGTACTTGCAGTATCACCGTCCACATCAATGGCACTAATATCTTCTAACACATCAGGAAACTCATCTAAACCCACATTCAGGTTCATTTCCGCTTTATCAGGATCGATATCTGGCGTAGAACCATCATCTCGCATAAGCTCTTCAATGCTGATGTAGTCATCTTCTTCTTGCTCTTCACCAATCAGCTCACTTTCTGCTTCCCCCTCACCCAGTAGATCCTCGTCTAAGGCTTCTTCGAGTTCAAAGGTTTCCAGTGAGGCAGGATCTATTGCGGGTTGCTGACTCCAGTCTTCACTCTCTGCTTCAGGCTCAGGTTCATTATCAGCCTGCCACACTGCCGCTTCTTCATCGGACAGTGAGGAAAGATCCAGTGGCGTGTCATCGTCTGACTCGGAGAGCAGTGCCTCCATGTTTAAGCCACCCACTTGGTGATCGTCATCGTCGAGATCACTGATATCTCGCTCATCACGCTCAGGCGTTTCCGTTTCCTTGGCGGCGTCACCCTCTTGCTGCTCATCTAAATAAGATTCTAGCTCGCGCTGCTCTTCAAGCGCAGCGCTTAGTGCGTCATCCTCGCCAAACTCGCCCAACTCATCAAGTGAGAAGGAGTCAAACTCATAGTCACGCTCATTGCTTGGCTCTGGCTCTGGCTCTGGCTCTGGCTCTGGCTCTGGCTCTGGCTCTGGCTCTGGCTCTGGCTCTGGCTCTGGCACGCTATCTAAATCCGCTTGCTCTTGCTCGTCAACCGGTTCAGCGTCTGCCAATGCCGCTTCTTCGTCGTACTCAGGTAGGCTGGTTAAATCAAGTAAGTCTTCTTCGCTAATGTCATCGAGATTGTCGCCGTCATCCGTAGAGGCATCATTGTTGTCAACGCCGTCAGGCGCTGACGATTCATCTGCCTCGCCGGTAGCTTCTGGCTCATCCGATTCGTCCGCTGGAGCATCGTCTTCGTTTAACTCTGTTTGCGGTTCGTCGTCAGTGTCCTCGTCAGTCGCGTCATCTGCCTCGCCACTAGCTTCTGGCGTGCCCGATTCCTCCGCCGGTGCGTCGTCTTCGTTTAACTCGGCTTGCAGCTCGTCATCAGCGTCCTCGTCAGCCGTTTCATCTTCCTCGCCGGTAGCTTCTGGCGCAGCTGGCTCGTCCGCCAGTGCGTCGTCTTCGTTTAACTCGGCTTGCGGCTCGTCATCAGCGTCCTCGTCAGCCGTTTCATCTGCCTCGCGAGTAGCCTCTGGCTCAGCTGGCTCGTCCGCTAGAGCATCGTCTTCGTTTAACTCTGCTTGCGGTTCGTCATCAGCGTCATCGTCAGCCGTTTCATCTGCCTCGCCGGTAGCTTCTGGCGCGGCCGATTCGTCCGCCGGTGCGTCGTCTTCGTTTAACTCAGCTTGCGGTTCGTCGTCAGCGTCCTCGTCAGCCGTTTCATCTACCTCGCCGGTAGCTTCTGGCTCAGCTGGCTCGTCCGCTGGAGCATCGTCTTCACTTAACTCGGCTTGCGGCTCGTCGTCAGCGTCCTCGTCAGTCGTTTCATCTTCCTCGCCGCTAACTTCTGGCGTGCCCGATTCGTCCGCCGGTGCGTCGTCTTCGTTTAGCTCGGCTTGCGGTTCGTCGTCAGCGTCCTCGTCAGCCGTTTCATCTGCCTCGCTAGTCGCTTCTGGTGCAGCTGGCTCGT
>NZ_LAQR01000044.1:0-1807 GCF_000968645.1 Salinivibrio sp. KP-1 | reverse complement strand
TGATGTTACTCAACCTTCAACCTGCCCATGGCTAGATCACTCGGTTTCGGGTCTAATGCTAGCAACTACTCGCCCAGTTAAGACTCGGTTTCCCTACGGCTCCCCTATGCGGTTAACCTTGCTACTAACATTAAGTCGCTGACCCATTATACAAAAGGTACGCGGTCACCCCACAAAGGAGGCTCCCACTGCTTGTACGTAGACGGTTTCAGGTTCTATTTCACTCCCCTCACAGGGGTTCTTTTCGCCTTTCCCTCACGGTACTGGTTCACTATCGGTCAGTCAGGAGTATTTAGCCTTGGAGGATGGTCCCCCCATGTTCAGACAAGATATCACGTGTCCCGTCCTACTCGTTTTCACGTCTAAGGCGCCGTCGGTTACGGGGCTATCACCCTTTATTGCCAGGTTTTCCAACCTGTTCACCTAACGCCTAAGCCGCTTAAGGGCTGCTCCGGGGTCGCTCGCCGCTACTGCCGGAATCTCAATTGATTTCTTTTCCTTCGGGTACTTAGATGTTTCAGTTCCCCGAGTTCGCCTCTTAACGCTATGTATTCACGCTAAGATACCTGCTTATGCAGGTGGGTTTCCCCATTCGGACATCGATGGCTCAAATGCTTCTTACCAGCTCACCATCGCTTTTCGCAGGTTAGTACGTCCTTCATCGCCTCTGACTGCCAAGGCATCCACCGTCTACGCTTAATCACTTAACCATACAACCCCAAGAGGTTTTATTTACGGCGAGATTGTCTAAAAAGATGAAAACAAACGGTTTAAACAACTAAGGTTTTGTTTTTGCCGGACTCAAAATAGAGACTTTGCTTATTAAATAAGACAAAGCCCAAGCACACTTGATTGTGTGAGTGACATTTCTGTCACTGATTGAGAACTTTACTGTCATTCTTTAAGAATGACTTGTCAGCTTTCCAGATTGTTAAAGAGCATGTGATTCTATCAATACGATAAACCACTTTTTAAAGACACTTATCATCATAAATGCGCTTAAAAAGTGGTGGAGCTAAGCAGGATCGAACTGCTGACCTCCTGCGTGCAAGGCAGGCGCTCTCCCAGCTGAGCTATAGCCCCATCATAATTCCTTAGATGCTGGTGCCAATTTCTTTTGAGGCAAGGCAGTGTATTTCGACGTTTAGTTCGCTAAACGAGGAATGCACTAACGCAGCATCAGAAGAAATTGGTGGGTCTGAGTGGACTTGAACCACCGACCTCACCCTTATCAGGGGTGCGCTCTAACCACCTGAGCTACAGACCCATCTAAGGTACGAGCCTTTCACTAAGGCATTCGTATCTCTTTGACTTTCAACCTATACAATCTGTGTGAACACTCGCAAAAATAGCGTCAGTAAGGAGGTGATCCAGCCCCAGGTTCCCCTAGGGCTACCTTGTTACGACTTCACCCCAGTCATGAACCACACCGTGGTAAACGCCCTCCCGAAGGTTAAGCTATCTACTTCTGGTGCAGCCCACTCCCATGGTGTGACGGGCGGTGTGTACAAGGCCCGGGAACGTATTCACCGTGGCATTCTGATCCACGATTACTAGCGATTCCGACTTCATGGAGTCGAGTTGCAGACTCCAATCCGGACTACGACAAACTTTAAGGGATTCGCTCCACTTCGCAGCTTCGCTGCCCTCTGTATCTGCCATTGTAGCACGTGTGTAGCCCTACTCGTAAGGGCCATGATGACTTGACGTCGTCCCCACCTTCCTCCGGTTTATCACCGGCAGTCTCCCTGGAGTTCCCACCATTATGTGCTGGCAAACAAGGATAAGGGTTGCGCTCGTTGCGGGA
>NZ_LAQR01000043.1:0-2537 GCF_000968645.1 Salinivibrio sp. KP-1 | reverse complement strand
AGCTATTGTCATCACCATTACTGGTAGTGAGGATACGCCAGAAGTGACCGGTAGCTTTATCGGTTCCGTGACCGAGGGCAATGTGGGCGATGCGCCTGTGACTGCAAGTGGCACACTTTCAATCAGTGACGTTGATGGCGACGATAATCCCACCTTTGCCAATACTACAGAGACCGGTACCTATGGCTCGCTAGAGCTGGTCAACGGCAATTGGACTTACACCCTCGATCAGTCTGCCGTACAAAACTTGGATGCCGGTGATGAGGTGACAGACACTGTCACGCTCACCGCAAGCGATAACACGCAACAAGATATTGTCATCACCATTACCGGCACCGACGACTTACCTGAAGTCACCGGTAGCTTTACTGGTTCAGTGACCGAAGGCAACGTGGGCGATGCCCCTGCCACTGCCACGGGTACCCTTGCGATCAGTGATGTTGATGACGGCGATAATCCGACCTTCGCCAATACCACTGAGACGGGGACTTATGGTTCGATCGAGCTAGTAGACGGTGATTGGACGTATACGCTTGATCAAGACAGCGTGCAGGATTTAGATGCTGGCGATCAAGTGACCGACACCATTACTCTCTCCGCCTCTGATGGCACCCAGCAAGCTATTGTCATCACCATTACTGGTAGTGAGGATACGCCAGAAGTGACCGGTAGCTTTATCGGTTCCGTGACCGAGGGCAATGTGGGCGATGCGCCTGTGACTGCAAGTGGCACACTTTCAATCAGTGACGTTGATGGCGACGATAATCCCACCTTTGCCAATACTACAGAGACCGGTACCTATGGCTCGCTAGAGCTGGTCAATGGAAGCTGGACTTACACGCTTGATCAGTCTGCCGTGCAGGATTTAGATGGCGGCGATCAGGTGACGGATACCATCACCCTCACTGCAAGCGATAACACACAGCAAGATATTGTTATCACCATTACCGGCACCGACGACTTACCTGAAGTCACCGGTAACTTTACCGGCTCAGTGACCGAAGGTGACGCGGGCGATACCGCGGTAACTGCCACGGGTACCATTGCGATCAGTGATGTGGATAGCGACGACAATCCGACGTTTGCCGACGTCACGCAGGCAGGCACTTACGGCTCGTTGGAGCTAGTAGACGGTGATTGGACGTATACGCTTGATCAAGACAGCGTGCAGGATTTAGATGCTGGCGATCAAGTGACGGACACCATTACTCTCACCGCCTCTGATGGCACCCAGCAAGCTATTGTCATCACCATTACGGGGACGGATGACGCACCTGAAGTCACCGGTAGCTTTACCGGCTCAGTCACCGAAGGTGACGTGGGTGATACCGCAGTAACTGCCACGGGCACCATTGCGATCAGTGATGTGGATAGTGACGACGCGCCGACCTTTGCCGATACCACTGAAGCGGGGACTTATGGCTCGCTAGAGCTGGTGAACGGCAACTGGACTTACACCCTCGATCAGTCTGCCGTGCAGGATTTAGATGCCGGCGATCAGGTGACCGACACCATCACCCTCACCGCAAGCGATAACACACAACAAGATATTGTTATCACCATTACCGGCACCGACGACTTACCTGAAGTCACCGGAAGCTTTACCGGCTCAGTGACCGAAGGTGACGAAGGCGATGCGGTCACTGCCACCGGCACCATCGCGATCAGTGATGTTGATGGCGGCGATAATCCGACCTTTGCGAATACTACAGAAGCGGGGACTTATGGCTCTCTGGAACTAGTCGGTGAGAACTGGACTTACACCCTCGATCAGTCTGCCGTACAGAACTTGGATGCCGGTGATGAGGTGACCGACACTATCACCCTCACCGCAAGCGATAACACACAACAAGATATTGTCATCACGATTACGGGGACCGACGATGCGCCAGAAGTGAGTGGTGAGTTTGTTGGCTCAGTGACCGAAGGTGACGTGGGCGATACCGCAGTAACTGCCACGGGCACCATTGCGATCAGTGATGTTGATGACGGCGATAACCCGACCTTTGCGAATACTACAGAAGCGGGGACTTATGGCTCTCTGGAACTAGTCGGTGAGAACTGGACCTACACCCTCGATCAGTCTGCCGTGCAGGATTTAGATGCTGGCGATCAAGTGACCGACACCATTACTCTCACCGCCTCTGATGGCACCCAGCAAGCTATTGTCATCACCATTACTGGTAGTGAGGATACGCCAGAAGTGACCGGTAGCTTTATCGGTTCCGTGACCGAGGGCAATGTGGGCGATGCGCCTGTAACTGCAAGTGGCACACTTTCAATCAGTGACGTTGATGGCGACGATAATCCCACCTTTGCCAATACTACAGAGACCGGTACCTATGGCTCGCTAGAGCTGGTCAACGGCAATTGGACTTACACCCTCGATCAGTCTGCCGTACAAAACTTGGATGCCGGTGATGAGGTGACAGACACTGTCACGCTCACCGCAAGCGATAACACGCAACAAGATATTGTCATCACCATTACCGGCACCGACGACTTACCTGAAGTCACCGGTAGCTTTACTGGTTCAG
>NZ_LAQR01000042.1:0-33064 GCF_000968645.1 Salinivibrio sp. KP-1 | reverse complement strand
AAGGTCGGCGGTTCAAATCCGTCTCCCGCAACCAATTTTACACAGCGTCATGCAACGCTTAATTGCATAAAGCGACATTAGCTCAGCTGGTAGAGCGCGACCTTGCCAAGGTCGAGGTCACGAGTTCGAACCTCGTATGTCGCTCCAAGTTTTGCCCACATCAAGCAACAATTGATGTTACGGACGCGGGATGGAGCAGTTTGGTAGCTCGTCGGGCTCATAACCCGAAGGTCGGTGGTTCAAATCCGCCTCCCGCAACCAATTTTAGGTTGCTGAAGACGCACTTAACGATCGATCATAAGTCAATATGACCTTCGGTCGGTGCCGTTGCACGGCGCGAATTGCATTCCGCGTTAAATCAGCTCCTCGCAACCAATTTTACACAGCGTCATGCAACGCTCAATTGCATAAGCGACATTAGCTCAGCTGGTAGAGCGCGACCTTGCCAAGGTCGAGGTCACGAGTTCGAACCTCGTATGTCGCTCCAATCTCCATGCTTTCCCTCATCACCTTTACCCAATATGACGTGTCTCTTCAGGCACAGCGTAGCGCCTTGTATCACTTGTCGCGTCTAGAAGCATTGTTTCTAGCGTGACGGTTTCGTCAATCTGCGAAAAGTGAGCAAGGCCGACTGAGTAAATAAACGGATAGCGTTCTAAGGATAATCGGCGGCAAAGCCTGAGATAGAAGCGATCCAATTGTGCTTCGACTGCATCGACATCCTGTTGAATCAATAATACCGCAAACTCACAGCCCTCTAGGCGCCCAATCCAGCCTAAGTCACCGAACACATCCGTTAGACAGCCAGCAAATTCTTTCAGCACTTTATCGCCAGCATGCTTGCCATAGCGCTGATTCACGCCTTGTAACTGGCGAACATCAAAGTGTAATAACGTATGTTGATCTTCAATGACAACATCGTCTGTTAGATAGCTGTTTACTTCTCGGTAAAAGCCGCGTCGATTGAATACGCCTGTTAGCGGATCAATGACATTTTGTTGCGTCATTATCAATTCATGCTCGACGATACGCGCGAGGTCTGACAGCGCGCGCTGACAGGCATCCGTAAGCTCGCGAGGATGATGATCGATGACACAGAGCGTTCCAAGCAGGTGTTCGCTATCTAGGCTAAAAGGAAAGCCTGCATAAAAACGGATATAGGGAGGACCGGTTACCAAAGGGTTGTCAGCAAAGCGACGATCGTTGTGAGTATCCTCAACAATTAATGGCTCTAACTGCTGAATAGCGTGACCACAAATCGATTCGCTTCGACTTGTTTGGTTGACGGCTAAACCACGCTTCGCTTTAAACCACTGCCTCTGTTCATCGACCAAGCTAATGGCGACAACGGGGCAATCCGAGACATATGCAGCGACTCTGACAATCCGCTCAAATCTGTCTTCGTGTCCAGTGTCTAATATACCCAGATCGTGTAATGCGTGTAGTCTTTGCTGCTCATTATGAGTGGGGCGTGCCGGTTCCATGCCTTTTCCTCCTTGTCGCTACTCCTATTGTAGCCAACCACACACAAGGTAGGGGCAATAATTGTTAGTGGCTGTAAATATCGTTAGAAATGCGAATGATTTTGGTGAAAAATTAAATTAAGTCATAAGGATATATGATTTTTTGTTGTCGATATTTTTAAGAGTGCGAGAGGCCGAAAAACTCAGTTTGTAAAAAACTTGTTTCAATGATATTTTCCATCGCTTATTCAGTATTCACACTGTTGGAAGAGGCGGTGACGCACCCGGATTGATCGCGTGCGTGACAGCGACTCTATACTCTTAGTACTTGTTGTTTTTAGAAGGTTTGCTTATGGCGTTTTTAGCGAGCTGTGATACCCAATATCCGCTGACTCATCCGCATGCGGCGTCTGCTGTGGTGATGGTGCCTCCGCTTCATTTTAAGTTTAATGCACAAACGAGTGAGGATAATGGTTTTCAGCATGCGCCGTCACTGCCGGATGAAGAAGTGAAAACGCGCGCGATGGCCGAATTCAATAACATGGTGATGATCCTCCGCCGCCACGGTATCGATGTGGTGGTCATGGAGTACCCAGAATCTGATCCTGCGACGCCTGATGCGGTGTTTCCCAATAACTGGTTTAGTACGCTCCCCAGTGGCGAGCTTTACCTTTATCCCATGGCATGCCCAAACCGCCAGCTAGAGGTGAAACCCGAGCGCTTAATGGCTGCATTGGACCGTGCAGGCTATGCCGTCAATCACGTACACAAAGTGAAGTGTCATGACAAAGACGATGCGTTTCTTGAAAGTACCGGCGCGATGGTTATCGACCATCTCAACCAGCGTGTTTACGCGGCGCTTTCACACCGTTGTGACAGTATTTTGCTCACTGAGTGGGCGGCAAAGGTGGGCATGCGACAAGTCGTGAGTTTCAACACGGAGATGAGCGATGGCAATCCCGTTTACCATAGCAATGTGATGATGGCAGTGGGTGAAGAGTTTGCCGTTGTGTGCGATGAGGTGATCGAAGCTGGGCAGCGCGACCTCGTGTGTAACACACTGAGCCAAGATAAAACCTTGGTATCCATTAGTGAGTCACAAATGAACCAGCTTTGTGGCAATATTCTACAATTGCGCAATCGCCACGGTGAATCGCTCATCGTCATGTCACTGTCTGCTTACAGTGCTTTTACCGAAGAGCAAAAACGCACGCTGCGCCAATTTGGTAAACTGGTACCTATCGATGTCAACACAATTGAAACCGTGGGTGGGGGAAGCGTGCGTTGTATGATGGGAGAAGTCTTTCTACCTCGTCACCAAGCCGCGATGTCGGGTTAAAGGCCTTGGTTAAAACGTCGGTTTGATAGGCAAAACGGCGACGAAAAGTCGCCGTTTTATGTTGCTATTTAGGCTATGAGTGCGCGCGTGTTTTGGCCTTGAGTGGCATTTTGTCAAACGAGACCCCCTTCCATCCGGTGACCATAAAGTTACGAATGTTTTTGTGATCCGTCCCCGAAGGATTGCTCAGCACGTCTTCGCGATAATACCCCCCAAAGCAGGCGAGCGTCTGCGCTTCCGTGAGCTCATGAAGTTGGCAGAATGCGAGTACTTTGCAAGAGCCTGTGTTCTGGCCTGCTTTATTGGCGAGATCACCGTTAGTGAATCGAGTAGGGGCGTAGTCGTAATGTGCATCTATCACCGCCATTGTCTCGTCAAACATTACCATATCTGGGGTTTGCGTGACTTTGGCGAGAAAGCTGTCTAAGGTCATGTCGGTTCCTGAGTTAATAACATGCGAGCTCTCGTCGAGAGTATATGCACGTTGTACCAACTTGTTTAACCAATGTGAAGCCAAGCGACGAGAGTAATGGATAAATATCCATCACTTAAACCAAAATTTTTGTTGCAGTGCTTTACATTAACTCGGGCCAACATTAGTATACCACCCTGTTCGGAGGGATGGCTGAGCGGTTGAAAGCACCGGTCTTGAAAACCGGCAAGGGTTAATAGCCCTTCCAGGGTTCGAATCCCTGTCCCTCCGCCACATATCGAAAAGCCGCTGAGTAATCAGCGGCTTTTTTGATCGTGTAAAGACAGATCCCATCAACATATTCAGCACCTTGCTCTGATCCAGCCTCTTCTGTTTGATACTGTAAACTTAGTCTGGCGACTCTTGCCGTCGCTCGCCTCCTACAGTCGCCCCAATACTGGAGTGTGATGATGATTAATTACTTACCACTCGATGCCATCACGCCAAACGACTTTATCCCTATCTTCAATAAACCCAGTATTCGGCAGCATCTTATCGAACATGCCCCTTTTGATGCACAGAGCATCAAAACATGGGTGAGAGAGAAGAGACACATTGATACTCAAGACGGATGTTTGGTTAGGGCGGTGAGTGTCAACAACTGCCTCGTAGGATGGTGTGGTATTCAGCGTGCTGAATGTGGTTTTGAATTGGCGATCGTGTTGGATACCTCGCACTGGGGACTTGGGCGGTATGTATTTAAGTTTCTACTCTCGCGCGGTGAACAACTTGGTCATCAAGTCGTTTATCTTCATTTGCTGCACACCCGTCGAGAATCCACGTTTTTAACGCAACGTGCTCTACGAGTATTTAAAACACATATGTTGGGTGAATGCTTTACCACTTACGAGATAAAAGTAGGGGACTAGCGGCGTGTGACGCGAGCGTCTGGTTGACGCCATAACAAAGAGTCAGCATTTCACTGGCAACTATTTCCCCCTTGTTCTTTACTTTGTTTTCTGCGGATTGCGAATACAAAGAGGAACGTCCATGAAAATATTACTCTGCCTTTTAGGTTTTTTCTCTAGCTTTGGTGTGTTGGCCGATGCGCAACCCAGCGTTGTAAATGGGCAAGTAACGGACATCGCAGAAGACCACATGATGGTTGAGACGGGCAATGATATTTATAAGATTATGGCTGACCCTGACATGCTTGATGAGCTTGAACCTGGCATGAACGTTGAGGTCACTGGCGAACATCATATGCAGGCCAGAGAGGTACGTATTGATCATAAAAACCGTAAAAACCCATTGGGGGAATAACCATGCCTGAAAAATTGGACGGTGGCGTGCTAGAATTCACCTTAATACGCAAATATATGAATATTCGCGTTTTTGTTTGAGCATTATGAACATGGAACTGTGATGTCTGAATTTACACGTATGCCGTTGCCTTTGCCGTCTGACTTTGATCGCGACAACGACCAGTTACTACTTCACTCTTGTTGTGCCCCTTGTTCGGGAGAGGTGATGGAAGCCATTGAAGCGAGTGGGATCCGTTACAGCATCTTTTTTTATAATCCCAACATACATCCAGCTAAAGAATACGAAATTCGTAAGCAGGAGAATATTCGTTTTGCAGAAGATCATGACGTGCCATTTATCGATATGGATTACGACACCGATAACTGGTACGCCAGAGCAAAGGGGATGGAGTTTGAGCCCGAGCGCGGAATACGATGTACCATGTGCTTTGATATGCGGTTCGAGCGTACAGCGCTATATGCCGCCGAACATGGTTTCCGGTTTATCAGTAGTTCACTGGGTATCTCGCGCTGGAAGAATATGCAGCAAATTAATGATTGTGGCCATCGCGCAGCGGCTCCCTATCCAGATGTCCAATACTGGGATTACAACTGGCGCAAACAAGGAGGTGGCCAGCGCATGATAGAAATCAGTAAGCGCGAGCGTTTTTACCAGCAAGAATACTGCGGGTGTATTTATTCGCTGCGGGATACGAATAAACATCGCCTAGCGCAAGGACGCGAGCGAATTAAGCTCGGCGTGCAATACTACGGCGACGATTAAAACTAAACTGCTGACAATAGCGAAAGGCGCCGTTTGGGCGCTTTTCACCATTGATGAAGAACATCCACTGCATTGCAATATGTGCGCAAACTAACAGCTTGGTGATACTTTTCCTTACTGGTTGGGCAGAACCCCCTAATATGTTAATAGATTGTACTATGCGATAAAGGCCCCGTGACCGAAATGATCTCCCATCCCGAATGGCTACTGCTTGTGCTGGCTCCCGTGTTTTTCTTATGCATGTTGGGAGAGTACTGGGTGGCGCTGCGCCACGGAAAACTGGGCGATAATGCCCGTTATTACGTGCCAGAAGTGCTTTGCAATTTTACCTTGGCGGGGTTGCATCAAGCTGCAGACTTACTGACCGGGCTGCTGATTGCCAAGGTGTATTTGTGGTGGTTTGGCTGGCGGCTGTTTGATATTCAGATGTCGGTAAGCCTGTTTTTATTGCTGATGGTCGCGCAGGATTTTTGTTATTACTGGTTTCACCGCGCTAGCCATCGTATGCGATGGATGTGGGCGGCGCATGTGGTGCATCATAGCTCAGAGCGGATGAACTTTAGTACCGCGTTTCGCCAAAGCTTAATGTACCCGCTGGCAGGGATGTGGCTGTTTTGGCTGCCCCTGGTGGTGATTGGGTTTCCGCCGCAATGGGTGGTGTTTGTTGTACTGCTGAATTTAGGGTTACAGTTTTTTGTTCACACTCAATGGATAAAGACACTCGGGCCTGTGGAGTGGATTTTTAACACCCCGTCTCATCATCGCGTTCATCATGGCATGAATCCTCAGTACATCGACAAAAACTACGCGGGCATTTTAATCATTTGGGACAAATTATTTGGCACCTTCGAGCCGGAATCTGAACCGGTTCGCTATGGGATCCCTAAGCCAGTGAACAGTTTCAATCCTCTGGTGGTGACCTTTGCCGAATGGCAACAAATGTGGCGAGACGCCACGCAGCCCGATCTGAGCGTTCGGCAACGATGGCAGTGCTTGTTTGCACCGCCAGAACAAGCACAAAATCACACGACACACGAGCAAGTATCACGTAAGACGTAGTGGTTTGCTTCCTTGCTGCAAGCGAACATATTTTGAGGATATAACTCCTTATGATCAGATGCTAACAACACCATCTGTAGCACTCCTTCTTATCGAGGCAAGTATGCGTAACGTTTAAGAGATGAGCCGAGTTGACTCTTGTCTGGCTAAGCGCTTTTGCACTCTTTTATCACGGAGTGAGTGTTATGGCGTAGAATCCCGATTTGAATAGCGATTGCTACGCCACCAACTGCCGCGGCGGCATAGACAAGCTGAGTCACCGAGAGGCCGTGGCCGAGCCACAGCCCTCCCAAAAGGGTGCCCACCGCACCACCTAGGTAGTTTGATGAACTATTGAGCGCAACAACTGCGGCACTTTGCTCCGGTTGGAGGCTTATCAGTGTGTGTTGCTGTGGCGCGAGCGACGACCAACCGGCCGCACCCCATAAAAAGAATGGCACAAAGGCAATGATTGAGGACAGCGCCAAGCTACTCGGAATGCTCAAGATGGCCACGGACATGAGCGTTAGTATCCCGAGCAAGATGGCTCGTGGGTGTTTTACCCAGTCAATTAAATGGCCGATGGTGAAGCTGCCCACCATGCCGCCTAGGCCCCAAACCCATAAATATGGCGTGAGGTTGGTTTGTTGTGTGATTCCCGTAATGACCGGTGCGAGGTAAGAATAGAGCCCCAAGCTAGCGACAGCCGTCAAGAAGGTGACCGTAATGGTCATAGACACCGAGCGACTGGCGAGTAACGCGACGCGTGCTTTTAGTGATGGCGGCGGGGCGACACAGATCTGAGGAACACCCAGCACCAGGCCAATAAGCCCAATGATCGCGATACCGATCACGACGGCGAAAACGCCTTGCCACCCAAGCCAAGTCGCCAGAGCAAGACCAGCGGGAACCCCGACAACGGTACCCGCACTCATGCCACCCAACAACAGCCCTAATGCACGCCCCTTCTTATCTGCAGGCACCAAAGAGGCGGCACTTGCCGCCGCTAAAGGCGAGAAAATGCCTGCCCCTATGCCGGCAAGCGCGCGGCTTGCTAGTAACATGGTTAAGTGCGTGCTGAAAATGGTGACAAGATTAGCGGCGATAAACATCAGCATCGATAACACGAGTGCCTTTTTGGTCGGAAAGCTTGCCAACAATGTCGCCAGTATTGGTGCGGAAAGGGCATAGCACAACGTAAAGGCTGTGACCATTTGCGCTGTCTCGGCTTCAGTGATCTGAAAACTGGTGGAAATTTCCGGAATAATGCCCGCCACGACATAGGCATCCATACCGAACGCAAACATCGCAATGGGTAAAAATAAAATGTTTTTCATGGTCATCCTAGCGCGTGAGTCTTTATGATGCCTAGGAAATGTAACAAAGTGTTACTTAAGCGAAAACGCTAACCAGCAAATATAGGTAGAGGAGCAGGCAAGTATTTTTTACAAGGCAAACAATTAACTATGATAGGGGGGCTATGAATCGGCCGTCATGTTAACGGCTGGTCGAGTTGGCACTTAGAACTGAGATTTAACCAGCCATCGCTTGTCACGCATCGTTATCACCGCTATTGAAAGAAAAATAGGCACCCACTGAGTGGATGCCTATTTGGATAAGGGGGCGAGATAGTGTCTTTGTCTTACCTTAAACGGTCTGTCCGAATAAGTTTAGCCAACTGTCGTCTATAATCGTTTGTTAGAATTTATAGTTAACGTCGAGGTAAAACACACTTGGGTTCTTGAAGGAAATACCCTCCGCATACTTTTGTTTCGTTAAGCCGTATTTATGGCCGCCTTCCAAAGCGATACCGGAGTCAAAACGATAGCCAAGTCCGAGATTGACGTCGCTCGCTAGGCCAGAGTCTCTGAGGTTATAGGTGTCAGTCCCCTGAGCATCTTTGTCCTTAATTTCTAGCTTACTGCGTTGGTAGCCTAGAGTACCACCAGCAATACCGTACAAATTGTCAGTGAACTCGTGGACATAGTCTAAGCCCATACCGAATTGATAGTCAGTATTTTCCAACGAAAGCTCTTCATCTGCAGCTTTGATCGTTGACTTGCTCGACGCGCCCGATTGCCAGTAGCCGTAGGTGCGTACTGAGTCAGTGATATACTTACCGCCATACAGCTTGACTGTTCCTCGGTCCTCAAGATCACTTTTGAACTCACTGCTATCTAAGCCACTCACATCAGCGCTACCAGCTCCAAATTCCATCCCCATATAAGAAGAGGCATAAGCCGCCGGTGCGAGAATCAGTAAAGCTAAAGGTGCTAATTTTTTCATTGTAAAGAACCTATTATTCGTCGTAGGTGTTTTTTAAGAACGTATGACTTATAGTCATTGCTTTTTGGAACGTTCGCTTAAAGGGGGAACGTTTGAGTGGTACTTTACGGCTGAAGAGCGCGGTAATGTATCTGCAGAGTGTCATGATTTGTCGTATAACTGTCGTGGTATCTACGCCTGTAGACGCACAGAGTTTTTAATGATTTATACCAAGGCTTTTCGTTTGTTTATTTTTCTAGGTCAAGATTAATGGAAGAGAAACTGCACTTAGTGGTTGTCGAAGATGACCCCAAAATGCGAGAAATGCTGACAGAGTATTTTGAAGCACAAGATTATCGCGTAACGGCACTTGCTGAAGGAGCAGGGGCGGCTGACTATATTATTTCCGCACAACCTGACTTAGTTTTACTCGATTTAATGTTACCCGGTGACGATGGACTGACAATTTGTAGACAAATCCGTGATGGATTTAGAGGCAGAATTGTGATGCTAACCGCTAGTGATGATGATTTTGATCATGTGGCAGCACTAGAAGTTGGCGCGGACGACTTTATCAGTAAACCGATTAAACCTCGGGTATTGATGGCTCGTGTAAGAGTGCAACTACGCCAGCTGAGAGACGACACTGCAGCCGCCTCGTCCAAACCCAGTGTTCTTAATTATGGTGTGTTGGCACTCAATGAGGCGAGACGTTACTGCTCGTTAGATGATGAACCCATTGCGTTGACAGACAGTGAATTTGCATTGCTTTGGCACCTGGCAAGTCAGCCTGACGAGGTACATACAAGAGATACGTTAACGCGTGCATTACGTGGTATTGAGTATGACGGTGTTGACCGAACGGTGGATAATAAAATTGTGACCTTGAGAAAAAAACTGGGTGATACGTCCTCCAATCCCCAAAAAATTATCACAGTACGTGGAAAAGGTTACTTGTTTGTGCCTGATGCATGGTAAATGCATAACAGAAATATGTATGAGTGGTGAGTAATGCGTCGGATATATTTAGAGTTCTTCTTTGGGTTGATCGTCATTTTTATGGTGAGCTCATTGACCTACGAATACCTTGTGTATGAACTGACGGAAAATTATGAGGCGACCTTGGCGAAGCGACAGGCTGAAAGTGTCGTTGATATGTTAGCGTTGATTGAGTCACAGGCGGGAACACAAGAGGCTTTAGGCGCGCTAAAGGATTATGCCGATAACGTCGAATATTCATTATCCGTACACAAGCTTGGCAACATTCCCTCTCATTTGAATGAGGCATTTTCCCACCAACTCGATCCCTCCGCGGTGTTTGATGATAAAAACGAAACCTTATGGTTCCGCCTGGCCGATAAGGAGCGAATCTATAGCTTACGAACCGCGGTGGGTTCCGAGCTACATGGGGCAATAGAGTTTAATGAAGATCTGCTGTTTGTTTTTCTCTTTTTGGGTTTCGCCCTCTACAGTTTTTTCATGGTGCGGTTTCTCAGCCGCCGAGTACGGTCACTCGAGCAAGCGGCTCTCCAATTTGCCAACGGAAATTTACAAGCGCGGGCGTCAACAAAGAGTCAGTATACCGTGGGTAGTTTAAACGCGACCTTTAACCATATGGCAGACAGAATTGCGAGTTTGGTCAGTAGTCGTCGAGCGCTAACCAACGCGGTTGCGCACGAATTGCGCTCTCCTTTATTTCGGATCCAATGGCAAGCTGAATTGTTGAGTGAGAGTCAACTTGGCTCCAAGCAGCAACAAAAAATCGTCAGTATCGTTGAAGATACCGACGAAATGGTAGGGTTGATTGATGAGCTTCTTTATTTGGCACGTGTTGATCACCCTAATACACCTTTTAGCCCGGAGAGATTGAATACTTCGGTGTGGCTACACGATGAATGGCCGCGTTGGCAAACGCTGAGCAATAAGTCTGTGATTTTGGATGCACCGCAAGACTTGCCTTGCATTGAGGCCGACCCTCATCTGCTTAAACGCGTGCTTACCAACTTAATCGGTAATGCGGAGAAGTATGCGACTAGTCAAATAGCCGTGCGTGTATATTGTGAAGACACGCAGCTGGTGATTGCGGTACACGACGATGGTGAGGGCGTTGATCCGTCACATTGGCCGTTTATCTTTGATGCCTTTTACAGTGCGGATCGTTCCCGCGATAAAAAGCGTTCCGGCTATGGTTTGGGACTGGCGATCGTCAAACAAATTGTCACCCGCCACGGTGGCCATGTTGAAATCGACCATAGTGATTTAAGCGGCGCATGCTTTCGGGTCATCTTACCTTGTTAACATGATGTGACTCAGCCAGTGCTAAGTTGAAAGGGCGGCATTCGTCGCCATCAGGTATTTCGCGTATAATACCGCCCACATCGACAACATTAGGGGCACTATGAAACATCGTACCTTCGTCTTTATTGGCATGGCTATTTTTGCTGTGACCATCACCATTTTGATTTCGTGTCAGCGCCCCCAAGCTCCCCTTGTGCCTGATTTCCAATCCTTTGCCGCGGGGGCTGAGCGTAAGCAGGCGTTTTTTGATTACTTCACCCCTGTGGTTAATGCCATTAACAGCCAAGTACTGGCGGATCGCACCGCATTAATGGCATGGCATGCGCGTAAAAGTGAGCTAAGTAGCCGAGAAATAAAACGCGTCCAAGCGCTCGCCGAACAGTATGAGCTTAAAGACTTTAACGTCGACCAAGAAGCAGACTGGATGGCATTGATTCAACGGGTGGATATTATTCCTCCGTCGTTGGTGTTAGCGCAGGCGGCGAACGAGAGTGCGTGGGGCACGTCGCGGTTTGCACGGGAAGGGAATAACTACTTCGGCCAGTGGTGCTTTAGTAAAGGGTGTGGACTGGTGCCCAAGCAACGTGCGGAAGGGAAAGTGCACGAAGTCGCAGCGTTTGATAACCCGCAAGCCTCGGTACAAAGCTACATCAATAACTTGAATACCCATGCCGCGTACCAAGGGCTACGCGAGATCCGCGCCAGCTTGCGTGAGCAGAATAAACCGCTGTCTGGTGCAGCGCTTGCTAATGGGCTAGGGCGCTATTCGGAGCGTGGCCAGGCGTATGTGAAGGAGTTACAAGCGATGATCCGCCACAACCAACTGGATAGGCTTGACCAGCCATCATCCTCATCCAATAACGACTAGGACAGCCAATGATTACCCGTTTGCCTCGGTGGGTTGAAGCCGGGGCGTTTGTGTTAGCGCTGATCGCCGGTACCATCAATGCGATCGGTCTGTTGGGCTTTGAACATCAAGCCGTCTCACACGTGTCAGGCACCGCGACGCAATTTGGCTCGGGGTTGTTTGCCGGCCAATGGACACAAGTTATCCAACTGGGTGGCTTATTGTTGGCTTTTTTCCTCGGTGCCGCGATTTCCGGGTGCTTATTGCATGGCAGCACGCTTAAATTGGGCCGCCATTATGACTCGGCACTGTTTGTCGAAGCTGGGCTGATTATGGTGGCGTTTTATTTTCTGTCTCGCGGGTTTGCCATCGGTCAGTTAGCAGCCTCGGCAGCGTGCGGCTTGCAGAATGCGATGGCGACCACCTACAGCGGCGCGATCGTGCGCTCAACCCATTTAACCGGCATCTTTACCGATTTAGGATTAATGCTAGGGGGCAAGCTACGCGGCAATCCAGTCGATAAGCGCAAGCTGATGCTCTTTTTACTGATCGCGTCTGGCTTTATCGTCGGCGGGGTAGTGGGTGCGGCGCTTTTTGCGCACTTCCATTTTGCTGCCCTGCTGTTTCCCGCAGGGTTATGTTTTGTAGTGGCACTGTGTTACCGCGGGTACATGACACGTCAGCGTTTAGTGGCTGGCACCAGTAGCAAGTAACTATACAAATCATTAACAATGCGCGTTTTCGCGCATTTTCTTAATGTGTTTGTTGTGCATCGCATTGAATTTGCCAACTTGACGGAGCCTTCGGTGCGATCGTCGGGCCTTTCCTTTGTAGCGGTGGCTTCCCGTGTCACCATTCGCGCGTCTTTTGGCGGCCAAAAGTTTGTCTTAAATCAAACAAGTGTGAGTTTGTGTTTCGAATTCGCGCATTGTGTGATGATCTCGCCGTCTTTGTGACACGGAAAATGCCACACTCCCGTTACGATACAGTAACAAGGAGGCCCCATGCCAAATAGCCAGTATATTGAAACGGATGTGGTCATCATCGGTGGGGGTGCAACCGGCACCGGCATCATGCGAGATTGCGCACTGCGTGGCATCTCATGCATTTTGCTCGAACGTGACGATATTGCGGCAGGCACATCGGGGCGTAATCATGGACTGCTGCATTCTGGGGCTCGTTACGCGGTCACAGATACCGAATCGGCCCGTGAATGCATTCAAGAAAACACCATCCTTAAATCCGTTGCTCGCCACTGCGTGGAAGACACCAGCGGACTCTTTATTACCTTGCCAGAAGATGACTTAGCGTACCAAGACACCTTTATTGCCAGTTGCGATAAAGCCGGTATTCCGACCCGAAAACTGACACCACGTGAAGCGTTAGCGTTCGAACCCAACGCCAACCCAGCAATGATTGGCGCGGTACAGGTGCCGGATGGCATTATCGATCCCTTTCGTTTGTGTGCCGCGAACGTACTGGACGGCAAAGAGCACGGTGGCAAGGTGTTTAACCATACCCGAGTGACGGGATTAATTCGTCAAGGGGCGACGGTGCAAGGCGTCCATTGTTTGCATACCCTCACCGGCGAGCGTTTTGCCATTATGGCGAAGCAAGTGATCAATGCCGCAGGGATTTGGGGGCAGACAATCTGCGAGTATGCCGATCTGAATATCAAAATGTTCCCTGCCAAGGGTTCATTGCTGATCCTCGATTATCGGATTAATAACCGGGTGATTAACCGCTGTCGTAAGCCGGCGGACGCTGACATCTTGGTGCCCGGTGACACCATTTCCTTAATCGGCACCACCTCTGAGCACATCGAGTACGATCAGATTGATAAGTTAGCGGTGACGCCACAAGAAGTGGATGTGCTGATGCGCGAAGGGGCTAAGCTCGCCCCCATCATTGCCAATACACGCGTGTTGCGCGCCTATGCGGGCGTGCGGCCTTTGGTCTCGGTAGATGACGACGGCAGTGGCCGTAATATCAGTCGCGGCATTGTGTTACTCGATCACCAAGCACGCGATGGGCTGGAAGGCTTGATCACTATCACTGGTGGCAAGCTCATGACCTATCGTTTGATGGCCGAGCAAGCCACAGACTTGGTGGCTGAAAAGCTGGGTAACCGCAACCGTTGCCAAACTGCGACCCGTCCGCTGCCGGGCTCTGAGCCTTCTAAAGGGATCCGTAAAGCCAGTGCCAGCTTGGTGAAACCTGTCTACCAATCCGCCTATTACCGCCACGGTGAGCGCGTTAGCCATTTTTTAGATGAAAGTGACGACAGCCAAGCGGTGATTTGCGAATGTGAAATGGTGACCAAGGGCGAGGTGAACTATGCGATTCAATCGCTGGATGTGAAAAATCTCACCGATCTGCGTCGGCGCACTCGTCTGGGTATGGGGCCTTGTCAGGGCGAGCTGTGCAGCTATCGTGCCGCTAGCTTATTCAGTGAATTGGCAGGGATAGATGGCCAAGCCAGTGCAGGGCTGCTGGTGGACTTTCTCGAAGAGCGCTGGAAAGGCGTGAAACCGATTTTTTGGGGCGATGCGCTACGCGAAGCCGAATTTAGCTATTGGATTTATCAAGGATTGTTTGGCGCCGGTGAGGTGCCAACGCCGCCGAAGGCAGAGAGTACTGGCGCCGTAGCCATGTATGACGCTGAGGTGAAAAGCCCAGCACCGACGTCAGCGGCTGATCAGGAGGTATCACAATGATCCACTACGATATCGCAGTGATTGGTGGCGGCATTGCCGGGTTTACTGCCGCATTGCGGTCACTGGAAGCGGGCAAGAAAACCGTAATGATTAGCGCCGGACAAAGCGCGCTACATTTCTCGTCAGGCTCGATTGATGTATTGGGCCATTTTCCCAATGGTGAGCCGGTCAGTCAGCCTTTTGAAGCGATTCCGAAACTGGTGCGCCAGCACCCTGAGCATCCCTATGCCAAAGTCAGTTTAGAGGAAATCACCCAGTCACTCGCTTGGTTCCAACACCAACTGAGTGCGCAAAAGGTGTGTCTGTATCATCAAGAAGATAACGCCAACCACGGCCGCATTACGCCATTAGGTACTGTGCGCCCGACTTGGCTATCGCAAGGGCATGTGTATCAGCATCGCGGCCCGCGTCGTTTCTCTGGTTTGTGTTTTGTGGCCATTGAAGGCTATCGCGATGCGCAACCGACGTTAGCGAAAGACACCATTACCGCGCAACGTGATTTTGCATCCTGCCCAAGTCGCACCATTACGCTGTCGATTCCGGGAGCCGAGCGATTACGCCGTAACCGCAATGAGCTACGCTCGGTGGATCTTTCTCGTTTATTGGCTGAGCCTGATGCCTTTGACAGTCTGTGCGAGCAACTAATCGCGCAGTCCGGCCCAGATGAGCTGGTGATTTTACCCGCCATCATTGCCGATGTGGCCGGCGAGCGGGGGATGGATGCGCTTAAACAGCGCACCGATCGCTGTTTTCACGAAGTGCCGACCATGCCGCCTTCTCTGCTGGGGATCCGCATTGAGCGTGCGTTACAGCGGGCCTTTGCTAGCGCGGGTGGGGTATTGCTGCGCGGCGATCAAGTGACTGGCGGTGAGTTTGACGACAACGGTCGCCTTACCGCCTTGCATACGCGTCAGCTCGAAGATATTCCGTTAACCGCAGAGGCAGTGATCTTGGCCACGGGCAGCTATTTTAGTCGCGGTCTCAATGCCGACCGCACTCAGGTGAGCGAACCGACGTTGGGATTAGACATGGTGCAAAGCCCTGATCGGAGTGAGTGGCGCAACGACGACTTTTTCAGTCAGCAAAGCCACCCCTTTATGGCCTTTGGCATTAACACCGACAACCAACTACGTCCCACCGCACGCGGCAAGCGCTGCCAAAACCTGTTTGTGTGTGGTGCGGTACTCAGTGGTTACGACCCCGTCTATGAAGGCTGTGGCGGTGGCGTTGCGATCGCAACCGGCTACGCCGCCGCGCAACGTGCGCTCGCGGTGATGGCGAACGCTAAGGAGGCGTCCCATGCTAACTGAATGGCTGAAACAGCGTGACTATAGCGACCATGCGCCGCAACCTACCAGTTTTGACCAATGCATTAAATGCACGGTCTGTACTGTGTATTGCCCGGTATCAAAAGCGAACCCTGCGTATCCTGGCCCCAAAGAGTGTGGCCCGGATGGTGAGCGTCTGCGGATCAAAAACCCTGAGTATTATGATGACCTGCTCAAGTTATGCACCAACTGCAAACGCTGTGAGACCGCCTGTCCTTCCGGGGTGAAAATTGGCGACATCATTGCGGTGGCGCGCGGCAAACACGGTAAGAAGAATATCAATCCTAAGCTGATGCGTGATTACGTGCTGAGCCATACCGACTTGTTTGGCACGCTTGCTAATCCAGTAGCACCGTTGGTGAACGTGATGACGGATCTGAAACCGGTGAAAGCGGTGATGCACGCCACGATTGGGGTGGATAAACATAAATCTCTACCCAAGTATTCGTTTGGCACCTTTCGGCGTTGGATGAAAAGCCAAGCGGCGGCACAAGCGGATTACCCCAAACAAGTCAGTTACTTTCATGGCTGTTATGTGAATTTTAACAACCCGCAGCTTGGTAAAGACTTGGTGAAAGTGATGAATGCGATGGGGTACGGCGTGCAATTGCTCGAAAAACATAAGTGCTGTGGCGTGCCTTTAATTGCCAATGGCTTTTACGATAAAGCGCGCCGTAACGCGACCGCTAATACCGCGATGATTGCCGATGCGGTTGCCGAGCATCGCCCTGTAATAGCCACCTCCTCATCGTGTGCGCTGACGTTAAAAGGAGAGTATCCCCACGTACTGGGAGTAGATAACGCCCACGTGGCAGGGCAAATCAGCTTTGTGACCCGCTTTTTACTCAAAGCGGCCATGAATGGCGAGATGCCCAAGCTCAACCCAATTAATAAGCGAGTGGTTTACCATACCCCTTGTCACTTGGAGCGCAGTGGTAATGCGATGTTTACCATTGAGCTGTTGCGTATGATCCCCGGATTAGAGGTGATTGTGCTCGATAGCGAGTGTTGTGGCTTGGCAGGTACCTATGGGTTTAAAACCGAGAACTATCAAACCTCGATTGCCATCGGTAGTGGCTTATTTGCTCAGATTGAAGCCGCGCAGGCGGACTTTGCAATCACCGACTGTGAAACCTGTAAATGGCAAATTGAAGAAAACACATCGCTGGAGGCCTTGCATCCGTTGAGTGTGCTGGCGATGGCGGTTGGAGAGCCAGTAGCACCGTAATATTCGTCGCAAAGAAAAACGCCACCCAATGCGGTGGCGTTTTTTTGGTTTGCTAAATGCGGTTTAGCTGCTCGCTTGTGATGGTGTCGAGGCGGTGGATTTACCCACCGACTCTGCCAGTAAAGACTTCATCACGCTGATGGTCATCAAGATCACTAACACACTGATGGGCAGGGCAGTGACCATGTTCGCGGTTTGCAGGGCTCTTAACCCACCGGCAACCAACAATACGGCAGCGACGGCACCGATCATAGTGCCCCAGAATACTCGAAAGCGTTTAGGCGGGTTATCATTGCCCATCGACAGAATCGTGGTAAGCACAAGGGTGCTCGAATCGGACGAGGTAATGAACCAACTAAATAGCAAGAAGATCATCATGGCGTTGAGTATCCATCCCCAGATCCCGCCGCCAGTAATGCCATCGGCGGTGGCAAACAGCGCCGCGGGTAAGTCCCAACCATTGACCAAATCAATAATCCCAGCGGTGCCAATCCCGGCATCAGCGACAAGCTCTTGATGCAACGCGTTACCGCCAAAAATCGCCAGCCAAGCAAAAATCATTAGGGTTGGCGCACACAGCACGCACACGACAAATTCTCGTAAGGTGCGGCCGCGAGAAATACGCGCAATAAATAGGCCAATAAAGGGCGCCCAGCCAATCCACCAGCCCCAATAGAAAATGGTCCAGGCATTTTGCCATGCAGAGGGGCCTTTCGCCTCCGGGAACCACAGCCCCATCGGGATAAACTCGACCAAATAGTCGCTCAGTGATGCCCCAAATATTTGCACTAACCAAGCCGTAGGCCCGCCGAATAAAAAGTAGGCAATCACCAGTGCGGAGACGATGATATTCCACTCAGAAATGATTCGGATCCCTTTGCCGACGCCAGAGAGAGACGACAAGATAGAGGCCACAGAAATCAGTGCAATAAGGATAACTTGAGTCGCGATACCTGGATCGATGCCAAATAGGCGATCGAGCCCCACGGCAATCTGACTGACACCGAGCCCCAGAGAGGTGGCGACACCGAACACGCAGCCAAGCACCCCCAAGATATCGATAATATGGCCGATGGGCCCGTAAATGCGATTACCAATCAGTGGGTGCACCGTGGAACGTAGTGCCAGAGGCAGCTTTTTCCGAAACGAGAAATAGGCGAGCGCGAGGCCCACAATCACATACACCGCCCAGCCGTGAAAGCCCCAATGGAAGTAGGTGACACGCAACGCATCGGCGGCGCGATCAAAGCCCATGGTGGTGGCACCCGCCATATCCGCATACGGGTTGTTGGGGTAGCCGAACGCACCACTTGTATCAAAGTAGAGCGTGGGTTCGGCTACCCCAAAAAACAGTATGCCAACGCCGACACCCGCGGAAAACAACATGGATAGCCACGAGAAGGTGCTAAACTCGGGCCGGTCGTCGTCATCACCTAAACGAATGTTACCTAAACGCGTGACGGCAATCGTCAAGCTGGCGACTAGTAACAGCACCAGTACCAGCATGTAATACCAACCAAAGGTCGATTCCACCCAGCCACGAGCAGCGGCAAATACACGGCCAGCTAAATCAGTATTAAATCCGGTAAAAAACACGAAGACACAAACCAGAAGCGTGGCGGCGATCATCATATTTTTATGAACACCTTTAAACAGGCCGGTTTGTGTGACGCAATCGGCAAACGGATGCTGCAATGCACTCGCATTGCTCGCATCCGACGTACTTCGTGTTGACATGAATCATTCCTCTTTTAACAACAAAACGCGCAACAATTTACGCAACGCGACCATTCTTTGCAAAAAAAAGAGCCATTAATCACATTATGTTGGATTGAAGTGCTGAGAAAAGCAGCGAAATGTGTCGATAAGACGGCCAGTGGAAGATTGTCTTCGTACACTCAAGATTGATTAAAACCTTAATAGATTGTTTAGGAGTGAGATGATGAAACCACAATCCGCTTCACGCGATACCATGCTGCAACTTGGATACCTTGGCTTGCTGCCTTTTATTGGCGGTGTCCTCGTCACTTGGGCCGATCTGACCTTATTTGGCCTCAGTGGAGAGCAGTTATTTTTAAGCTACAGTGCGGTGATTTTGAGCTTTTTGTCTGGTGTACTGTGGGGGAATGGTATCGATCATTTTTCTCATAAACTGAGCCGAAATGCGTTACTGCTGAGTAACTTGTTTGCACTACTGGCCTGGGGGGCGTTGATTCAAGGGGCGACCCAATACTTGATTGCCACCGGGTTACTTGCCATCGGTTATTTAGCGGTATGGTTAGCGGAAAAATGGATCCGAAAAAGTGAGAGTGAGGACACGTCTTCCGCCTATCAAACCATGCGTGGTCGCTTGACGGTGGCGGTTGTGGCCTGCCATGGATTGCTGCTTTTTGTGGTGTGAACGGTAAAAAGACCACCAAGAAAAACCTTACTGAGAATGAACCTATTGCAGTAATAGGCCGTACCCGTTACTTCGTGCGCAAAAAAACAATTAACTTAATAATGAGATTTAGGGCAGCGGGGTAACCAATGACGATCATACAGTATTTACGCGTGGTGTTTCTTGCACTCGGCATTGCGGTCGCGGCGAGTGGCTCGTATCTATTTAGCGAGATAAACACCGTCAAGGCACAGTTTAATGATGTGGTAGAGCGTAATGTGCGCCTGCTTAGCACCGTATCTGATCTTCGCTATTTTACCGTCACCTATCGCCGCTTCGCACTCGATTACGGTTTAACCGATGACAAACAAGAGCATCGCGATATTCTGGTGAAAATTGAGCGCAACGATCAAGAAGTCGGTGAAGCGCTCGATAAAATGAAGGCATTAACGGTCAGTGATAGCAACACAGAGGCGGTAGACACCATCGAGACACGCCTCAACAATTACCGCGACATGCAAAACGATTACATTTCGCTTATCGATAATGGCCGACTGGACGATGCGCGCCGCAAAATGTTGGGCCCTATGCTGGCACCGTTTGACCAGATAGTTGCCAACTTGGCCACGCTGCAAGAGACGTTGGAAGATCAAGCCAATGCGATAAAGACGCGAGAATCAGAAAAAATCGAGCGACTAATCTATATCGGTATTGCCGTGATTGTTGCACTGATTGTGCTGATGGCGGGTGTGGCGTTATTGCTACAACAGCGTATACGTGGGCCGCTGGCGCAGCTGGTTACCCAAATGCAACGGGTGGAAAGTGGTGACCTTACCCAACGTTTGGATCTTAACGCTTTTAACCGCGACGAGCTGGGACAAGCCGCTAATACCTTTGCGCAAATGCAAGAAAGCATTACCGACCTGATAGGGTCTTTAGTGAAAGGCACTAAGCGATTACAAACAGTCAGTGACGAGCTGTCGACCCAGGTCAGTCATACCGTGAACAGTGTTGAGCAACAACGTGGCGAGCTGTCACAGCTTGCCAGTGCGATGACACAAATGGAGTCGACCTTTGGGGAAGTGGCGAGCAATACGGTGAATGCCGCGGAGCACACTGATAAGACGCGTGAATACGCGGAGCAAGGTCGGCAGACCTTTGAACAATCTTACCAGCAAAGCGTGGCGGCAAAAGACCAAGTTAATGAAGCATCGCAAGTGATTGAGGCGTTAACCGAAGACAGCGAAAATATTGGTAAAGTCTCGGAAGTGATTAGCACTATCGCCGAGCAAACCAACTTGCTCGCGCTCAACGCGGCCATTGAAGCTGCTCGCGCGGGCGAAGCGGGTCGAGGTTTTGCGGTCGTGGCTGATGAAGTGCGTGGATTGGCGACCAAAACCCAATCATCGACCGATGAGATCAATCAAATCATTGAAGGGCTGCAAACGAAAGCGCGTCAAGCCTACAAAGTGATGAGCGATAGCCAAACGTTGACGCAAAAAGGGCTGGACGATGCCAAACGAGCGGCAGAAGCGATTGACACCATTAATGATGCGACGCAGCAGGTATCAGAAATGACAGGCGCGATTGCTACCGCGACCGAAGAGCAAACCACGGCAGCGGCCGACTTGAACCAAAATGTGTCAGCGATTCACCGCGCGGCGGAATCACTTGCCGAGACGGCGGAGCAAACCCGTCAAGCGTACGAACGTTTGGAAAAAGAAAACGCCAGTATCAAAGAGCAAGCGGAAGCCTTTAGGCTCGGATGATGTGCACTAAGCACGAGGCACTAAACAAAAAAAGTGCGCCCACGCGGCGCACTTTTTTATTACCTTGGCAATGTCTGTCAGCGTTAGCGAAATAAGTACAAAGACAAAAAATAGTTAATGTTTTGATTGATCGTTCGGAGCACGGCGGTCAAGCCTGCCTCGCTATGCTCAGTCACATCCCAGGGTACAAATTTTCCATAATCAGGTAATGGTAATCCGGATTGCACGGCAGCGGGGTTCATCGCAACCAGATAATCAACATACGTCAATCTCAGCTCGGCCAGCGGGGATGGCGTGATCCCTGACGTAGAGAGTTGAAACTGAATTAACGCTTTTGACGCTTGCGCCGTATGCATAGTGCTGGATGTATGTGCGCAGTGGACCTCAAAAAAACTGCTGGCTTTGTTTACCATCACCGCGGCGGCCATCAAAGAGGCACCGTGCTTACCATCGCATAAAAACAAAACGACCGGCTTACTCGGCACGGTATCGCCATGCATCGGTGTCTCGTCGGCACGCGCGTTTAACGAGACATTATCTTTGGCATCTATCATTGCCTTTACTCATCAAAAAAGGTGGAGGACGGGGCGTTCGATGGTGCATCGAGTCTACGCGCGTCAGTCCTTGGTGAGTCTATCCTAGCCCGCCATACGCACAGCGCCAGCGTGGTAAAAACAACTTTTGAATCTGTTACCAATGCGCCGCACTGTCATCAAACCTTCATGATTGCATAAAGGAACTGTCACTTTGTGCTCTTAATGTGTCTCCCCGTTAACCGAGTTCTTCGTTATGTGTAGATAAATTGATTTGCACAGCACTAACTTAAATAATCGACTTGGAGGTTGATGTGAAACTTAAAGCTCTCTTTGCAGCTACTACAGTATCAATGGCCGTGCTGGCCTCAGGTAGCGCAACGGCCGCAAACCGTGATTACATTAGCATCGTTGGCTCTTCTACCGTTTACCCTTTTGCTACTGTAGTTGCTGAGCGCTTCGGTCGCACGTCGCAATACTCAGTACCAAAAATCGAATCTACCGGTTCAGGCGGCGGTCTTAAGCTGTTCTGTGCAGGTGTGGGTGAAAACACGCCAGATATCACTAACGCATCACGTAAAATCAAAAGCTCGGAAATCGACCGTTGTAAGTCAAACGGTGTTGACGACATTGTTGAAATCAAAATCGGTTATGACGGCATCGCGCTGGCAAACTCGAAAATGTCTCAGCAATATGACTTGAGCTTGAAAGAGATCTACACCGCGCTCGCTAAAACCGTGCCAGACGGCAACGGCAACTTTATCGACAACCCAAATGAAACGTGGAAAGACGTGAACCCATCACTGCCTAACACCAAAATTGAGGTGCTAGGTCCACCACCAACATCAGGGACGCGTGACGCTTTTGTTGAGCTAGCCATGGAAGCGGGCTGTGCCGAGTACCCAGAAGTGGCGGCGCTTGAAGACAGCAACGAAGACAAATTCAAAGCGATTTGTCACGGCATGCGTGAAGATGGCGCTTTCATCGAAGCGGGTGAGAACGACAACCTTATCGTGCAAAAGCTTGAAGCAAACCCAGACGCACTTGGCATCTTCGGTTACAGCTTCCTAGAGCAAAACGCTGACAAGGTACAAGGCTCAAAAATCGCGGGTGTTGAACCAACGTTTGACGCGATTGGTAGCGGTGACTACCCCGTATCACGTTCACTGTACTTCTACGTGAAAAAAGCACACGAAGACGTGATCCCAGGTCTAAAAGACTACGTGACCGCATTCACTGCTGAAGATGCTATCGGCAACATGGGTTACCTGGCTGACCGTGGCCTTATCCCACTCGACAACAGTGAATGGAAACAAGTACGCAGCGCCGCAGTTGACCTAAAACCAAACCTGTAAGCGCAGTGTGAACACGAAAAGGTGGCACACATGAGGTGCCACCTTTGTGCGTGTTCAGGAGGAACAATGACAACACCCATGCTGATGACCGTAATTGCTGTTATTGCAATTTCAGGCTTTTTTATTGCTCGAGCACGTTCAATCAAGCTCGCCGATACGGCTGGCGGATTGAGTAAGCTTCATTCTCGTCCTAATTATTACGGCTCTTATGTTGCGATTCTCGCGGCTATTCCGGCACTGGTTCTCTTATTGTTGTGGCAAGCGGTAGAACCCAACTTGATCCACAGTTTGGTGATGGCACAGATATCTGATGCGTATGTTACGCAGTTCGGCAACGCCGACTTGCTATACAGTCAGATTGGAAACGTCGCTCGTGGCATCACCCAAACTGACGATGCTGTCTTGTTGGCAGCGGCTGACCACTATCAAATGCTGAACCAACTGGGAACGACATTGCGTTTCACCGCAATGACATCGCTCGCGTTAGCGGGTTTGGCTTTTGGCTGGCGCTCTCTGCGATTACGTCTTCGCGCTCGAAATCGCGTTGAAAATGTGATGCAGGCGTTTTTGCTGCTTTGCTCAACACTCGCGATTTTAACCACACTGGGCATTGTGCTCTCGGTGCTGTTTGAGGCGTTGCGCTTTTTCCAAATGATTCCGGTCACTGAGTTCATCTTTGGCACTGAGTGGTCGCCGCAAATTGCATTGCGCGCTGATCAGCAGGCGGCGAGTGGCTCATTTGGTGCGATTCCTTTGTTCACTGGCACCTTGATGATCTCGTTTATCGCCATGTGTATTGCGGCGCCAGTCGGGTTGATGAGTGCCATCTATTTAGCCGAATACGCATCGCCGCGTGTACGGGGTATCGTCAAACCGATTCTGGAAATCCTCGCCGGTATTCCGACGGTGGTTTATGGCTTCTTTGCCGCCTTGGTCGCCGCGCCGTTTATTCGTGATGTGGCACAGGCGATCGGCTTTAGCAGTGCCTCGTCAGAGAGTGCTCTGGCTGCGGGCGCGGTAATGGGGATCATGATTATTCCTTTCGTTTCGTCATTGTCAGACGACGTGATCACCGCTGTCCCCCAATCGCTGCGTGATGGTTCGTTCGGACTGGGCGCCACCCCGTCAGAAACGGTTCGTAAAGTGGTTCTACCGGCTGCGTTACCTGGCATTGTGGGCGGCTTATTGCTGGCTGTCTCACGTGCAATCGGCGAAACCATGATTGTGGTGATGGCGGCGGGTCTGTCTGCGAATCTAACGGCTAATCCACTTGACTCAGTGACCACAGTGACGGTGCAAATTGTAACCTTACTCGTGGGTGACCAAGAATTTGATAGTCCAAAGACCTTGGCGGCGTTTGCTTTGGGTCTGACATTATTTGTTGTGACACTCGCACTTAACGTGATTGCGCTGAACATCGTGAAGAAATACCGGGAACAATATGACTGATAAAATCGAAAAAATGGCGCAAGAAAAGCGCGCAAGGGTAAGGGCAAGCTTAGCAAAGCGCCGCGGGAAAGAAGGACGTTTTCGTTTTTACGGAATAGGCTCTATTTTCCTTGCGTTTACCTTCTTGGTTTTATTGCTCGGCTCGATCGTCTCGCAAGGTTATACCGCTTTCTACACCACGGAAATTCGCTTGACCGTTGATTTAAGTGAAGAAAACCTAGGTATTGAAGGCAAGCCATTAAATGACGAAACCCTTAAATACTTGGGTTATCGCTCAGTGCTGGCGGATGCCATTTTTGATGCCATGCCAGACGTGACGTCGCGTGGTGACAAACGTGAGCTGTTCCGTTTTCTGTCTAACGGCGCTGAGTATGACTTGCGTGACCGTGTGGCGGCCAACCCTGACTTGGTGGGGCAAGAGGTAGAAATTTGGGCACTCGCCGGCGATAACGTCAACCAATTTAATAAAGGCAATATCGATGGCAGCTTGCCGGAGTCTTATCGCCAGTTTAAGGACAAACACATTGGCTGGTTCAACCAGCTTAAAGAAGACGATCGTGTTCGTACCGTGTTTAACTCGCGCTTTTTCACCAATGGTGACAGCCGTGATGCTGAACTTGCTGGGATCTGGGGCGCGACCGTAGGCTCTTTCTATACGTTGCTGGTGACACTGGCATTAAGCTTCCCTATCGGGGTGGCAGCCGCGATTTACTTGGAAGAATTCGCGCCACGTAATCGCATCACTGAGATTATTGAAATCAACATCAATAACCTGGCAGCGGTACCGTCGATCGTGTTTGGTTTGCTGGGCTTAGCCGTGTTCCTCAACTTTGCCGACCTACCGCGTTCAGCGCCGGTTGTTGGCGGCTTGGTACTGACGCTGATGACGTTGCCAACTATCATTATTTCGAGCCGTGCATCTATCAAAGCGGTGCCACCCTCGGTACGTGACGCCGCCTTGGGTGTCGGCGCATCGAAAATGCAAATGGTGATTCATCATGTGTTGCCATTAGCTATGCCTGGCATGCTAACCGGGACCATTATCGGTATGGCACAAGCGCTGGGTGAAACCGCGCCGCTACTGATGATTGGTATGGTGGCCTTTATTGTGGATATCCCTTCAGGGCCACTGGATGCAGCCACTGCGTTACCCGTTCAAATTTACTTATGGGCAGAGAACCCTGAAAAGGGCTTTGTCGAAAACACCTCTGGCGCAATCATGGTATTGCTGGCATTCCTCGCGCTTATGAATGCCTGTGCCGTGATTCTGCGTAAGCGTCTTGAGCGACGCTGGTAAGTCGGGAGAAACAACCATGACGACGACAACAATGAACAATGTAGCCATGACCGAAGAAGTAGTAGATGCCACGCCGCAAAATACCGCGGCACCGACTGAGACGTGTGGTGTACCTTTCGTAGAAAACCCACGCATGACTGCCCGTAATGTATTTGTGAATTACGAGAACGGCTCAAAATCAGCGATTACCGATGTCAGTCTGGATATTGGTGAAAAAGAAGTCTTGGCGATGATTGGCCCGTCAGGCTGTGGTAAATCCACCTTCTTGCGCTGCCTAAACCGCATGAACGATACCATTCCTGGGTGCCAAGTGTCGGGTGATATTATTTTGGATGGCGAGGATATCTATCATCGCGACACCGAAATTGTGGAGCTTCGCTCGCAAGTGGGCATGGTATTCCAGCGTCCTAACCCATTCCCGAAATCGGTTTACGATAACGTGGCATATGGCCCACGTATCCATGGCTTGATTGACGGCAAAGACGAGTTGGATGCATTGGTTGAGCAATCACTGACGCGGGCAGGGCTTTGGAACGAAGTGAAAGATCGCCTGGATCAGCCCGCAACAGGCCTATCAGGCGGCCAGCAGCAACGTCTGTGTATCGCACGTACCATTGCTGTCGCGCCTGAAGTGATCTTGATGGATGAGCCTTGCTCGGCGTTAGACCCCATTGCCACGGGTATCATTGAAGAGCTGATTGCCGATCTGAAGAAAAACTTCAGCATTGTGATCGTCACGCACTCGATGCAGCAAGCGGCACGTGTGTCTGATCGCACCGCTTACTTCCACCTTGGCGACTTGGTTGAAGTAAACAGCACACAAAAAGTCTTTAATGACCCTGAGCACAAACTGACCTCTGACTACATTAACGGTCGCTTTGGTTAAGCCGATATGGCGCTGACCCAGCGCCATTGGTTATAGAGCAGGGGCGTTTGCTGATTATTTCAGCATTTAGCGATAAAAGTGCAAAAAGTCACTTTACATCAGCCACCTCTGCTCATACTATACGACCCGTTCCGGAGAGATGGCTGAGTGGTTGAAAGCACCGGTCTTGAAAACCGGCAAGGGTTAATAGCCCTTCTAGGGTTCAAATCCCTATCTCTCCGCCACATACCGAAAGCCGCTGCTCAGTCAGCGGCTTTTTTGCATTTATTGTCCCGCAAACTCCCAAACCCTGACCTCACCAACATTTTAGGCGTTTGTGCCTAAACAGCTATTCTGCACTTTGGTATTCTAACCCTTTATATTTCTGCCTCTTACATGGCATTTTTGGACGCCGCTAACCAACGGCGGTAGCGTGGGTGTTAAAGCAAATCCATTGGGCTTGTCGTGCCCGCAAATTGTTGCCCGATCACATGGGTATAGATCTGCGTGGTAGAGAGGTCGGTATGGCCCAATAAGGTTTGAATGGTGCGAATATCGTAACCCGCCAAAAGCATCTGTGTGGCAAAGCTATGACGAAACGTATGACAGGTAACGTGGTTATGGGTGATGCCGACCTTTTGCACCGCACGGTTTAAGGCTTTACGCAATCTTACCTAGCGGTTGGTTTAAAAACTGGTTGTAAAGAAAGGCTAGTGCATTGAGAGCTACCTTTTGTGTGTTCGTTGAAACTTGCTGCGCATTCGCCAAATAAGACAGAAACGTTTTTACATCCTCGTCGCCTAATCTCATGCTGAAGGCTTGCCATAAACGGGCTTTTGGTCATGATCCTTTCCCTCCATCTAAGACTGTATATTCATACAGCCTATCGGTAAGGAAACCCAAATAGTGTGCGCACTTTTTCGAGACACATTCACATTATCGCCGAAAGGGAAAATATTAGTGTAGTATAATCAAAGGGTTAAAAATTATCCTTTGAGGATAGTGTGAACGCCTTGTCCGAGATAGGCGGCGTGCACACTTTCGCAGACAAGGTGATTGCTTCAAGCGGTAAAAATGTGTTTAATTATAGGTAGTTAGTTAAAAAATGACGCGTATAACGGTTTTGACAAATCGAGCACGCGCACTAATACAATGTTAAATGAAAATGAAAGCTTGGTCTTATTCCATAAGATCACCACAAAAGGAGAGTCATTATGCCAGACAACAAAAACATTATTGCGCCGGACGATAAACGCAGGATTGACGTTAATGACCCAGCGGAAGTTAGAAATTGGTGCAAGTCCTTCGGTTGTACAGAAGCAGAATTGAAGGCAGCAGTGAAGGCGGCAGACAGCACTTATGCCAGAGATGTGCAGCAGTATTTATAGCATTTAACAATGCCAGTCAGCAGGACGCTCGCAAGCTCGCGCCTCTGCTGGCGGCGTTATATGCATAGGGGAGTTTAGTGGGAACATTTTTGAGAGATCAACACATAAAAAATGTGTCGGTAAATGAAGAGCTCTTGCAGCAAATTAATGACTTTCTAAGTGATAGAGAAAGATCTTCTAATGAAGTGTTGGAAGAGAAGGAAGCGGTTCAAGAAGATTTTTTGCTTTTAAATTACGTTATTCGTTTTGACAACCGTGGCTATAAGTTAACCGACTTTTCTGATGTAAAAAAATACTATTCACAAGCTTCAAAAGTAGAGCGCATTGTTTATACGTTGGATTCAAATCGAGCTGTCTTTTCTAATAAGCAACAGGGTACGAGTATAGAGTTACGTTTTGACTCCAATGACCCAAATAATACGTACCTTCAAATTTCATCTGATGATGGCGATCTAGTTGATTCAGTTTTTTGTGGGTTATTGGAGGTAATAAAAAAGTATCAAAATCATAACGGAAAAATCCGTAATGCTTGGACGCAATTATTAATCCAAATCTTAGGCGTTGGGCTTGGTTTTGTGGCGAGTCTTCTTATCACCTTGAAAGTCTACCCGTTTGTTAAAATAGAAAATGCGTTTGTCATTACGTTTTTATTTACCTTTCTTATTTTTTCGAATGCTTGGGGTTACATTAATCAACAGTTATTGAACTTAGTGAACCGCTTGTTCCCCAACATTAGGTTTATCAGAGCTGGACGTTACCGTTGGACTTGGGTGTGGCAATCTCTCGTTGGCGGGTTAATAGTTGCTTTTGCTCTCCTTATCATTAATGGTATTTTGGACTGGGTTATCAATATGTTGAGCGCTTATGTTCAATGGTAAATGCATATAACAAATTGCTTAAGAGTGACAGCTAACCTTTGGCGTTTTTGGTTCGGTAAGTTTTAGTGTTTACGGTGGCTTGGCTTGGGTTCAGTGGTCGGTTAGCTGCACCTTAGCAAAGCTACATGGATTCCCCCGTTCGTCAAGCATTCGCGAAGCGTATTGAGTTTGGTTTGGACTGCCGCTCTACATTCGGCCTTTTACTGACTCACGTCATGGCCCTGATGACATTGCGCGGTTGCAGTGCCTAATTCGTTAGAAGGCATCAAGGTGCCCGCCGCATTAACAGGCTCTCTGCAAATGGTCTTCACCGATACTCATCAACTTGCGTGTGCAATGACCCGGTTGGTGTATTCTCCTTACGACAGTGACGAGTTAGGCCGCGTAGTCTTGATAATCTGTTTGATGGTGCAACAACGCCCACACAATACGTGCATTTTTGGCTGCGAGAGCGACAATGGCGCGATTCATGCCACGTCGCTCAAGGATATTTCGCCCCCAGACACTGAGCCTATCTTGCTTATCACCTAGGTTCGTGATGACGGCTCTCGCGCCATGCACTAAGAGCGTTCTGAGATATTTATCTCCTCGCTTACTAATACGACCTAATCGCGGCTTTCCTCCGGTAGAGTACTGTTTGGGCACTAATCCAAGCCAAGCAGCAAAGTCTCTACCGGAATCAAACTGCTCGCCTTTTCCGATAGTGGCGATAATCGCCGTTGCTGTTTGTGGGCCAATGCCGCGAACATTAAGAATACGCTGAGCATTAGGACTGGCCTTGGTAACCATATCGAAACACTGCTCGGTATCGGCGATACGCTGATTAAGTGTTTGTAGGTGGTCAAAACAATCGGCCACGACAGCACGAGCAATATCAGGCAGGCCATTCTCTGCTGCCTCGAGAATGAGTGGTACTTCTCTGTGAATGGCGGCTCGTCCCGTTGGAATAATAATGCCGAACTCTGCCAGTAATGCACGAATACGATTAATGAGGGCGGTACGTTCATTGACCCAATGCTCACGTACACGATGAGTCGCGAGAATCGCTTGGCGTTCGGGTGACTTAACAGGAATGAACCGGCTGTTTGGACGCTGAACAGCGTCACAAATGGCAACGGCATCGTTCAGGTCATTTTTTCCTTTTGTGCGATAAGGACCGACGTACTTTGCGGCCATGATACGGGTATCGTGACCAAGCTTGTTGAATTCTCTGGCCCAATAATGTGCCCCACTGCAGGCCTCAATGCCTATGCACATTGTAGGCATATTTGCTAATGTAGCCAGTAGTTTAGCGCGTGAAACAGATTTATGGAGAATGACTTTTCCGTGGTCATCCACCGCGTGAAGAGAAAAGTGGTGCTTGGCGAGATCAACGCCACAAAAGAATTGAGTAGGCATGGTTACCTCCGGTATTAAAGGCCGCACCTAAGTGTGGCAGATTCTCAAGAGGGGGAATCCATGTCATTCGTTAAACCGTACCGTGAAATTGGAGATTATATGAACCCTAGAGATGACTCAGTGAATATTGCTGACGTTAAATTACATCAAGTATTAAAGTTAATGTACGTAAAATACAATAAGAGGCATAAAACTAGTGCCCAGATTGGTTCATTTAAATTTATCCCAGAAAATTTTTTCGAAGAGAACCATTCTGCTTTATTAATATTGATTCACGAGCAACGCACTCTTTCCAATTTATGCGACTACCATGACAAACAGATAATGAAGGCTATTTTTAACGGGATGGCTAAAAACAATTTTGTAGTACGTGACCGGTGCATGTATTACTTCACAGACATGGGTTACAGACAAGCATTAAAGTCATCAAATAAACTCAAATACTGGAATAAGTATCATACTGGTATTTTTTGGGGAGTCATCACTGCTATTGTAGGTTCACCAATCCTTGGTTGGGTTTTTTTTGGCTACTGAGTCCAGCGGTTTAACAGAGTAATCAAGGTGATGTGTTACGCTCGGCGGTTTTGGTTCGCAGTTCAGTGTGCTTGGTTGGTTCAGTGGGGCACACCTTATTGCAGGCGTTAGCAACCACGACTCTACACCTACGTATAAGGAAATAATAAGATGACAAAATCAGTTGAGTTTGTAAGTGAAGTTGAGTTTCGAAAAGATATAGCAGTATTAGCAAAAGCAATTCGAAATAATGATATGAAGCCCTTAGTTCTTTTCGGTGAAAATGGGATCGGGAAAAGCCCAATCTTGAAGCACATCGGAGGGGCGCACGAAATCTATAAATATGGCTCAGACCAGGAAATTAAAGATATAATTGTTGAATCTTTTAATCGAGGTTTTAATCAGTGTGACAGCGAAAGAAGCATTCAGCATGTCTTTTCAATTAACGATCAAGACCTGTTCAATGAAATAAAGCAAACAGGACTATTTCGCTGTTTTACTATGCGTCGGACAAGTCATACGATTCTGACATCGGTATTAAGTGAACCGTTGTAAATGGTTGCTAACAAGCAATTTAAGAGTGATTCTGGACTTGATCCGTTTTACTAGACACTGAGCAAAGGTTATCAAAAGTAGGTTATTGTTCATTCTTACGTATTTAATGGATGAATCATTTATAAGAGAAAATAATGAATACAATAAATATCCAGTATTATAAACATCCTTATGCCGAATTTATCCTTGGCTCTTATCAAGGTAAGCTTTGCTTGTGTGACTTCCGATATCGCAAGATGAGAAGGGCCGTTGATGAGCGCATTAAACGAATTCTTAACGCTGAGTTTGTAGAAAAAAGCGATGATGTTTTAGCCGCTACTCGCGTTCAGCTCGAGGAATATTTTTTGGGTGAGCGACAAGTTTTCGATTTGCCTTTACTATTGGCGGGTACCGATTTTCAACAGTCGGTATGGAATGCATTAAGCAACATTCAGTACGGTGACAGGGCGACGTACCAAGAGCTGGCAGTATCGATTGGTAATGAAGCCGCAGTGCGCGCGGTTGGCAATGCTAATGGCGCAAATGCGTTGGCGATCATCATTCCTTGTCACAGGGTTATCGGCACCCAAGGGGAGCTCATTGGCTATGGTGGCGGTTTGTCACTGAAAAAGCGCCTTTTAGAACTAGAGCAGAACTTATTCATTTAAGGATAGAGTAGGGGCGTATGAGAGCGGAGCTGAGAGCGAAAATCCTGGCAGTATGTGACCAAAAAATCAAAGCGAAAGGCGAGAATGTCAGCGTGTCATTTTATGCGTTCTTCAAAAATAAAAATGACGATCCAGAGCAGTTGATGGAAGCTGCAACATGGTGGATACAGACCCATCAGTTAGATCATTTTGTTAAGGCACGAGTCATCAAAGAGATGATCAAAAATAATTTATGACGGCTGCGGAAATCATGGCCTATTTTGCCGACAAGGTGTAATTCAGGTTCACAAGGATGGCACTGGGTAGCGGGGCACAGGCCCAGACAGCCAGACTGGCTTCGTCGCTCTGATGTTAGAAATCCCGCGACGGTTGAGGTAGCATTGCCGACTTTTTCAGCGGTGAGAGGCATTTATGTATATCGGCTTTGACTATGGTACAGCCAATTGTTCGGTGGCAAAGATTGAAAATGGTCAGCCGACGCTGTTACGCCTAGAAGGGGATAGCACGTTTATTCCTTCCTCCCTTGCCGCACCTACGCGCGAATCGGTGTCTGAGTATCTGTTTCGTCATCGGGGCATCAAGCCGCTAGATACGATTGGCGAGCAGATGTTGCGCCGCGCGAACCATGTAAATCGAGAGGAAAGTATTGAACTTGAGGTGGAGGACATGGCGTTTGGTCAAGCGGCGCTCGATCGCTATCTCGATGATCCGCGCGATATGTACTACGTGAAATCCCCTAAATCTTTCCTTGGCGCATCAGGTTTACGTGATGCTCAACTGCGCTTTTTTGAAGATCTCGTATGCGCAATGATGGATAACATCAAAACCCAAGCCGACCACCAAACCCAACAGAGTATCACTGATGCAGTGATCGGTCGGCCGATCAATTTTCAAGGTCGTGGAGGCGAGACGGCAAACCGCCAAGCCGAGGGTATTTTGCTCAATGCGGCTAAGCGGGCGGGTTTTAAACAGATTGAATTTCAGTTTGAACCGGTCGCTGCCGGTCTGGACTAT
>NZ_LAQR01000041.1:0-187947 GCF_000968645.1 Salinivibrio sp. KP-1 | reverse complement strand
ATCTCTACGCATTTCACCGCTACACCTGAAATTCTACCCCCCTCTACAAGACTCTAGCCTGCCAGTTTCAAATGCGGTTCCGAGGTTGAGCCCCGGGCTTTCACATCTGACTTAACAAACCGCCTGCATGCGCTTTACGCCCAGTAATTCCGATTAACGCTCGCACCCTCCGTATTACCGCGGCTGCTGGCACGGAGTTAGCCGGTGCTTCTTCTGCAGCTAACGTCAAGCCATGCACCTATTAAGTACACCACCTTCCTCACTGCTGAAAGTGCTTTACAACCCGAAGGCCTTCTTCACACACGCGGCATGGCTGCATCAGGGTCTCCCCCATTGTGCAATATTCCCCACTGCTGCCTCCCGTAGGAGTCTGGGCCGTGTCTCAGTCCCAGTGTGGCTGATCATCCTCTCAAACCAGCTAAGGATCGTCGCCTTGGTAAGCCATTACCTTACCAACTAGCTAATCCTAACTGGGCCCATCCCAACGCGATAGCTTACATGTAGAGGCCACCTTTGGTCCGTAGACATTATGCGGTATTAGCCGTCGTTTCCAACGGTTATCCCCCTCATCAGGGCAGGTTCCCAGCCGTTACTCACCCGTCCGCCGCTCGACGTCCAGTAAATCCACCGAAGCTTCAATACTGCCGTTTCCGCTCGACTTGCATGTGTTAGGCCTGCCGCCAGCGTTCAATCTGAGCCATGATCAAACTCTTCAATTTAAGTTTTTTCGAAACCGAAGTTTCAGCTCAATGAATACTGATTACTGTTTCTCTCCGAAGAGAAAAACGAATTGACTGTGCCGAACAACTGTAAAAGTTGTCGTTTGGTCACTCAGTTCATCGAATAAATCTTTTTGTCTATTCTCAACGAGTGCCCACACAGATTGCATAGGTCAAATTGTTAAAGAGCGCCGCTCAATCTTGAGCGGGAGTGGCATCTTACGCCACTTAGGCAACAAGTCAAGCATTTTGTTTTGCTTGTTTATTTTGCCGTTGTTAGCGCGGCTTGCCGTGCCAACGAGAGCGCATTATAGAGAGGTATTTTTGTGACGCAAGGGGTTTTTCTTAAAAACGTTTCAAGCGAGCAAAAAGCCACCACTTCACGTTTGCCGTTCGTGGAGGGGGACTTTAATTGAAATCGTTTTGTCGCCGCGCCCCTGTGAAATAGAAAACCAGAGATTGTTGCTGTTGACGGCGGTTTTGCCACCGCACTGCCAGCGTTAGTGTTTTGGCAGATACCTTATCATCGACTATCAGTGTGTTTTGCACATTAGTCACCACCAGCTCATAGATCGAGTCTTCGGTCGTAATCAAACACTCCGAAAGGTTATCTAACCTGATGGGATCACGGTTACTTGTTGAACATGGCGCATCAGTATTGATCAATCGCCAGTGAGAGAGTTGGTTGTTAGCCAAATACATAGCCTCTTTAGCTAAACGCGCATCACGCTGCTGAGTCTGAATATCCGTTGTCAGGCGATACACGCCAGCGCTAGTCATAGAAACCAACACAAGAGCCAGTAAGATCTCGATAAATGAGAAACCTCGCGCTCGTAACATGCTACCCCTCTCCATGAGGCGGTTTGATGTCATGATAACTGTTACCGACAGGCCGCCACTGCCTAAGCCCAGCAAAACTCTTCTGCAATATCTCACCACTATAGGTCGGTTTGAATGAACCATACACCACGGAGTGGCCATCCGGCACGTCGGTAATAAATGCGCCCTTGGTGATGAAACTACCGTGAAACCAAAAAGGGACATGCCGTGCTTGATCAGGATCGGTGACGGTCGATGTGATCATTGGGCAAAGTTCTTGGATATTGCTATTAGAGCTCGAGCAAGACATCTGTCCAGACTCGGAAATACTCATCCCCCATTGATCGGCAAAATCATTATCGCTAGGCGTCGAGGTAAACTGATAAATCACACCGTTAAATGCATCCATACCACCTCGTAAAGCCAGAATACCGTTTTGAACAACGAGGAGAATAGGTACATCGCTTGCTAACACCGCATGTTCTCCCCGACTCAAATCGCAAGGCCCATCAACCCACACTTTAATATTCGCGTTCTCTGATGATGTACTGTTTGAAACCGCACTCAGTAATGGATCATAACACTCAGAGGGATCACCATGGGTACTAAAAACGGTGCCGCCTTGTCGCTCAAATTGCTCTCTGACTGTTTTCCACTGCGCGCGAGGAACACCAAAGTAATCTTTGAACAAGTCCATATTCTCAACATTGGTTTGCACATCTTTTTTTAGTCGCGCGCCGGTTTCATCGCGACTATCTGCGACTGTGTAGTCGCTAACCTCCGTTCTATATTCGGGAGCGCATTCATCGCTACCATCTAAGCTAACGGTAAATCCGTTTGAGCTATTCTTCCCTTCACTCTCTGACTGACTCTCATCCGGCATTCGGGGACGAATCATGACATCGCCCCCGGCTACAATTGAATGGCATTCATATAAACCATCTTCTCGCTTTCTTCCCTTTGCTGGTCGCCATGTATTGCCACCGTAAAACGCTGCTGATCCTGAAGTGACAAATGAACTTCTTCGTGCACCGGTGGCTTTTGCTAGGGTCACTCCGACTTGTTGCTGTGCATGAGTCGCGTAAAGATGCCAAATTCCGCGATCACTATTTTGCCAAGGATCCAACCATAATTGGCTCCCTGCGATATGTTGACAAGGTGAGAGTTGCGCTATCCCAGCTGCCACATCGTCTTTCGATAGGTGAATACCATCATGTTTAATCTTGGCTATCGCGCAGTCTAGAGCCGCCCAAGCTCTGGAAAGGGATTGTTCAGTCGTGATTTTTGCCTGTGTTTGTTGGATATCATTGACTGCGCGTCGACTGACGCCTAATACAATCAGAAGCGTAATCAGAGCGATACTGGCGACCACCGCGAGAGTGGCCATACCTTCTTGGTCACGCTTACATTCCGCGATGTACTTCATGGTAAGAACACTGTGTTAGCTAAAACCAACGTTCGCGACACATCTTTCCGCTGGCTAGGTTGGCGTATTAACGAAGCGGAAACCTTGATAGTCAGTGAGGTAATACGTCGCCCATCTTCCGTGCGCACCGCATTACGGGAAAAAGATAAATGCGAGATCTTCAATGCGCGAGAAGAAATATCTCGCCAATAGCCTGATTCACACGACCAGTTTGCTGTGTCTCGGTGGTTTTCATAGACCTCTATGGCATGGGCTTCAGTGTCTAGTCGAAAGCCTTTGGCGTCATCTTTACCCACGGTATTCGTAGGATGGGTGCTGTCTTGTTGATAAGCAAAGCGAAGGCATTGCCCTTGATGCTGCGAGGGGGTTTCATCAATCAATAAAAGCTGAGGTTCATGACCATTGTCAAAGAAGTAGGGCGATGCGCCACCACACTGGTAGCACAGCCCGGCTCGGCGTATCTCAGTTTCCATCATCGTTAATAAGCGACTGATTTCGAGCGATAAGCGCGTCTTGGTATCGACTCTGGCTTGCATTGTGGTCGCCGAAGTCAAGACAGAAAGTGCGGTGATTGAAACTAAAATACTCACTGACAAACCGACTAAAAGCTCAACTAATGAGTACCCTTTGGACTTAGCTGCATGCACTGTCGATACCACCCCACTGACAGGATTCAAAACCGAGGTATTGACGGACAGTGACCACATAGTCAGGCGCTTGCCCGTCGCCCAAACCGACAGTCAGATTCAAGGTTGGTCGCTGGGTGCGAAAATCAATCGAGAATATTTCACCTTCCGGTAACGGCGCCCAGCTTTTTTTCGCTTTAAGCAACAGCGAGATATCAGTCGGGATCGTCACCATAGGCAATCTTGTCTGTTGGCAAGACATGGCGGAGAGCTGATCAGGTGCACTGCTAAGTAGACCGCTTCCACGACTCGGTTGCGCAACGATACACTGGGTGTTTTTTGCTTTAAGCAGGCGAAGATGATAGACCCGGCTTTCTTCCATCGCACGAGCTTGAGCAAGATGAAACAAACTTGTGAGCGATTCACTGCGGTTCGCGATCATCGTTGCTTGCTGGGCAGACGAAAAGCGAGGAATCGCGATGGTGCAAACAGCCGCCAACACGCTCAGTACCAGCAGGGACTCAATAAGGGTGATGCCACTCATTTTTTTAAGACAGCGCCGAGAGCACTGACTTAAGCGCAGAGTTTGAAAACGCATACTGTCTCCCAAGGTTTGGGGGTCGCCATTGCCTGCAGGCTAACACCCGCATAGGCTCAGTAGGGTTTTCATTATCAACTCTTCGAGAGGTTAAAAAGAATGCGTCAGCGTCAAAGCCGCCGTTTTCAACATGGAGTGACGTTGATCGAGATCCTGATAGTGCTCGCCATTATTGCCACCTTAGCGGCCGTGGTCGTGCCTCACTTTCACCAGTATCAGCAAACACAAGCACGCAAAGCGGCGATTGGGCGGTTAGTGCAGCTACAGGCCTGGGTAGAAACACAAGTCATCACCAAGGCATATTACCCAAGCGTTTCTCACTCTGAACTTCTAGAACAGGGGCTTGTTTGCGCAGATTGCCAAGTATCATCCGACTATCAGTTCTCGATAAAAGGCAGCAAAACAAGCTATAGGATTATCGCTCACCCTCTAGCAGATAGTCGTCAGCATGACGACCCATGCAATAGGCTGGTATTGCACCCTAATGGGGTAATTACCAGCATGTCAGCAGAGACATCCTGCTCGCTTCCCTCCGAGTAGGACACGGCAGACTTCCCTTTGAAATAGGTTCTTGTGGCAAAAAAATAGCCAGCACAAGGCTGGCTATTCACTATTCGCAATTGTTATTCACAGATGACGCTTTACTGTCTGTCAGGCTAAGCGTTTATCCGGTCAAATCGTCAAAAAACTTCTTCACACCGTCAAAAAAGCCTTCTGATTTTGGCTTGTGCTTTTTCGCTTCAGTGCCACTAAACGACTCTTCCAGTTCTTGAAGCAGCTCTTTTTGTCGGCTACTCAAGTTAACGGGGGTCTCGACTACCATTTTGCAGATGAGATCGCCAACACCGCCACCACGAACAGACTGCACCCCTTTACCGCGCATACGGAACATGCGGCCCGTTTGTGTCTCTGCTGGGACTTTTAGGCTAACACGGCCATCTAACGTAGGGACTTCAACCTCGCCACCGAGCGCAGCCATGGTGAAGCTCACCGGTACTTCGCAGTAGAGGTTGTTACCATCACGGGTGAAAATATGGTGTTCGCGGACGTGCACTTGAACATACAAGTCACCCGCCGGAGCACCGTTTTCACCGGCCTCTCCCTCACCAGATAAGCGAATGCGATCGCCCGTATCGACACCTGCAGGAATTTTCACATTTAGGTGCTTGGTTTCTTTTACGCGACCTTGGCCGTGGCAGCTATTACAAGGGTCTTTAATAATGGTCCCGCTACCATGACACGTTGGACACGCTTGTTGGACCGCGAAGAAACCTTGGCGCATTTGCACTTGGCCAATCCCGTTACAAGTCCCACAAGTTTGTTTTTTCGAGCCCGGTTTCGCCCCACTGCCATCACAGGTTTTACACCCGACATAAGTAGGCACTTCGATCTCTTTGCTGACGCCACGGACCGCCTCTTCCAAGGTCAACTCCATGTTGTAGCGTAAATCGGCACCACGTTGCGCGCGTTGCTGACCACCACGACGACCTCCGCCGAATATATCGCCGAATACGTCACCAAAAATATCGCTAAAGTCAGCACCTCCGCCGAAGCCTCCGCCGCCGAAGCCGCCGCCTCCCATACCACCTTGCTCAAAGGCGGCATGACCATATTGGTCATAGGCTGCACGTTTTTGCGGGTCGGTCAGCACTTCGTAGGCCAACTTGATTTCTTTAAATTGGTCGGCGGCATCATCGCCTTTGTTGCGGTCTGGGTGATATTTCATCGCCAGCCGCTTATAGGCTTTTTTAATATCGCGCTCGCTTGCATCGCGGCTTAAGCCGAGCACTTCATACAAATCTCTTTTAGACATGGTCTGACTGCACCTGTTTACGTCAACAAAACAAAGACGTTCAATTCACTGTTTGATAAAACGACGGGCGAAGGAGATTGCTCCCCTACGCCCGTGCTTATTAACGACAGTGCTTTCGCTTATTTCTTGTCGTCGTCTTTAACTTCTTCGAACTCAGCATCGACAACATCGTCGTCTTGTTTTGCTGAATCAGCACCGGCGTCTTGCTGCGCCTGCTCATCTTGAGCTTGCTGCTGCGCGATTTCCATCAATTTTGATGAAGCGGCAACCAGTGCTTGAACCTTCGCGTCGATGTCTTCTTTATCTTCACCGTTACGCGCGGTTTCTAGCTCAGAAATGGCGGTTTCGATCTTCTCTTTGTCTTCCGCAGGCAGTTTGTCACCCGCTTCGTCCATTTGCTTACGTGTACCGTGAACCAGCTGGTCAGCTTGGTTACGCGCAGTCACTAGCTCTTCGAACTTCTTGTCCGCTTCTTTATTCGCTTCTGCTTCTTGAACCATCTTTTCAACGTCTTCGTCGCTCAGACCGCCAGACGCTTGAATAGTGATCTTCTGCTCTTGACCCGTTTGCTTATCAGCAGCAGACACGTTCAAGATACCGTCGGCGTTCAAATCGAAGGTTACTTCAATTTGTGGCACACCACGAGGCGCAGGCTGGATGCCCTCAAGGTTGAACTGACCCAGTGATTTGTTATGCATGGCTTGCTTACGCTCACCCTGAATCACGTGGATCGTTACCGCACTTTGGTTGTCTTCTGCCGTCGAGAACACCTGATTCGCCTTGGTTGGGATCGTGGTGTTTTTCTCAATCAGCTTGGTCATCACTCCGCCCATGGTTTCGATACCCAGTGAAAGCGGGGTCACGTCAAGCAGCAGTACGTCTTTTACATCGCCAGACAGTACGCCACCTTGTGCCGCGGCACCCATGGCAACGGCTTCATCAGGGTTCACGTCTTTACGTGCATCCTTACCGAAGTACTCTGCCACTTTGGCCTGTACCATTGGCATACGAGTTTGACCGCCGACCAAGATAACGTCAGTGATTTCGTCAACTGATAGCTCCGCATCAGCCAGTGCCACTTTCATTGGCTCAAGTGAACGCTGAACCAGCTCTTCAACCAGTGATTCTAGCTTGGCACGCGTAACTTTGATGTTCATGTGCTTAGGACCGGTTGCGTCCGCCGTCACATAAGGCAAGTTCACGTCTGTTTGCTGTGCTGAAGACAGTTCAATCTTCGCTTTCTCAGCCGCTTCTTTGACACGCTGCATCGCTAGCGGGTCTTGACGTAGGTCGATACCTTGCTCTTTTTTGAACTCGTCAACCAAGTAGGTGATCAAACGATTATCGAAGTCTTCACCACCAAGGTGCGTGTCACCATTTGTTGCCAATACTTCGAACGTTTGCTCGCCATCTACCTCATCGATTTCGATGATAGAGATATCGAAGGTACCACCACCTAGGTCATACACAGCGATTGTGCGATCGCCGCCTTTTTTGTCTAGACCATAAGCCAGTGCCGCAGCTGTTGGCTCGTTGATGATACGTTTAACTTCTAGACCTGCGATACGACCAGCATCTTTGGTTGCTTGACGCTGTGAGTCATTAAAGTAAGCAGGGACAGTAATTACCGCGCCAGTCACTTCCTCACCGAGGAAATCTTCAGCGGTTTTCTTCATTTTCTTCAGGACTTCAGCAGACACCTGTGGCGCAGCCATTTTTTGGCCTTTCGCCTCAACCCAAGCGTCACCGTTATCTGCCTTCACAATTTTGTAAGGCATGATGCTGATATCACGCTGCACTTCTTCATCTTCGAAGCGGCGGCCGATCAGACGCTTGATAGCAAACAGGGTGTTTTCTGGGTTTGTCACTGCCTGGCGCTTCGCAGGCTGACCGACAAGTGTTTCACCATCTTGTGTGTAAGCGATAACCGATGGTGTTGTACGATCACCCTCTGCGTTCTCAATGACGCGCGTTTTTTCACCGTCAAGTACGGCGACACATGAGTTGGTTGTACCCAAGTCAATACCAATGATTTTACCCATCTGGTGCTCTCCGAAATTCGTTCTGTGGCTTTAATGCGTTACCCCTTATGTGGGGGTAACTGTGAGAGGTTCAACCCCCTCACCGCAATTTTTATTTAGTGCTGCCGTTTAAATAAGGGCAGCCAAATGCTTTTCAAGGGGAGAAGGCAAAAAAACACCGAATCGAGTTCGGCAAGATGCCTTCTTCAGCGCCCTCGTTAGGCTTTTTCGTCTACGTTACCTTGCGGCGCTTTAGACACCATCACCATGGCTGGGCGCACAACACGGCCGTTTAACTCATAACCTTTTTGCATCACCATCATCACGGTGTTTGGCTCATGCTCCGCGCTTTCTTGGATGGTCATGGCCTGATGCAATTCAGGGTCAAACGGCTGACCTTGCGGGTCGATCGCTTTCAACCCAAACTTATCGATGGTATCCATCATGGTTTTCAGCGTCAGCTCAACCCCTTCCACCATTGGCTTGATTGATTCGTCTTCTTTGTCGGCCATCTCCACGGCACGCTCAAGGTTATCAATCACAGGTAAAAGCTCACCGGCGAATTTTTCTAAGGCAAACTTGCGCGCCTTATCCACTTCTTGCTCGGTACGACGACGCATGTTGTCCACGTCTGCACGGGCACGCAGCACACTGTCTTGCTGCTCTTGCACCTTGGCTTCGCTCGCCTCGAGCGCCGCTTCAAGTTCGGTGATACGTGCAATCATGGATGCGGTTTCCTCATGCTCAATGTCTGCACCACTACTTGCTTGTTGCTCAGCGGCCTGCTCTGTACCTTTGGCTTCAGCAGCTTGCGCGTTTTTCATCGCTTCCTGCTCTTGCTTCACTTTCTGTTCTTCGCTCATGATCACTCCGACACAAATGGCATTGCCCAGCACGCCACTGGGACTATTCAACTTGATTGACGAAAGTATTATGGGGATGAATCTTTGTGATTCAACCGCCCACATAACGCAAATCACGACAATCGCTTTTTTCCCGCGTTATACTGAGCTCAAATAACGATGAGATCCTAATTATGTCGACACCATTCCAGCGCATTGCCTTAATTGGCAAACCTCGTAACCCGGAAGCGGTTAACACACACATAGGCCTCTACCATTGGCTTATCGAGCGCGGTTATGACGTGTGTATCGATACACGTTTAAGCACTAACCTGGGTTTGCCGGATGCACATTATTTGGATCTGGTCAGCATTGGCCAACACGCTGACTTGGCCATTGTGATCGGCGGGGACGGTAACATGTTAGGTGCTGCCCGCGTATTGTCTCGCTGCGATATCAAGGTGATCGGGGTAAACCGCGGTAACCTCGGCTTTCTCACCGACTTAGATCCCGAAGCCTTCGAACATGCGCTAGAAGCGGTATTAAACGGCGATTACGTGGACGAAGACCGTTTTTTGCTTGAAACCGAAATCCATCGCCATGATCAGGTAAAAAGTCATAACGCCTCATTGAATGAAGCAGTGCTTCACCCCGGGCAAGTCGCGCACATGATTGAATTTGAGGTGTACATTAACGAGCAGTTTGCCTTCTCTCAGCGCTCAGACGGGATTATTATCTCGACCCCCACAGGCTCAACAGCCTATAGCTTGTCCGGCGGTGGCCCCATTTTATCTCCCAGCCTCAACGCGATTTCGCTCGTGCCTATGTTTCCGCATACACTGTCAAGCCGCCCGCTGGTCGTCGATGGCAACCGCCGTATAAAATTACTGGTTTCCCCAGATAACCGAGGCACGTTGGAAGTGAGCTGTGATGGTCAGGTCTCTTTGCCAGTCAACCCAGGTGATGAGGTACATATTTACAAAAGCCCGGCCACTCTCAAGCTCATTCATCCTCAAGACTATAATTATTACAATACCTTACGTAAAAAACTGGGTTGGTCTTCTAAGCTATTTTAAGCGAGCCACTTCCTTATTCTTATTCTCCGCATCCGATAAAGAGCAGGTCTTCCTGCTTTTTTCATGCACAATTTTTGTGCTGTTCATCGCATTCACAACAATTCTTGCTAAACAGTATTCACTGGATGAAAAAACAGTATATACTGTATCTATACACAGTTGTTGATAGATACAGGTGTTTCCTATGTTAGCCGATATAACCATTCAAAACTTTGCCATCGTTAAATCCTTGGAGCTGGAGTTTAGTAAAGGCATGACGGCGATCACCGGTGAGACCGGGGCGGGTAAATCCATTTCTATCGATGCGCTGGGTTTATGCCTTGGCGATCGTGCCGATGCCAATATGGTTCGCCCGGGTGAAAAGCGCGCAGAGATTTCTGCCAGTTTCACCTTAGAGCAAAACAGTGCCGCGCGTCGCTGGCTACAAGATAACGAACTCGAAGACGGCGACGATTGCATTCTAAGGCGTGTGATCACCAAAGAAGGTCGTTCACGCGCATACATTAACGGAAACCCGGTTCCCGCCTCACAACAAAAAGCGCTTGGGCAGTTATTGATTAATATCCACGGTCAGCATGCGCATCAACAGCTGTTACGTCCCGAACACCAGATTACCTTGTTGGATCAATACGCCGGTCACCAGTCTTTGCTGGATAAAATGGCGACACGCTATCAGCGTTGGCGCCGCACTAAAAATGAGCTAAAAGCATTGATCAAGAAAAAAGATGACATTGATGCTCAGCAACAGCTATTGGAATATCAAGTGGGTGAACTCAATGAACTCGCATTGGGTGAAGAGGAATACCAACACATTGAAGAAGAACACAAGCGCTTATCGAACAGTGGTGATATCGCCATGACCAGTCAGGCGGTAGTGGATCTACTCAGTGAAGGCGAAGAAACTAACACCCTAAGTTTATTGACCGCCGCTCAACAGCGTTTAAGTGAATTAGCCGCGATGGACAATCACTTTTCACCGCTCGCTGAGATGCTTGAAGAGGCGCGGATCCAAACGCAAGAGACGAGTCAAGAAGTGAGCAGTTATCTTGATCAACTCGACATGGATCCTCAACGCCTTCAGTATCTAGATCAGCGCATGAGCACTATCATGAGTTTGGCGCGTAAACATCAGGTTCAACCCGATGCATTATATGAAACGCATCAACAATTGATTCAAGAGTTGGAGAAACTGGGACATAACGATGAGGCGATTGAGCAATTGCAAGCCGATGTGGACAAGCAGTTTGCTGACTGTCTCGACACCGCTGAGAAGTTGAGCAAAAGCCGCCGCCGCTATGCCAAAGAATTGAACAAACTGATCACGCAAAGCATGCACCAGCTGAGCATGGAACATGGTAGCTTCGAGATCCAAGTCGAGAATAAAGCGGAAACCCACCTCAGCCCACTGGGTGGCGATGCTGTGGCGTTTCTTGTGTCGACGAATCCAGGTCAGCCTTTACAACCACTGGCTAAAGTAGCATCCGGCGGCGAGCTCTCTCGGATCTCACTGGCCATTCAAGTCATCACCGCGCAAAAGGTTGAAACACCAAGCCTTATCTTTGATGAGGTTGATGTGGGGATCAGTGGACCTACAGCAGCGATTGTGGGCAAACTCTTGCGTCAACTTGGCGACTCCACCCAAGTGATGTGCGTCACCCACTTGCCGCAAGTCGCAGGCTGTGGCCATCAGCAAATGTTTGTTGCCAAAGACACAGAGAAAGGCAGCACCACGACCCGTATGTACCCGCTCGACTATCAGGCACGAATTAGTGAACTTGCACGGTTACTGGGCGGCAGTGAAATCACTGACCGCACCCTCGCAAACGCGGAAGATCTTCTAGTGGCCGCTTGATTCTGCCAAGTCAAAACAGCGTTGAATGTGGCATTCAAACCGAGAAAAGTGCACTAGCTCTGCTTTTCTCGGTTATTTCCTTACACACGTCGAACTTTTTCACATTATCACCGTCCAAACGCTGGTCGTTAGCAGGTTTTTTACATATATTCTCTGCTTGATTATACTCGGGGCGCGAAAGCCAGCAGGCACGAACTGCTAAGCGTCTTCGAAAGACGTGATTTGCCATCAAAAGACAGTGAAGATATTAACTATGGGTTGGACTAAAGCCGCCGTTGCCTCTCTGATGGCGATTGCCATGATGGGCTGCTCTTATGCCGAAAAACTGGTTTATCGAGTGGATATAAACCAAGGAAATTACATTGAAGAAAAGGCCGTGGACGCCTTGAAATTTGGCATGACCAAAGAGCAGGTTAAGTTCCTTCTCGGCCCTCCTATGCTCGTTGAGTCAGGCTACCCCAACACTTGGTACTTTGTGCAGTGGCAACAACCTGGCCATGAAGCGCCGACACAAAAAGATCTGGTCCTCTCCTTTGACGATAATAACCAATTAGTCAACATGGACGGTGATTTCGAGCCGGGCGAGCAATTTTTCGAAGCCGTTCAGTAACGGTGATGCATCCGGCACTCTGATGCCGCTATATATTCATCCTTTAGTAAAGGCGCCGCTCGGCGCCTTTCTTTTTGCCCCGTTACGAGCGTTTGCGCTGGGAATCAACACGGCCCCCGGTGACAGGATCGGCTTTCCCCTCTTGTTTCGCGCGCTCAGCGCGGCGACGGCGGATCTCTTTCGGGTCGGCTTGCAGCGGCCGATAAATCTCAATGCGATCCCCGTCGCGCACTTGCGCGTCTAGTTTCACCGGTCGGCTAAATACCCCAACCTTGTTGGTCGCAAGATCAATCTCCGGATAGGCGCTTAAGACACCTGATTGACGAATAATATCTTCCACCGTCGAGTCGGGCTTCACCACGCAGTTGAAGATGCGCTGCTCATTAGGCAACGGGTAAACCACTTCAACATGCAGCAATGTCTCTTCACTCATAAATCTCTTTCGCTCGCTCTGTAAACGCCTTCACCATACTGCTGGTTAACTCGCTGAAGATACGGCCAAAGGCAGCTTCAACCAAGCGGTTAGTAAACTCAAACTCGAGATCTAATTCGATTTTACACGCATCGCTTGATAGTGGCGTGAATTTCCAGCCACCACTCAAGCGTTTAAATGGTCCATCCACCAGCGTCATATCGATTCGGCTGTTATCCACCAGATAATTCTTAGTGGTAAATGTTTTCTTTATGCCCGCTTTCGCCACATCTAACGACGCAACCATGGTGGTGTCTGTGTGCTCAATAAGACGGGTACTCACACACCCGGGCAAGAAAGCAGGATAGGACTCAACATCGTTCACCAAGGCAAACATTTGCTCAGCACTGTACGGCACTAAAGCCGAGCGGATGATTTGCGGCATAGGGACTCCTTGCAAGTTAACCGCGAGATAATACCATCGAGACCCACTTTGACCAATGTTAGCAAACAACATCGCGAATAAAGTCTTACTCTTTCTGCCCCTGAGTACGATAATCCTTTCATTCTTCGATATATCGCCTTTATAATGCGCACACTATGGCTAAGAAAAACGCAAAGAACAAAGCAAACAGCAACACCATTGCACTGAATAAAAAAGCGCGCTTTGAATACTTCATTGAAGATGACTTCGAGGCAGGGCTTGAGCTACAAGGTTGGGAGGTGAAAGCACTCCGAGCAGGTAAAGCCAATATCAGTGAAAGCTATGTGTTGTTAAAAGACGGGGAAGCCTTCTTGTTCGGGGCTACCATTACCCCGCTTAATGTGGCTTCCACGCATGTGGTGGCCGATCCACAGCGCACCCGTAAGTTATTGCTTAAGCGGCGTGAGCTTGATACCTTGCTAGGCAAAGTCAATCGAGACGGTTTCACGGTGGTGGCACTGTCTTTATACTGGAAACAATCTTTTGCTAAACTGAAGATAGGGTTGGCAAAAGGTAAGAAGTTACACGATAAGCGCGATACAGCGAAAGACAGAGACTGGCAACGTCAAAAGTCCAGGATCATGAAAAACGCAGCGCGTTAATCGTTGACGCGGCAGATCAATCTGTTAGACTCTGCCGCTCACACTCTGGGGCTGATTCAGGATTCGACAGGATTGAGAAGGCCCGTGGAGCATGCCGAGGGGCGGTTGGCCTCGTAAAAAGCCGCAAAAAAATAGTCGCAAACGACGAAAACTACGCACTAGCAGCTTAATAACCTGTTGAGTGCCTATCCTCCCTAGCCTCCGCCTGTAGGACGGGGATTCAGGATAGTCAAAACCAAACAGGATCGCGTGGATGCTTTGACCCAAGAGCTGAAGCGTTAAAACTAAGTTGGGTATGTCTTTGTGTGGCGTGTTTGTCCGCAGCACACTGACGAGATTAAAGACAAACTAAGCATGTAGCGCCATTGACTAGACTGATTCTGGACGCGGGTTCAACTCCCGCCAGCTCCACCAATTTTACATTCAAAGACGTCCACGGACGTCTTTTTTATTGCCTTAAATAACGTAAAATCAACAACTTAGTATTCATTAAGGTCCATAGAGGTCCACCAACCACTTTGATTTTTAGGTACACCGAGGTGTACACTGATGAAAATGGAGGCTGAGAGGTGTACCCATTATGGCTAAAATCATAGCTAAGCTTACGGATAAGAAGATAAAAGCAGCAACGCCAGAAGATAAAGAGTACCTGCTCTATGATGGCGACGGACTCAGACTAAGAGTTAAACCAACCGGCTCTAAGCTTTGGCTTTTTAATTACCTGCGTCCATTCACCAAAAAGCGCACCAACCTCAGCCTCGGTGCCTATCCCACTGTTACCCTCTCTCAAGCGCGTAAAGCGACCATGGATGCAAGAGCCCTCCTCGCTCAAAACATCGATCCTAAGGAACACCGTGAAGAGCAACAAAGACAAGAGATTGCGCTCACCGAACATACGGTAGAGAAAGTCGCCTACCAGTGGTTCGAGCTGAAAAAAGAGCAAGTGACTGAGGGATACGCGACCGACATATGGCGCTCTCTGGAGCGTCACATTTTTCCAAAGCTTGGCGCTACTCCCCTTTCAAAGATCACTGCCCCTATGGTGATAGATGCCTTAAAGCCCATTGAAGCATCGGGCAGCCTAGAGACATTAAAGCGCTTGGTCCAACGACTAAACGAAATGATGAACTACGCGGTTAACTGTGGCCTTATCCACGCTAATCCGCTATCGGGCATTGGCGCTGCATTTAAAAAGCCCAAAAAGAATCATATGGCCGCGTTAACGCCCGATGAACTACCAGAGTTAATGCAAAAGCTTGCTTACGCGAATATCAAGAGGGTTACCCGGTGCCTCATCGAATGGCAGCTACACACCATGACGCGGCCAGCAGAAGCGGCAGCTGCACGATGGGATGAAATAGACTGGGATAACGAATTATGGATTATCCCGGCGGAGAGGACAAAAAAAAGAAGAGAACACCGGATCCCACTCACAGAGCAGATGCTGGCGATATTAGAAGTGATCAAGCCGATAAGTGGCCATCGTGATTTTATATTTCCTTCAGATCGTGACCCGCAAAAACCTTGTAATAGCCAAACGGCCAATATGGCACTAAAACGAATGGGGTTTGCCGACCGGCTAGTGAGTCATGGGTTACGCTCCCTGGCAAGTACAACACTCAACGAGCAGGGTTTTGATGCAGACCTCATCGAGTCCGCACTTGCCCACGTTGATGACAACCAGGTACGGAGTGCGTATAACCGGACAGATTACATTGAACGCCGACGCCCAATGATGTGCTGGTGGAGTGGACATATCGAGCAAGCGGCTAAAGGCAGCCTCTCTGTGACTGGGACTAAGCAGCTTAAAGTGATCTAACCGTAGACCCCGATAAAAACACGCTACCTGAATACTCTGACCTCTGCGTGGGGGCCCAAGCAATCTACCCACTATAACCAAGCGGGAATGTGGTTAGAGCACATCAAATAAAGGTTTCACGGTAATTTAAATAAACTAAAAATCGCCCGGGTATGGCGTGGGGTACGGGGACCATTAAAACTCTTAATCTCATTGCCACCCTGGCTCTTTGCTTAGTCTGTATTAACGTACAAGTATTGGGTTCATTGCTGGCTTTTAGCTGATCAATAACAGGAAAGGTGACAATATCGATGGGTCAGCTTTACGTCGGCGATAACGTCGATAAGTGGGTCAATTTTAAACTGGCATTGACAGTGGGGAGAAATGGCCGCTTGCGTTGATAGAGGAGATAATATGTAGCTAAGCCAAACAGAGTGTTGGTCTATTTTCTTTAAAAAAGAAAATACTAGTGTTCCTACTCATGGCACTATGTTAGCAGCAAAAACGAGGATAACTATCTGTACTTTTCAAACTGACAGCGTCTCAGTTTGAGTTTGAGTCTAAGCCAAATAACTTTTTGATAGGGGGAAACCACGTATCAGCATTTGAGTGCCACGCAAAAGTCCCTATAAACAGAGCAACTAACCAGCCCACTATCGTCTCTGAGCTATAACAAAAAAAAGAGACCGCAGCGATTAGAGCGAATCTACCAAGCAAGCCAAAGAAAGCTAACGCCAGAGCTGCCGCCGGCAACATTGCCTCAACAAAACTGAAAAGTGTCATACTTTAACCATAAAGCCGTTTATTATCATCAATATACATAGAGACCGAGTGATCGTCTTCAGCCTCACCCACTCTATCCACCTGGCGCCAATACATAAGCATAGACACTAAATCTCACCATCGTCGACACTCTGACTCATGCCCTTAGCAACCAGTTCACCATTCATTGGGTTTAACCGATAATTCATCAACGTGTCATTTATAATCGCTTCTGCAACTCTTTTAATTGTTAAAAATGGTACATTAAACCACTCTCTTGGGTGATAGGTTCGCCCATTTACATCAACCAAAGTAAAATCTGAGCGCCGAGGTGCTAAGAATGCGTGTAAAAGCCTCTCAACGCGTTGCAAATTAGCGCCATAAATTTCCCACTCTGCAACGACCTCAACAGGCCCTTCAAGGTAGGTTTTTTGACCTTCTGCTCCTTGTAAACGATCTTCAAGAGAGCGCGCCGTCAACCCCACTTTATAGAGATCACGTTGTTCTCGTATTAACTTATCTGTACGTTTCGATCGTAGAACATAGATAATGCCCTGTGACTGGTCTCTATGTGTCAGCCCATTAAAACGATCTGCAACAATGTCAGGATCGACAATACGCTGGCCTGGTTCATATCCTCTCGATTTATAACCGGTCAGAGCTCGACCTAAAGAGTGCTTGTAGGGCGTCATTTCGGTGCCATTGTCAAATATAACTCTAACCCGATAGGCAGTAGGGCCAGATTCTCGCTCTTCTTCCGCTGTGATGGAGTCGACCAAACACATCTGACCACGAAGGAAAAAATAATCTCCAACCTCAATCTGACCTCTTTGTTGAAACGGCTCAATACTGGCAATGCCTTCTGCGATACGGCCTCTCATCCGGTGAAATAAAGGAGCAAAAAAATCAAAGTCATGACAAAGCTCGCGATCTGCTATCTCGTCGGGGTTCTTACGCGATTGCTGATATCCACCGATATGTTTCATCTCAAACACATCATCAGCCTCAGAGGGCATATTCAGAAAACCCAATAGATCATCATCAGCGAGTACCTCATCCAAAGAAGAAAACTCGTCTATTTGTCCACCTTTGTCATCAATACCGTCTATTTCGCACTTTAACTCAGCACCGATTGAAAGACTTGATTCGAGTACATCAGGCCGATGAGATGTATTATTGTCAGGTTTTGTATTACCTGTCTCATCAACTGGTAGAAGGTTGTGACGATCTGCATCATGCAGTTGAGAGACTAAATCCGGGTCACGCCGCACTCCCTTTAGATTAAGGCCTAATATCCGCTCTTCCGTTCCTGGAGCAGCACTAGGCTCAGGTTCACGTCCATGTGTGTCGACAAACTCATTAATTCGGTCAAAAAATTCGTTTCCACTAGCTCGTTTGGACCTAGGGCTCTTTTGAATGTTTTCCTCCTCAAAGAGCCCTTCGGGTAGGTCTTGAAGTAACTCATCCAAAGTAAGTCGTTCGCTACTCATCCTTTTCTTCTCCTTATGAAACCGCTTGCTTCTTCTTCAGATAGTTCTCGACAAATTGCGCTACCTGAGCAAGCCGTTGTTCATATGGATCATTTGCGTCGTGTCGTGGTCGGCGTTTCTTATCTTTGAAGAATTCTTTGAGTCGAGGAAGCAAAATAACAGCCTCATCCTCGGTCACATCATTACGCGGCAGTGTTAACGCGTCCTTTACACGCGCTAAGCGATCTGGAGTGAGGTGTTTAGACAGGATTTCCTCTCCACGAGCGAAAGGATTAATATGAGATATCATGTCGAGGTTCACGTTGTTGATGTTAATGAACCGGCTTCCCACCTTCAGGAACTTTTCGCCTGCTCGCCCGGAAGGGTATGTTTCACTTCCTGTCTCTCCACTATCAAGTTCGTATCTAGAAATGAGTTTGGGCTCAGGCACAGAATTCGCATCGGTATAACTTTCGGTCTCCTCTTGCCCATCAACCGTATAGTCACATGGCGGTTTTTCTCCAACAACATCCGCATCTGGCGGCAATTCATCACCGTCTATCAAACCACCTGTAGCCTGCGCAGCAAGACTTAAGTGTATCTCTTGAGCTAGAAGGTCAATCTCATCATCTGACAAGTCTGCTTCCCGCATACGCAGAACGGACTTGATGTCTTCTTCACGAAGCAACCTACCCTGATTCTCGTCTCCTGCCATCAATTTCATTGCGCCTGGCGTAGCCGTAATGTCAGCAATGTACTCTGCAACGCCACCTTCGAGGATATCAGCACACCGATTAGAAACAGGCTTATTTTCGTCCTCGATAATACGCGTTCCTTTGGGCACCTTTTCTCCGAGTTTAATTCTTGAACGAGGCTTGAACTTAATCGAGGGTGCTAAGACTTGCTCCATCAGCAGTGAAGCAGTAATCGCCTTGAGTAATGTGTTCACTGCCTTTTTGCGGTCTTCATCAGCGCCATCAGGCATAGCAATTAGATTTGTGAACTGCGCATGTCTTTTACCTTCAACATCACGAGTTGCGCGGCCGACTATCTGTACCACCTCTGTCAAAGATGAACGATAACCAATGGTTAAAACATGCTCACACCACGGCCAATCGAAGCCTTCTTTAGCCATTCCCAAGGCGATGATGATATCCATCTCATCCCTCGATGTGATATTTTGAAGGTAATCTACCGTCGCATCCCGCGATTCCTTGTTATCGTCTACGAGATTAGCGACAAGAAGATCTCTGCCATCATTGGTCGTGACCCGATTAATATTGGCATTCCCAATTCGCTCTCCTACCACCCCAATCTTATCAAGGATACGATCGACTTCCTCATGCTTACCAATTGATTCAGACGAGTTCACATTGGGAATATGAATGATCGTCTTCTTCGTGGTATCCAGTGCGTTATCAAGCGCATCAAAATAAACGCCCTCATAAAAGTGGTAGCCTATGCCTATAGACTTGAGATGGCGGTATCCGTTTAGCTGGTCGTAATAGGTATAAGTGACAGTCTCAAACTGAGCTTCATCTTCCGATTCAAGAATGTTTATCCCATCGCCTCGGAAGTAAGAGCCAGTCATTGCTACTATGTGGGCATTGGAGCCTTGCATGATCTCGTCAATCACTCGCCCTAAAACATTGGCTTCATCAGCTGAGACATGATGAAATTCATCAATACCAACAACTGTATTGTTGAACCGTGAAGGGTCTGCTATCTCATCGACAGCAAATCTTAATGTCGCGTGGGTGCAGACCAGCGTTTCATCATCAGAATCTAGAAAGCGCTTAAAAGCCTGGATCTTACCTTTTCCCAAATCATCACCTGCCCCACAAAGGTTATTACGACCCTCAAGATGCCAGTCCCATGCAAAGCCCCCCTCACTCAAATTTGTGGGCTTAAATGACGAACCAATTGACCTTTCAGGCACAGCAATGATGGCTTTCTTGAGACCTTGTTTGCGGAGCTTATCTAACGCTAAGTACATTAACGCCCGACTTTTTCCCGAGGCAGGAGGCGACTTCAATAGGAGGTATGGCGCGGAGCGGTGCTCGTATGCCATGGCCTGCATCTCTCGCATCCCCATATGGTTAGCCTGAGTACTCGCACCGGTTTGCTTATATTGGATAGTTATGTCGGATGATGGCTTACTCATGCCTTATTCTCCTTGGCAATCAGGGTTTCGTAGCGCTTAAATAAGTATTCTAGCCGCTCATTATCATTGCGAAATAAAGTCGCCCTATAGGTATTCTCTACAGCCTCATCCAGAGATCGATGTGCTTCTCGAAGGTCGTCAGGCATCTTTTCGGGATCATACAAATCTGCCATTGTCTTCGTCGGGTACAAGGCTCGGGTATCTAAGACTTCCTGAGCCTTACTCTCAATATCTTTGCGCTGGCTCACGGTTGGTGCTGGCCAGGGGAAGGTGTTGTAGACAAGCGTATTGGAATAGCGATATCGAGTCTCTAATCGACCTGCAACTGTCTTCAACCAAAGCATATGCATACGGGTCTGAAGTATTGCAAAGTCATATAGCCCAGCATTAGGAATAATCTGAACCGAATCTGTTGCCACAACATCAGCGCCAAAGAAGCCTATCGGCGCATAACTTCTGCGTTCCGAAGTGACACGAGGAACCAATATATAATCATTGTTCGGGTGTTTAATCTCATCGAATAGTGCTGGGGTACTTCCTAGCTCCCTAGTCGATTTTTTCTTACTAGCGAGTCTCATCTCACGAACACGATCGACACGGGCTTTCAACAAAGGCATTTGTTCTATTTCGTCATCAGACACATCGACAAGCCAAAGACACCAACGTTTTTTATCATTTAAGAATTCATCAGCACCCAGCAAACGCTTGATCCAGCGTTCAACTTGGGGCTCCTGCTCAATCAAAGCCTCTCGATCGGCTGTGGACAAAATCAAGTTACCGCCATCGGTGGGCTTGCTCCCACTGATCATGGGTAACGCTTGAGCAAGCGGCTTTCTGCGATCGGTGACCACAACATCATTACCAGACAACAGGTAAGGGCTGATATTTATTGGCTGCGTCTTCTCCCATCCTCCATCACTTCGCCTTGTAAATAAAAACCGAACTGGCTCGGGCTTCATAGTAAGCCCAATAACAGAAACATGGACACCAGCCTGATCGCGTGCATTATTACGCCACTTAAACCCTTGGTAAGCAAAACGAATCTTGATTCCTAGCTCTAAGATTGGTGGCCAAAGCGTAGCAACTTGTACCCCTTGATTGATTGAATTTGTTGAGACAAAAGCGAGTTCCGCGATCGCCTCTCGGCCCTTAGCTAAAGAGAGATAATTTGCACCGAGCCAATACCAACATGACACAAAATCGAGATACTTATGCTTTTTAAAGCCTCGGAATACTCGTTCCATATCTTCAGCCTGCTCATCTGAGCGCTTACCTTGACCGTGGAAAGGAGGATTGCCAATAAGATAAACTTCATCTCCCCTATCAACAGGGCAAATACTCGACCAGGGCTCACTCAAGGCATTACCACAAGTGATATTACCACCTTCTTTTAATGGTAATGGGGGGGATACGTCGCCAAACTTTTCGCGAAACGCCTGATTGGCTTGGTGCTCTGCAATCCACAGCGATAACATGGCAACTTCATGAGCAAAATCATGAATTTCAATGCCATAAAACTGAGACAAGCGAATGCCGGATGTGCCAACCATAATCGAGTCTATACTCCCGGCGGCGCTCTCACCCCTCGCTTCCTGAAGCGCCATAAGAACATCCATTTCGATACGACGAAGCTCTTTGTAGGCGATAATAAGAAAGTTACCGGATCCGCAAGCTGGATCAAATACTTTGATTTTATGCAAGCGCTTCAGCAAGGCCTCGAGTTTCTTTTCATTCCCTCTGGCGACATCCAAATCATCACGCAAAGGATCCAGAAAAAGAGGAGCTATCGTCTTCATAATGGTGGGCACACTGGTGTAATGCTGGCCCAAGTTAGAGCGCTTTTCTTCTTCCACCACCGACTGAAACATTGATCCAAAAATATCCGGATTTATCTCATTCCACTTCATCGAGCCGCAATCGAGCAACACTCGTCTCGCTTTAGCGGTGAAAACTTTTGGAGCAGGCTCGTTGCTTTTAAAAAGTCCACCATTGACGTACGGCAGTGTAGCTAGGCTATTTGGCAAACGCTCTCGTTCCTGAGCATCATCAGGCACATTCATTACATTGAACGCCGCCTGAATTACGTCGCTTACATTTGACCCATCTTTTTCTGTGTGCTCAGCAACAAGTTTAGTGAACTGGTTCTGCTTTAAGATGCCAGTATCTTCGGCAAAGAAACAAAACAGAAGGCGTGTGAGGAAAACATTCAATCCATGAATTTCTTCAGATGTCTCAAACTCATTTGCCTCTCGAATCTCATCGAACAGATGGCCAAGCATGCGCGCTGCTTTAACATCTGCTTCCAACTCACGGAAATCTTCAACCTGTTCATACCCTCGACCGTAAATAGGCAAAAAAAACGCATAATGGCGATCCAACTCAATGAACGGCGCTTCCATGCGCTCCTTCTTAAGCACGTTCCAAGCGGTGATGGTGTTAAAATCGGTGATAATTACGACGCGAGGGTCATCCTTTTTGCCAGCGATAACACCAGGATCGTTAATTCGTTGAGTTAAAACTTCGTGAACGTCGCGACCATCCTCAACGGGCTCAAAGAAAAAGCTTTGACGTACTGCGATGGCACCCGGAACTTTAGCAACGTTGGTAGTCGGGTCTCCATTTCGTAGTTTAGTTATAGTCGTTTTGGGTCGCTCTAATGCGTGCAGAAAATCATATATGAACTCGTCACGCTCAGAATGAATGGCAGCCTTCTCTGCTGCACGCTGAAATTGCTCCATCAACTGGCCATGATTCAAAGCCATGATGCCTCCAAAAAATAGTGTCTAGGTCTCTACCAATGCTTGGGTAGCAACTTTTGAGTCGATAATAGTTTTAACTTCGCTATACAAATCCACATCAATCTCTGGAACGGAGAGTGACACTACTAACGCGTAGCGAGCTTTTGAATGGTACTTTTCATGAGCCTGTCGGGTCTTCCACCAGCCATTCACTGGATAAACGGCAATCTTTCCTCGTGCAGCGAGATCCGCAGCACTACCTCGCCAAATGTCTTTGTGAATTGATCCTTTATGACGTTGCTGTTTACCTAACAGCCAATTTCCATCTGTTAAGGACTCCGGTTTTTCACCCTCGGCCTTAGCATTAATCCTTAGCATGAACTGATGGTCAGATTCACCCTGGTGCTTAACGTCGAATTTTAACTGATGGCTGGCATAGCTGTATTTGTCCAATGCATTGCGACTAGATGGGTTTGGCTCAATAAAGTATGACAAAGTAATCGTGAGCTCTACATCAGCTTCACCAATTTTTTGTAGTTCATCAACGGGCCAAGGCAGGTCATGTAGATGCATATCTTTAGTCTTGGCTTTTCCCGATTTTGGTCTTATGTATGGCTGCAGTTCATCCTGAACCACCATATATAACGAATTGCTTGCACTGCTTAATGCTTTGTCTAAATTGGGTACACCAAAGCCGACTTTGCGTACCAATTTGGCCATATCAGTTTTTCTAATGTTGCCATTACCTCGCTCCGCAGAAATCAGTGAGTACATTTCATCCGTCCAATCGGCGGAGTGTACCGTTAGCGCCCTTACTGTTTCAGGCCAAAGCTTTGGATACTTCGATAGGATCTGAGCAGCAAATCTTGCAGCTAATGCAGTAGCGGCACTGGTTGCATTTGCACATCGAAAATGTCTTCTAGAGAAGTCATGATTGGTTGAGAGTAGTTCTAAATCTGGCATACCAGCACAACCGATATCGTCTCGACCAATATTACCTCCCTCAAACACAACCTCTGGCTTAATCGGCGAATTTTTCCTTTCCCATTCAAGAGATGTAGTTGAATAGGGAGAAAGCCCCCCTCTAGGTGCCAATGGTTGATAGTCGCCTGGTTCTGTTATGACGTCTTTCTCGGTATATGCGCCAACAGTTAACACATTCCAAGCTTGAGCAGGGTCATGTACATCGCTGAGATAATTACGCTGGGGATACTCAAAGCTTCCGACAGGGGCAGTATTCCCTGCACACACAGTGAACAGCCTAGGACGTGTCCCTTCGCCCAGAAAATCGACCGCAAGCATATCCATTGCACTCGACCACGATGACGCCCGCCCTCTATCCGTTCCTTTTCCTGATGACAGTGACATGGAATAAATGCGTGAACGTTCGGGTTCATAGATCTCTATTTCTGATACCGCATCTTCGGTTACTCTCCCCAGAGACTTCCCAGCATTATCACCATTAAACCTAATGGTTTTCACTGACTCTAGCCGATGGGTAACCGTTTCAGTATTTGTCGAACTTAACCTATCAGTGAGATCTCCCCACATCGCTAGACCAGCCATACTGGTGCCATGACCTATCGCATCAGTAGGATCACCGTCATCGGTTATTGTTCTCTGATCTGGCAAATCGGCAAAGCAAGACAGCAATGGGTGCTCTACGTTCACGCCGGAGTCGATTATGCAAATATAAGGAGAGTCGGCTGTATAGGTATGGTTTAGACGGTGGAGAAGCTCATCAGACCACACTCGCTGCTCTGTAGGCTCCATCGAATCAAAAAATTCCGCCGTGACCTTCGGGTAACGTATCTCTGATACCCTAAAGAGCAATGTCGCATTTTCTTCAAGCTTTCTTTGACTAGCTTTGACTTGAACAACAGTGTGTTCAGGAAAACGAAGCTGAACCTCAGAGACCTCAATCTCAGCGAGTCTCGCTAATCGAGAAAAATCAGAGACTATTTCAAGGTAGTGGTTATGAGTTTGGCGACTCTTCCTCGGTGTTGCTAACCATACTTCCCACCAAACATCCGCTTCTTTGTCTTCAGGCAGAAGGCTGATATCGTCCGCCCAGATAGCAGAGAACGCAGCACGCTTGATAGACTGTATTGAATCAATCAGTTTTTGATGGTCAGCCGCGACACCATTCGAATTTTTTTTGTATTTTTCGTAATCATTCAGCTTTTTTTGATAGAAGCTTAACTTACCCTCTGGCACATACGCCGTCGCAAGAGTCGTATTCTGTCCATCTTTCTCCACTGTTTTGACATTGTGTAGCACGATACCTTGGGTATCATTAGCAAGACTCTGAACGGCCATGCCAACGTCTGGAAAGCTTTCAAACTCAACCTGAATACCAACGCCCATTGAGAGCTCCGATGCAGGAATGCTCCGTTTAAGGTCCGTTAAGTCAGTAGCAACATTTTGGATATCTTGGCGTAGCTTTTCGCTGTGAGAAGCCCTGTCCTGAGCAGGAATCACTACCTTGTTTGAGCCTCCTGGGGAGCGAGAGGTAAACTCATGAGGACTGCCGGAGGAGCTGAAAAAGAAGTGGGGTTTATCAAATTCGTTTTTTTTGGCCATTCAAAATCCTTTTACTCCATAAAGTGCTGGCTAATACTTTTCCTATCCTCAATGGCCTGCATCAGCATTTTAGTGCTAATTGAGCTGTAACCATGAATCAACATTTCTTTGATTGCATCATTTGCAGCTAAAGTTATCTCTGCATTGCTCAACCCTTGCGCAATCGTGGGAAGCCGCTTCCAAGAAAAATTCTTCGCTACGTATGGCTCTAAACGAGAACGAAACAGCTTTGTTATTTCGTCTTCCGACGGCAATTCATATCGAACCACATCATCAAAACGACGAAATAACGCATGATCTAGCGCTTCAATATGGTTTGTTGCGCAGACTATGACGCTATTGGAGTCATCTTGCTCAATCATCTGCAAAAAGCTATTCAGAATACGTCTGGCTTCACCAACATCATTGTTCGAACCACGATGCGATCCTAGGGCATCAAACTCATCAAAAAAGTAAACACCACGAACTTCTTTTATCGTATCAAATATTTGCCGAAGCTTAGCAGAGGACTCACCGAGATATTTTGTAATCACGGCATCTAAACGAACCTCAAAAAGAGGGAAGTCTAGTTCCCCAGCTAAAACTGACGCAGTAAACGTTTTCCCTGTACCAGGCTTCCCTGCCAGCAGGAGCTTTCTCCTGGGAGAGAGGCCGTGGTTCTTGAGCGTTGTTAGATGCTTTTGTTCCTTAACCAACCGCTCTAAACGCCCTTTAACGGCGCTAGATACAATTAAGTCTGAGAAGCGCAATTGAGGATGAGTTGTAACCAGTAAGCCAGAAGCATCTTTAACACCAGATGCAATGGAAACCGGTAAATTGCTCGCGCTTCTCTTCTTCGCTTTTTCAACTAGTCCTTTCAGCTCTTGCGCAAGCTTGCCATGACCATTCCTAGCTTCATGAGCAGCTACCTGGAGCGCAACAGAAACGAACCGGTCGTCATCTCTGTCAATATGTGATTGCAGCAAAGCTTTGATATGGTTGGAGCTAGCCATAGGTTATTCGCAATAGTGAAAAGTGATTACAGTATAATGATACATTGAAACCCCTTTTTCTTCTATAGACTAGGTGTCACAAGGGGCGTCAAAGCTGGTAATATTTAGCGTACGGTGAGGTACCCAGTTTACTCTTTGACTGTAAAATGCCCTAGTCAGAAGTCCACCGCGCTATCCCTCTCCGCTATCCTTGCCATCACCCACTCTTCGACTTCACTTTCTACCCACGCAACGGCTCTGCCTCCCAGGGGAACGCTTTTCGGGAAGGAGCCGTCTTTCATTAGGTTGTAGATAGTTGAACGACCAAGGCCTGTCATGTGTTTTACTTCGCTCAGTTTAATTAATCTCATGATGTTACTCCGTTATTGGACTCATGAGATTTCCGCGCACGTAAAGATTTACCGGTTTCATCCTCCCTTCTTACACCCACTCCACTAACCAACCTGATTTCAGATATATGTCATCGATACGCATAGCCACATCAATTACTTAAAGGAGACTCCCTATGCGTACGTCACACGCTCCCCTGTTCACCCCTGCAGACAACTACCCTGTCCATCAGCCATCTGAGCTGAACCAGCTCTTAGAGCACGCGGCCGAAGCGCTGGCCCAAAAGTACAAACGCGAAGGCACCTTCACGAGCCCCAACAACGTGATGGAGTATTTAAAGCTCAAACTCGGCGCGTACGATCGTGAAGTATTTGCGTTGATGCTGCTGGATAACCAGCACCGTCTTATCCAGTTCGATATCTTGTTCTTTGGCACCATTGATGCCGCGTCTATCTATCCACGCGAAGTGGCAAAAGCGGCTCTGAGTCACAATGCAGCCGCCGTTATCTTTGCGCACAACCACCCATCCGGGATTGCCGAGCCGTCACAAGCAGACCGTCATATCACTGACAAATTGATCAAAGCGTTGGGCCTTATCGATGTTCGCGTTTTAGATCATGTGGTTGTCGGTGAAGACTGTGTGTCTTTCGCCGAGCGAGGCTGGATCCCAGTCGTTTAGCGGCTTCACAGGCCATTTTTACACGCCACACATGCACACAGGCAGCGATACCTTTCCCTGCTTCTCATTATGTTAAAACGGGAAGCAGCCAACCCAGGCGCAACAAGGGTCCGGCTGTCGCTGCCGTGCTGTGCTTCTCAAAACCTCCATCTGTGAAGAAAAAAGGAAGTAAGCCATGTCAGAAGTTCAAGCCATCAAAGATGCTGAGACTGTTCAGCTTATCGGCCACCTATTGAGTATTCGTTATCATCGCCAAATGGCCGACGTCTGGTATATCGGGTTAAACCTGGCGTTACGTATCTCCGATCTGCTTGCTGTTAGGTTCGACGATATCCACGGTGACCGATTGCGAATCAAAGAGCGTAAAACAGGTAAGATTGCTGATATCCAGCTCAACCCCAAAACACTGGCGCGCATTGAAAAGATACGGGCAGACCATCCTGATCACGTCTACCTGTTTCAATCTCACCGCTGTCAGCAGATTAAGCAGTTGCCGCCTAAACCGCTCTCTCGGCGCGCTGTTACTCTCGCTTTCCAACAGGTCGGGCAAGAGCTCAACCTCTCGTTAGGAACGCACTCAATGCGAAAAACACGCGGTTATATGCTGTATCAAGCCACAAAAGATATTGGTCGGGTGATGAAAATGCTGCGTCATACCTCAGAAGGCATCACGCTTCGTTATATTGGTATTACACAGGAGGATGTCGACAATGATTTTATTGCCTTAGAGATATGAGGTAAGGCCGCACCATGACAGTACGGCCGACGGGATTTTAAATATATATCATCAATAAAAAACGATTGTGCACGATTTACTTGGTGCTAGAACCAAAGCAACGAAACCCCTCGTTGCGACGCTTGGTTCTTTTTTTGGCTAAATAGCTTAGTCGATAGAATATATCTTTATATTCCTGCTCAGCGCGCTCAGAGCTCTCAGGACGACCGTGAAGGTAATAAATGCTATTGTCAGGGATATGCACTAGCCCCATCGCTTGATTGTTACACAGGCCGATTGACTTCGCCCAGGCACGGACAATGATATTATATAAACCATCACCGCATTCGACGTTCTCAAACTTCCCCCAGCAATAAAACCTATCCTTGTTTAATACCAACGCGAAATGATAATGATCGTTGTGTGAATGATTACGCTCCCTTGCCCAGGCATATCGCACTTTACAACGATGCACCCGCTTACCCTTCGCTCGCTTTTCACACTCTTGCTTTGCCATTTCTAATTCAATAGCTCGAACAAATCGTTTAATCGTGCCTTTTTTCCATCGCTCGAAGGAGGGGGCCTCATCACGCTTCAGAAAGTCATCGGACTCATCAGTAACTGGAAACCTTAAGTCAAGACGAGCAACAGTGAGGTTATTATAGTCCTGATAACCATCAGCTAACATATTGCGTATTTTCTCTAAGTAACGAGCCTTACATTCATTGATAGGTAGAAGGATAGGAAAGTCTTTGTAGGTATGTGTATCCATCTCATGCTCCTCTGTGAGTACTACAAAGGAACACTAGTTAGATTATTTTTTACCTTATCTTCTTTACTGGTAATGGGTATATGAAGAGAAGAGCTAATACGTATATTACTATACCGACAACTCCCCTTACTCCTGTGACCATGTCACCCACCAGCCAACCTAGCCTCTCCCTCTTTCACCGACGATCTGAGCATGTGGAAGTTATGAGCCTATAACCACCTAAATCTATGTATCCCAGAGGATACTCTAGTCATTTTAGTCACCTTATAATCACTCCAGTCACCTTATAATCATTTCAGTCACCTTATAATCACTAAAATCAGATCCCCACTGAATTAACGTGACACCAATCACACTTATTAATCCACTTTTAAAAAGCCACTTTAGGTAGAAAAAAGTAGGTGTTATAAGAAAAAATATAAAAAAGGAGAAGCACTGAAATGCTAAATAGAAAATTATCTGCACATCTCGCAAGGTCGATAAGAACGGAAAGGGATCTCCTTTTCTTTTTGCGGAAGTTCAGAAACAAAGGCCTCTTAGAATCAAGTGACGAGGAAGAAGAAATAATAGCCGAAGAATTTGAGATAAGCCCCAAAAAAACAATAAATGAAAGACTCCTCCTCCAGCTAGTAAAAACAGACGAAAACAAGATCAAAAAAACAATAGAAAAAACAAAAATAGAACTACATAAAAGTAAAGTGAGAAACTATGACTTCAAGAGTATATTAAGCGAAGAAAGAAAGATTAATTGGCTATGGTGCTACATAATAAAAAACATAAACAAAGAGATAGGATACATTTTATATAAAGAGACAGACACAGGGGTTGTCACGGATATAGAAATAACAAAACCTCTAAAAATAGAAGGCTTTTATTTGCAGGAAAAACGCCAAAGCACAACAGAAGAAAAAAGAAAACAAATAGAGAACTGTCTCATTCATTCAAATTTTTTAGAGCATGAAGAAAAACTTCTGTCAAATCATTTAAAAAATGAATGGAGAAAAAACGCCAGAAGGACTGAAATGATAAAGTGGTTAGATGGCTGTCACAGCAATCAGCTCATGTGGGCTTATGATTACATAAAAAAAAGATACGAAATAAGATACACTTGGACACCTTCAAGCAATGAAGACATGAAGTCAGTCATTGTTGCTGTCTATGACCTCATCCCTGAAAATAAAAAAAAGAAATTTTTCGAAAATTTCAGACATGCTTGGAATGTAAAGAAAAGTAAAGAAAGAAAGAAAAAAAACGTAGTCCTATTGGAAAACGCTGTGCTTCATAAAGTTGAAAAACTGGCAGAGCAAACTGAAAAAACTCCCGAAGACGTCATAAAAAAGCTCATTAACACTATGGATTGGGACGAGATTTTGGATATATTGGAGAGTGAGTAAATGATGGGGCGCTAGTTCAACGATGAGGAAGGTGTTCATAGTTCTGTGTCCCCCTCATAAGACTTCGTTGAGAAGCTACTTTGCGTTTTTTAGTTCGCCATTCCGCACCATCTCTATAGCTAGGTTATAAATAATATTACCTTTGGTTATAAAAGAATTCTTGGTATTCCCTACAGGAATAACGAGTCCTATACTATCGTCATAACATCGATGCGCGACTGTTTTTGAAGATTCTGGACGGAGCGTTTATAGGGTTTTCGCTGAAGGTAGCGTATAAGCATTGAACATTATTTATGGCTATCACTAGTCGTTAATAAAATGTAGATCTGCTATCTGCTTACCTCCTGCACATCAACTTGACAAGAGACAGCCGTGTCTTTGAGTACACAAAGCTGGTATCACTACCTGGCACTATGTCTTACAAGCATTACCTTAAATGTTGTGAGTATATGACTCTTCCACTGTAAATTTATCATTAAATTCAATGTCTTATTTTTGAGCGCTTTTAGTCTAAGTCAATTTTGTACAATACAGGCTCGAGGGGAACGTATAGGATTAGCTTATAATGCTCTACACATGGAGGCCTAGGCGGCGAAATGAAAAAGCTTGGTGCTTGTAAAGAATCAGCAAACTATCTTTACCATCAGGAACTTGGCGGTATAGGTATTCTTGACGCGAGTTACCATAGGCAATGTTTTTCTCGACACAGCCATGAGGGTTACACCTTTGGCGTTATCGAACGAGGTACCCAAAAGTTCCTTAGAAGCGGCAGTAATAATCTTGCACCTGCTGGGAGTATCATTTTAATCAACGCGGATGATATTCATAACGGCCAAGCCAACACCGACAATGGTTGGGCCTACAAGGCACTATATCCTTTACCAGAGCACTTTGAACGGTTAAGCCATGAGCTCGTCGGAACCGACACCTATACGCCCTACTTTCCTGATGCAGTAGTGCATGATGAAGCACTGGCTAAACAGTTCCGGTACGTCTTCTCCGTCTTAGAGAGATCGGAAAACAAGTTGTTAAGAGAGTCGCTCCTCTACGCGCTACTCACTCGCTTGATGAGAAGTCATGGTAAAAGGAGAGTCGAACTCCCTGTTGAGAAAAAGGCAACTAAGAAAGTAAGCATGGTAAAGCACTTTCTAGACGACTCTCCTAGTACCAACATCTCTCTGAGTGACCTTGCCCAAATGGCTTCCCTTAATCCTTATTATCTAGTGCGTGCGTTCAATAAGGAATTTGGTCTTCCACCACATGCATATCAACTACAAGCACGTATCCGGTATGCCGAGAAGTTGATACGACAAGGATACCAACTGGCGGACGTCTCAAACCTCTGCGGGTTTCACGACCAAAGCCATTTTACTAAGCACTTTAAACGAGCCATTGGTGTAACCCCGAGTCAATACGCAAGGCACTTTCTCAGATAGTCAAAAACGTACTATCTCTTACCACCTGGCGCTTGTAGTTTTGATCATCATAGATACAACGTGAGGACCTCAAATGAAAACGATAGGATTGCTTGGCGGGATGAGCTGGGAGTCGACTGTAAGCTACTATACAGCGATAAATCATGGCATCAAAGAACGCTTGGGTGGCTTAAACTCGGCCAAGATTTGTATGTATAGCGTTAATTTCGCTGAAATAGAGGAGCTCCAACACAAGGGGCTGTGGGATAAAACCGCTCAGATACTATCAGATGCGGCAGTATCGATTGAAGCCGGCGGTGCTGACTTTCTCCTGATATGCACCAACACCATGCATAAAGTGGCACCTCAGATTGAGTCGCACATCAGTATTCCCATTCTGCACATTGCTGATGCAACAGCTGAAACGCTCATCCTGCATGGCATCAGAAAAGTTGGTCTCCTCGGGACACGATTCACGATGGACCAAGATTTTTATAAAAAACGAATTACAGATAAGTATGGGATAAGCGTTGTCGTTCCAAGTAGCGAAGATAAAAACACGATCCACAACATTATCTACGAAGAACTGTGTCAGGGTATCATTACTGAGCAATCTCGTGATGCTTACCTGAAGGTAATTGATAAGCTGAAGCATGAAGGGGCGGAGGCTGTGATCCTAGGTTGCACGGAAATTGCTCTACTTGTTCAGCAAAAGCATACTAATGTGCCACTGTTTGATACCACAGCGATCCATGCGAACGCTGCAATACTAAGATCCCTTGGAGAGGGTTAACGACAAGAAGTTGTACCCACTAAACAGCGCAGACAAGTAGAGGTCACTCCTCGACAGTAACCTGTTATCAGACTAGACATAGTGTCTCATTGTGGACTCTTGATACAATCAGTACTTTAGATACACCCAATGGTACACCGCACCAAAGTCAAACCAGAAAAAACTAATAAATACATGATGTTATTGACCTAATTCAAGTTACGCCAGCCCACCAAATTCGTATACGAAGACGTTCTAGAACGTTTGAAAGCCCCGCTAAGCTCCTAGCCCAGCGGGGCTTTTTGTATCTATATTGTTTGAGATTGTTTTAGTGTGAACGGAAAACTCTAATTGTTATGTGTATCACCGAGAGCGGCTGTTGCTCACTTTTTACACTGCTTCCCATGCTGATAACTAGGCATTATTCCTCATATGCTCAGCAAAACACTTTGCATGAGCTAAGACAGCTTCAACACCTTCCCTTGTATAGAGCATGGTTGATGGGTCTTCGGCCAGCTCTGGTAAACCGTCAATAACCGGCTTGGGAGAGCACAGCCAGCGCCACGCTTTGGGTACTGAACCACATACATCGCAAGCACTTAGAATGCTCAAGAGTTCTGCGACTTGCTCTCTGTGCTCAAACCAGGATACCGGCTGAAAAGCTGGCTTTTTACCACCTGTGACCCTACATGGTAATTGAGACAACTTCAGCTCTTTATCAGTTATGAAATTTATCGTCCAATCTGCCAACTGACTCAACGCCTTGTTGGTGCGCCGCGGCCCATGTCTCTCTTTTGCCGGAGTAACAAGCCCAATCTTAATTGGTGGCCTAATCCCAAGCGCGTTCAGCTCCTGTAACTTTTTCAACGCGGGAAAAATATCAGTATCGTTGGTTGCAAATACTACCTGCTCAATACTGTGATCAGTAAAAGCATCAAAAACGGCATCTATGGCAACATTGACGTCACTTTGCTTCTCTTCCAGCTTCCACACTTTGACCGTCGAACAATATTTCGGCTCTTTTTCTTTACCGTCCTCGCAGCACTCAACTTTCCTTGCATCAATCTTATCGATTGCATAGCTGCCTTTAACAATCTTCATCTTGACCGCATTGGGGTGATGTCCGGTAAGTGCTGCATGATAACTCCGCTGATCCTGCACTGAATGCTCATCCAGTGCAGCCCTTGGGCTTATCTCGGCAGTATAAAACTTAATCCCATGTGCTGGGTGTAACTCAGATGAGGTAGCGCCTGAACGCGGCAAAAGGTGATTTTCGAAGAGGTGAACCAGATCCAACCATTTATATGGCGTATGTTTGATACAGCCGTAGTAGAAGTTGTAACCGTCGATGTATACTCGTGTTCTCACATTACTTTCTTTTCTAGGCTCCAGATATGAAAAAACCGACCTAGCAGGTCGGCAATTTCGCCCAACCCCAGTGGTCGTAATGCCAACGTGGGAGGAGGGAAAGTAGTGGGCTAAATATAAGCCTTACATCTCGATTTGACAAGTGACGAATGTCAGAAAAGCATCCAGTTTTTCTCTGTTTCTCTTAAAAGTATAATGCATCCCCAATTGACTGGCTAAGTATAAAGACGTTTCAATACAGGGCTTACTGAATGACGACACCACAGTCATCATTCGATAGTTGATAGATAGCCACTATTTAACGCCACTCAACATATCAAAAATCACCCGCGCAAATTGTTTGGTTTTGTTCGGATCAGACAACAACTGCATCATCTGCTCTTGGTGGGCTTCATTACTATTCAAGATCGCATCATCAATCGCACGTGGGAAGTCACCCAGCATGGCTTGCTCACGCGTGTTGTTGGCGATTTGGCTCATCACCGTTTCGTTTTCTGTGAGCTTGTCACGCACCGTGAAGGCATAGTTGATCATGTCTTTGTCGGTCAGGTTGTCAGTGAGAAATACTTCGTTCAATCGCTCAATGATGTGAGACAAAAACTCTTCTTTCTTGTCTTTTGGCTTAGCTGTACCTACATCGTTACTTGGGTGCAACTTATACTCAGGCGTATTCTCTTGAAGCTGAATGTCCTGCTGACGGATTTTTGATAAGCGATAGTGGCTCATTACCACGTCACCAAGATCTAGTTCATCCTCTTCAATCACCTTCTCGCGCAGCATTGGACGCAAGTGACGTGCATACAGGCTCAGCTTCTCTAGCTCTTTATCGTCGTAATCGACAATCTGGGACATAAACTCATAGAAGCGGACGAAGCTGCCTAAGTCTTTCTTAAAGATCTCAAGACGGTCTTTCTCCTGCTTGCTCTCTTTGAAGGCATTTTCCGCATTAGCGATTAATACCGCATCGCCGGTTTTCTTGGTGCGTTCAAACACATTTTTGGCGTGAATGTATTCATCTACTGCAGAAGTGTAGCGCTTGCGCCAACGGTCTATCGCAGGCTTACAGATATTACTGATCGCCGCATTAGACTTGTTTTTGGTAAAGAAGGCATCAATGAACTGCTCGACCTCCGACCAAAGGAAGATACCGCTAGCGCGTAGCTTCTCTGATAGGTCGAATATTTTGTCAGGATCAGTGACATCCTCAAGCTCTGCCACTTGATAATAAGGCTGGAAAGCATCCAAAATATCTTGCGGTTCGTTGTAGAAATCAAGCACAAACGTACCGCACTCTGCTTTGCCCGGATAGATTCGGTTGAGGCGAGAAAGCGTCTGCACACACTCAACGCCAGCCAGCTTTTTATCGACATACATGGCGCAGAGCTTCGGTTGGTCAAAGCCCGTTTGAAATTTATTGGCAACCAGCATCACTTGATAATCATCAGTGTTAAAGGCTTTGCGCATCTCACGCCCTTTAAGGTCAGGGTTCATGCTATGCTCAGTAAATTTCTGGTCCATAAATGCGGTGCTGTCTGGATCGGAAGCGTTAAACTCGACTTCGCCAGAAAAGGCGACCATGGCACGAATGCCCGCGTAACCATGCTCATACACATACTTATCAAACGCCAGTTTGTAGCGCACCGCTTCTTTACGTGAACTGGTGACCACCATGGCCTTAGCTTGACCACCTAACAAGCCCATCACGTTCTTTTTGAAGTGCTCTATGATCACTTTCACTTTCTGTGAAATATTGTGGTCATGCAGGCGTACCCAGTTGTTGAGCTTCACCTTGGCTTTGCCGGCATCCACTTCTTTGTCTTCCGCTTCCAGCTTTTGCTTGAGCTGATAGATCACCTTGTAGTTGGTGTAGTTCTTCAGCACATCAAGGATAAAGCCTTCTTCAATCGCCTGACGCATCGAATAGATGTGGTAAGCCACCGGCAAGTTGCGTTTAGATGCTGGCTGCTCTGGATCAGGCCTGCGACCAAACAACGCCAGCGTCTTTTGCTTTGGTGTGGCGGTAAAGGCGTAATAACTCAGGTTAGCACTGCCCCGACGCGCCGCAACAGTGGCATCGAGAATATCTTCAGATGATAATTCGGTGTCATCATCGACTTCATCCGTCATCAACACTTCTTTAAGTTGACGAGCAGTTGCGCCTGTTTGTGACGAATGCGCTTCATCGGCAATGACGGCATAACGACGCGCTTTGAGTGACGTTGAATTTTCAATCGCCTTTAACACATGCGGGAAGGTTTGAATGGTCACGATGATGATTGGTTGAGAAGTTTCCAATGCCGAAGCCAACTTCTCTGATTTCGAGCCATCGCCCTCTTTACGATTGATGCGCCCGACCACGCCATCAGCATGTTCAAACTGATAGATGGTATCTTGTAGCTGATCATCCAATACGGTTCGATCAGTCACCACAATCACCGAATCAAACTGCTTGTTACCCTTGGTATCATGCAAGGTCGAGAGTTGGTGCGCTGTCCATGCAATCGAGTTGGACTTGCCCGACCCTGCACTGTGCTGGATCAGGTATTTGTTACCTGTGCCTTCTTCAATCGCAGCATTGACCAGCTTGGTGACCACATCCCACTGGTGGTAACGCGGGAAGATCAGGGTTTCTTTCTTGGTTTTACGCCCCTCCCAATCTTCCTTTTCTTCAATTTGAAGGTGGATAAAGCGTCCGATGATATTGAGCAGGTTATCTGGGGTTAATACGTCATTCCACAGGTAGTCGGTGGCATAGCGGTTTTCATCTTCAGGAATATCATTGCCCTTACCGCCGTCATGCGTCCCTTTGTTAAACGGCAAGAAGAAGGTATCGGTACCCGCGAGTTTGGTTGCCATGTAGACTTCATACTGGCTTACCGCAAAATGCACTAACGCACCGCGTTTAAAGCTTAAAAGCGGCTCTGGCTTTTTGGTGGCTGGGTCTTTCGGTAACCGGGTCAGTTTGTACTGCGCAATAGCGTTTTCGACCGCTTGTTTGAACTCAGATTTCAGCTCAAGGGTAGAAACGGGCAAACCATTAACGAACAACACCAAGTCAATCCGCCACTTCTTGGCTTGCTTACCTGTCGCTTCAAATTCCGCCTGCGTAGCATACGGGCTGTAAACCAGCTCTGGCACAATACGGCAGATGTTTTGCTGATAACGTGCCAAAGTTTCAGGGTTGAGGTTATGCTCGGGCTTAAACTGACACAATTCAAAACGGGCATTGCGGATTTTCAAACCATGACGTAACACGCCCAAAGTGCCAAAGGTACGTGACGCACGATCAGTCGCGTTCTCATCGGCTTTTTTAAGCTGAGTGACCAAGGCATCAAGGAAGTGGCGCTCTGAGTCGGTCGGGAAGACTTTGCAGAACTTCTCCCACTCTTTCGGCTGTGTCTTTTTGATAAAGCTCAGCACATCCGCTTCATAGAGTGCTGATTCGCGGTTGTAGCCCTCGCCCGTGCCCTGCACCCAGCCATTTGCCACCATCTGGCGAATGATGTCGTCCTGAAATATCCGTTCTTGTGTGGTGTCTTTCATAACCATTCTCTTATTCTACTTAGGCGGTTTGTTCCAACGCTTGCTGTTGAGATGTTGGCGCTTGCCAGTTGCGCACATCAATCTTACCAGTGACAGCGGCGGAGATTAGTGCAGTACGGCGTTCATTCATTAAAGCTATGCCTTGGTTTGCCTTTTGAATAAGCAGATCAAGTTTGCCAAGCTCCACACTTAGGAAGCTAACGATCTCTTTTTGCTCCGACATTGGAGGCACGAACGTCTTGATGCCTCTTACTCTGCCAACACTAACTTGTTTCAATGCAGCCCCCCTTGTTTCTGCACCCAACTGAGAATCAAATAGACTTGACCGACATTGTTGATACAAAAACTCATAAGCAATTCTGCTGCCAGCATTAATTACGCAAACAGAATCAAGTAAGGCAAATCGAACATCCTTTGGCAAAATTCGAACTTCACCTATTGTCCCTTTCCTAGAAAAGGCAATAGAGCCTTCACGAAAACGGCAACGTTGCTCCTGCTCTATTACAGTCTCTTCTGCAACTCTTCTTGGCGTATTTGTCTCTACATCATCAATTCCTATAAACTCAACAGTAGATATAAATGGATAGCCATCTTCCGTGTATTTAGGATTTCGATGACTTGGGTTCGGATCAATAACATCTGCAACGCCAGCTAAATTCAATACATCCCAATGCTCTGGCACTTTCCCTAACCACTTCACACCAGAATCTTTCATGGGTGCTTCAGGGTTCAAGCCTTTAGTCACCGCATGGCTGATCACCGCTTGACGCTTTTCTTTCAGCAACTTAATCAGTTGCTGCTGTTTTTCGATCAAGGTGTCAATCTTAGCGGTTTCGTGATCGAGGAAGTTTACTATGTTAATTAGCTCAGCCCGCTTTGGAAGAGCGTACACTGTCTTAAGTATGTCGTTATTTGAAAGATGCTTTACCGTAGTGAAATACGTTAAGTCATTGACAACTTTCATATTGAACGGCAATACATAAAATAAAAACTTCTGTAAGCTTTTGTCATCCGTTCTTAAACATGCAACCCTTTGATTTAGAGCAGCTAAACCTGATTTCCACATTGCAACGTTAAAGTCGCCATCCATTCCGACAAGAACATCTCCGCTATCAACTAAAGCCTCTTTGGGAACCTCACCATTGAAGAAAACTTCTGTTTTTTGGGCTTTGATATCTCGAATTCGTATGAGGGGTGTTCCAACTAGTGGATCAAACTTCTTTGACTCAAAAGGATAACCACTAATTACCAACGCAGTTTCTTGAATTCTCTTAACACTCCAATCGGCAGGAATACTTCCTAACCATTCAACTCCAGAGTCTTTGTACTCCGGATATGCCTGATATTTGCTCATTACGAATGCACCTCTTGCAGTAGCTTCATAATATCGGCACTCACCGCATCCAAATCGGCATCAATCGCTTCTAGCGCACGCGGTGGTTGGTAGACATAGAAATGGCGGTTGAATGGGATTTCATAACCCACCACACCAATCTCGTTATCTTTGTCGTCTCGCTTGTCAGCATTAATCCACGCATCGGCAACGTGTGGTAGCACCTCGCGTTCAAAGTATCTCTCAATCAAGCGAATGGTGGTGACATTTGGGTCAAGCGGTACATTCTCGTTATCACGCAGTTCGCCATCTTGTTGGAACTCAACCACTTTGCCTTTGTAATCAAATGCACCGTATAGCGGCTGTGCCTCTTCTTTCAGCACTTTTTTGATCACAGGTTCGGCATTTTGGTTTTTCCACGTTACCGCATCAATAAATTGCTTCTTCTGCTTGGCATCGAACTTGATGCCTGTCGCCTTGAATGCGCCTTTCAGCGTCAGTTCAAACTGATTGAAATCGTCGGATTGCTGCGATTTTCCACCAAGACTATCTCCAACAGCAATTTGCAGTGCTTTTGCCGCATCCATCAGGGCTTTTTGATTGAGCCACAACTTGCCATCCAGCACGTCTTTGATTTGCTTTTCTTTCAGCTCTGGGAAGTCGGCTTTGATCAAGACGCGAACTTCCTTTTCCACGTCAGTGAGTGAGCCGTAGGTGTCTTCCGTCCACTCTGTGCCAAATTGCTCAAAGACCGCCTGCATGACGGCATTAAACGGCTTAGGTGCAAAGCGCAATGATTCTACTGCTTCATCGGTGATTTGTGCGGAGAGACGCAATGGACGCTCGATGGTGAGGCGACGATAGCCAAACTCATGCGTATTAAAGATTTTGCTGGCGAAGTGTTTTTGATTGTCCGTCACACCATCTTGGGTCAAGGTATCGATTTCTTCAAAGTCACCAAAGTTTTTGGTGATGGTGCGAATTTCGTCATCCGTTAAATAGTGACGCTTAGAGCCTAATGATTTGCGCATTTTCGTGCTGAGGTTAGCCGCGTTGATAAGCTGCACCTTGCCTTTACGCTCTGGAGCTTTCTTGTTCGTCAGTACCCAAACATAGGTCGCAATGCCTGTGTTGTAGAACATGTCGGTTGGCAGCGCGACAATCGCTTCAAGTAGATCCGCTTCAAGGATATAGCGGCGTATTTCACTCTCACCGCTACCCGCGCCACCGGTAAAGAGTGGTGAACCATTGAGGATAATGCCGATACGACCACCATCGGTAACTTGGTTGTCCGTAGTCTTCTTGTCACGCATTTTGCTGATAAGGTGCATCAAGAACAGCAGCGAACCATCAGACACACGCGGCGAGCCTGCGCCAAAGCGCCCATCAAAGCCTTTTTGCTGGTGCTCATCTTTGATGTCACTTTCAATTTTTTTCCAATCCACACCAAACGGCGGGTTGGATAACATATAATCAAATTTGTCGGCAGGCAGTTGATCATTGGATAAGGTATTACCTAGCTTGATACGATCAACGTCTTGTCCTTTGAGCAGCATATCGGCTTTACAAATCGCGTAGGATTCTGGGTTTAGCTCTTGACCAAACGCGCGCATCACCGCGTTAGGGTTCATCTCCGCCACATACTCCATGCCTGAAGACAAGAAACCGCCCGTACCGGCGGTTGGATCGTAAATGGTACGAATAATCCCATCTTGGCTGAGCGCCTGATCATCGGCCATAAAGACCAACGAGGTGGTCAGGCGCACGATATCACGCGGCGTAAAGTGCTCACCCGCCGTTTCATTCGAGCTCTCCGCAAAACGGCGGATCAACTCTTCAAACACCAAGCCCATCTCATAGTTTGAGATTTTCCTTGGGCTAAGGTCGGTGGTGGCGAATGTCTTCACCACTTTGTAAAGCAGGTTGGCATCTTCCAGCAGCCCGACAAATTCATCAAACTTGAAGTGCTCGAAGATCTCCCGCGCATCTTTTGAGAATGACTGCACGTATTTATCAAGGTTCGCCTTGATGTTGCTTTGTCCCATCTTGCCAAGGTTCATTGGCGAGGTGTTAAAGAATGACAAACCATCAGGCTGAGCTGGCGATTTTGTTGCACGCAGCAACATTTTTTCACGCTGGTTTTCATCCAACGGATCTTTACCTGCGTCAACCATAGTTTCGCTTAGTGTATCTACTTTTGAGATTTCAGCGAGTACCGCATCTTTGCTTGGCTCAAGCACACACTCAAGGCGACGAAGCAGGATAAACGGTAGGATCACACGGCCGTATTGAGATTGTTTGAAGTCACCGCGAAGCAAGTCAGCAACTGACCAGATAAAGGCAGCGGTTTGGGAGAAGTTGTTGTTGGTCATAAGTTCTTATAGTCACACTGACGAAAATTGGGGAGATTGTACCTTACGGCTCTTATGGTGACAGCGACATCTAACAAAAAGCGCCCTTTCGGACGCTTTAATCAAATAACCAAATATGCATCGATACTGAATCCAACCAGCTTTTATACGGAGGGGTTGCATCTAATATCTGTTTAACCCCCACAATAACAGCACACAATGAAGCAAAGAGCAGGTCAAAAAGCGTTCGCAATCTCGCCCTGGGTCGCCACATTGTATGCCAGTGAGCTACATACCTGTGATACAAGCTGGGAAAGTAGCACATCGTTACTCTCAAGCGAGCAAGCCATGACTAAAACGCATACAGGCAATGCTTAAGTTTCATTTAGTTCATAGATGTGTCAGCGTTAGACTGAGAGCCATTCCACCATTGCTATCGTCTAGGAGACTGATATGTTTAATGCGCTCGTTCTTAAGCAAGAAAACAAGCAAACCCTTCCATCTCTCGAGCAACTTGATGAGTCTCAACTCCCTGATGGTGACGTACTCGTTGCTGTCGATTATTCATCCCTTAACTATAAAGATGGCTTGGCTATCACTGGCAAAGGGAAAATTGTTCGCGAATTTCCTATGATACCAGGCATTGATCTTGCTGGTCAGGTAATCCACTCTGAAGACAGCCGCTACCAAGAAGGCGACCATGTCGTTCTGACAGGATGGGGGGTCGGTGAAACCCATTGGGGCGGAATGGCTCAAAAAGCGCGTTTAAAAGCCGATTGGCTTGTTCCTTTGCCCGATGCACTGACACCTAAGCAAGCCATGATGGTAGGTACCGCTGGCTTAACCGCCATGCTCTGTGTTCAGGCCTTACTCGATGCCAATATCAAACCAGAAGATGGACCGATATTGGTTACAGGAGCCAGTGGTGGTGTGGGATCGGTCGCGATCACCTTATTAGCTCAACTCGGCTACCAAGTCGGCGCAGTCACAGGCCGAGCTGACGAGAACCAACCGTTCCTCACAGCATTAGGCGCCTCAGAGATTATTGAACGCAGTACGATGGAAACACCGGCAAAACCATTAGAAAAGCAATGCTGGGCAGGCGCTATTGATACCGTAGGCAGCAAAGTCTTGGCTAAAACACTCAGCCAAGTCAAATATGGCGGTACTGTGGCTGCCTGTGGCTTAGCCGGTGGGTTTGACCTTCCTACCAGCGTCATGCCGTTCATTCTTCGTAATGTACGCCTACAAGGCATTGACTCCGTCAGCTGCCCAAGAAAAAAGCGCATCGCCGCGTGGCAAGCATTGGCAAACCACTTGCCTGGGAGCTACTTTGAGCAAGCGTGCCATGAGATCAATTTAAGAGAGGCTCCTGAATTTGCAGAAAAAATTATCAGAGGACAAATCTCTGGTCGCACTGTGATAAAGCTTTAATAGTCTGAGTACTCGCAAGTAAGGCTCATTAGAGCCTTACTTGGTCTAACTGTATGTCTTCGACTCGCTTCGCTATCAACTTCCCGCACTCCTCTTTCACCACACTTCGTAGCCACTCATGTTCAGGTGAATACTCACAGCGTGGATGCCAAATCATCGAGTAGTCAAAGGGGGTAAAATGAAATGGTAGCGACTTTACCACCAGTTGATGACGCTCCGCGACGAGATAAGCCAGATCAGCTGGCACAGTAATAATTAAAGGCATCGTGTCGATAATCGCGAGTGCTGCCTCTAAGTGGTAAGCTCGGAGCACCATTCTTCGTTTCGGTTTATCAGCTAGCGCGCTTTCAATCAGTGCTTTCACCCCATCACTGATGGCAATCATCGCATGGGGGAATCGCAAATAGTCATCCAGCGTCATGGACTTTCCTGCCAGTGGATGCTGCTGTGAGACCAAGCATTGTACCCCAACCCGCCCAAGCGTCTCATGATGAAGGGTATCAAGCGGGTTACTCGGCCGACAAATAGCCAAATCCGCTCGGCCGTATGTCAATTGCTCTTTTAACTGTTCGTTCTGCAACGGTTGAAAATCAAATGCCACTTGAGGGGCTTCCTGATAGATACGCGGCAGCGCAAATGGCAAGATTGTTTGCATCGCATAGTCAGTTGTCGCGATGGTAAAGGTATGATCACACGTGCCGGGGTTAAAATCACTCGGTGCTAACATTTGCTGTAACGATGCGAGCGGTTCATCCAGAGCACGATTGACTGACAACGCTTTTTCTGTCGGGATAAGCGACTGCCCCTGACGACTAAACAATGGGTCAGCTAACAAATCACGCAACCGTCCTAACACGCGACTCATTGCCGATTGGCTCAAGTTTAAGCGCATTGCCGCACGACTCACACTACGCTCCTCGACTAAAATGCGCAGTGCAACCAGCAGGTTTAAGTCTCGCCGATAGATCTCTTCTACTTCCATAGCCACACTTACATGACAATCCAATATGAATAGTCGCTCCAATACACCACAAAACACACCCTCTTGGTATGCGTTGGGTTAACAAACGCTCGGAGAGTACACAAAATTATCATCTTACTCTTCAGCCTGCTTCCACTATGGCCTGATTAATCCCTGGATAATTATGCTTTCCATTTTTATATAACTCCTAACCATAAAGAGACCCGTCTACTCTCTTTACTGCTATAAATGAATAAAAATTCACAAACGATGCTTATCACTACTAAAAAGAGCACTTATCGAGTAATCGATTACTAAAAATTCAATCACATAGAGGGTAGTACTTTTTTTATCCCTTATATTGGTCATTTATTCGAGCTGAACAAAACCTGAATGGTGATTGGTGCGACTTCCAGCAGAAAAAATAGAGTAAAAATACTAATTGACACTTAACTCATTATTAACACCGTTGTCATGTTACTGACGCATTGCTAGCATAAATCCACATTCACTCGACACAAGTGGATGACGCTTACATCGCTAATACATAAGCGAACGTCAAGGAATAGACTGTCGCTAAGTGTTATTTATCGGATAAAAAGCCGATACGTGTATCGTTGCGTTCAATGGCGTAATGCGTGCACGAGGAATAATTAAAACGCGACAGTACTCAGATGTTTTTTTAAAGAAGGGATACTTTAAAGTGAGTAATACTATCCAAAAAACAGCGGTTGCCGCTGCAATCACGCTTACCAGTGCCACCAGTTTTGCTGGAGAGCTCGGTTCACTGACTAGTGAAGTCAAGATTAATGATTATGAAAAAGGCCTCACTAAAACCGAAGTCACTATTGGTAAAGGGTCTTATAAACTCAGCGACGATTACAGCTTTCTTTTTGATGTCGACAAAGACTTCATTAAAAATGAAGGTGAAGCAAGAAAAGAAGGTTGGGATACCCAATTTGGCTTAGCACAAGGTGCAGGAAGTGTCGGCAGTTTTGATGCAACCATGTATTATTTATTCCGCTACGACGCATCATGGAAAGCCAGTGATGAGTCCGACTCTTCAGATACTAAACAATATATTATTGCACCTTACTTTAGTAAAGATGTCACTCTGGGTGGAAAAGATTTTTCATTCGGTATCGAATTATGGGCACAGCTTGGTAACGCTAATGATGATAGCTTGAAAAACAAAAGTGGCGTCGAAACTAACTTTTACCTATCCGGCGCTCTGTCTGAACACTGGAACCTCGAACTCGCTTGGTATAACTTCGATTACTACGACACAGAGGAGGAAGAGTACGACTATCAGATTGGTACCGAAAACTATCTAACTTACTCGCTACCACTTCCTGCTGGCTTCATGTTTAATATCGAGAACTATGTTGAGGCCTATCATACGCCAGACTCAGATACAACATTGGCCTATGCGCATATCCAGCCTGAATTAGAATTTAAAAAAGCGGTAAATGAACATTTCTCTTGGCATGCAGGTGTTTCCTATGAAGCATTTAACTGGGAATTCAAAGATGCCCAAGGAAATGAAAAAGACAAAGATATCTTCGATAATAATGAGTTCCAAGCTTATTTAGGCTTCACCATCAAGTAAACGCTATACACTGCAGGCAAATTCACTGCCTTTTGCCTGCAGTGCTTCTTTTCTCCTCTACCAACACCACATTTGATAAGTCAGTCAAACTATCGATTTTTTCTCCCCTACCGAATGTGATTTTTCTTCTAGACTCAGTTTTTATCTCGCGCCTAAAAACAAAATAGTCAATACATTATAAGCACATCCAATAACTAAGGTGCTTATAATGAAAATAATACACTATGCGTTAATTCCTCTTTTTTTCTTTGTATCCTTAAACACCAACGCGAAAGCCATTTTACATGCTTTTAATTGGCCGTATCAGCTTGTAGAAGCAAGAGCGGAACACATTGCTGAGGCTGGCTACAAAAAGGTGTTAGTTGCACCAGCTATGAAGTCGTCCGGCACAGCGTGGTGGGCACGCTATCAACCTCAAGATCTGCGTGTTATCGACTCTCCTCTCGGAAATAAACAAGACTTTCAAGCCATGATCACTGCCCTCGACCAGCATGGTGTGGCTGTTTATGCTGATGTGGTTCTCAACCACATGGCGAATGAAAGCGGATTACGTGACGATCTTAATTACCCCAGCGCACAGGTCCTAGAACACTATGCGCAGAACCAAGAAGCGTTCGAGCAGCAAACACTTTTTGGGCAGCTCTCGCAGCATTTGTTTTCCAGCACGGACTTTCATCCAGAAGGCTGTATCACTCAGTGGCATGACCCAGGCCATGTGCAATATTGGCGTTTGTGTGGTGGAGAGGGAGATGCAGGCTTACCCGATTTAGACCCGAATCAGTGGGTGGTTGAACAACAGCGTACGTATCTATCGGCACTAAAAGCCATGGGCGTGAAAGGTTTTCGGGTCGATGCAGTCAAACATATGAGCATGTATCACATCAATCAGGTCTTTACTGATGCGATTCGTGAAGGCATGCATATTTTTGGCGAGGTGATCACCAGCGGTGGGGCCGGCGATCAAAGCTATGAGGCGTTTCTTTTACCTTATTTACAACAAACCACCCATAGCGCTTATGACTTTCCTTTATTCTCGCAAATCCGTCGCGCGTTTTCGTTCCAAGGTAGCCTCACTCAGTTGCATCATCCTGAAAATGTTGGTCAAGCGCTGGATAAACACCGCGCGATCACCTTTACCATTACCCACGACATACCGACTAACGATGGCTTTCGCTACCAAATCATGGACCCCACTGATGAAGCGCTCGCCTATGCCTATATTCTTGGCAAAGACGGAGGGAGTCCTCTGATCTATAGTGATGAGCTTTCTGCAGGCGAAGACAAAGATAACGGCCGGTGGCAAGGCGTGTGGAAGCAGCCTGCCATGAAGGCCATGCTCCGCTTTCATAATGCAATGCACGGTGAGCCAATGACGGTAATTGGCAGCACCCAATGTCTGCTGTTATTTAAGCGCGACCAAGCCGGTATTGTGGCGATCAATAAGTGTGGAGAGCCTCAATCTTACACCATCAATACACGCGAATACCCACTTAACTGGTATCGCCCTTATTATGATGTGTTAAGTGATGCGACCACCACCGTCTCATCGGATTATCACACCATCACCATTCCTGCTCGCTCGGCGCAGATGTATATGCATTAATCTATGTCGCCGCCGTCTTGCTATGCCAAGCGGCGGATTGACAGTCAGTGAAATCCGCCGCACTCTATCTTAAAAAGTGGACAAGCTGAGTGTCATGATGACTGTGAATTTTGAGCAAAAAATCCGTCCAGATCGGCCTTTTAGAACGCAAACAAACGGCGATTTGATGAAGCAGTTTGAAAGCGATCGTGGACGGATCATTAACTCTGCTGCCGTGCGCCGTTTGCAACAAAAAACCCAAGTTTTCCCTCTTGAACGCAATGCCGCCGTGCGCAGCCGTCTCACCCACTCTTTAGAGGTCCAGCAAGTCGGGCGCTATATCAGTCAACTGATTGCCGACAAACTGTCTGCCTCGCAACTCGCTCCCCCGCTCGACCGCTGCTTGGAGACCTTGGTCGAGATGGCTTGCCTCATGCACGACATAGGTAACCCACCGTTTGGACACTTTGGCGAACAAGCGCTCAGTGATTGGCTCAGTGAGCAGGTCCCGTCTATCTACCGTCAACATTTTAATGACGAACTGCCTGAAGAGGTACAGCGCGATCTCTGTCATTTTGAAGGCAACGCACAAGGCATACGGCTGATCCATACCTTACAACAGCTGAACCTCACCTATTCGCAAGTCTCCGGCATTCTTAAATACACTCGGTGTGGTAGCGAGCCGAAACCTGCGAATGACGACGCGCGCGCTTACCTGAAAAAGAAGGTCGGCTATTTTCTCAGTGAACAAGCGTACATCGGCGATTTACAAGAAACGCTCGCCATCTCGCCCGGCTGTCGAGCTCCAGTCAGTTACATCATGGAAGCGGCCGACGATATTTCTTATGGTATTGCCGATTTAGAAGACGCCGTTGAAAAAGGTGTACTGACTCTCGCGGATTTGAAAGCGGCCCTAAAGGCAACCTTTGTTAAGCTTACCCAAGCCAGTGAAGGGCATGACGCCAACACCATGGCAACCATGTTAGAGAATGCGGAAAAGCGCAGCCACGGTAGTGACAGTCAGTTTTTTGTCTTCTTGCGTGTGGAGGTCAATAAACGCTTGCCTCGCCATGCCGCCCAACGCTTTATCGACCATTTACCCGCTGTTATTGATGGCACCTTTAATCACGCTCTAATTGAAGATAACAGCGTCAATCATTTACTTGTACAGACGTTTAAAAACGTCGCCAAAGCGCATGCCTTTTGTCACCCTGAAGTGGAACGCCGCGAGCTACAAGGCTACCGCGTCATCCATGGCTTGATGAGCATCTATCGTCCACTCCTCACCTTGCCCAGTGAGATGTTTACAGCCTTAGTCAATGGCGAGCCGGTCAAGCCACAGGCGTCGATATACACCCAGCGGCTATTTAAAAAACTGCCTGAAAAACATAAAAAAGCCTATCGCGACGCAGTACAAAAACAGGCACTGGCGGAGCAGATCCCTTCTTCTACCGCACGCGAGTTCTATTTTCGTACTCGCCTGTTGATTGACTATATCAGCGGTATGACGGACCAATACGCGTTCGACGAATACCGCGCCTTTCATGTGATTGAAGAGGGATAAAAAAACCGCTCCGTGGTTGGGAGCGGTTTTTTGCGATGAGGCTATTAGCCAAAGCGCTTTTGCCACTTATCAATCACCGTGGCACCAATCAAATCGCCTTGCACATTAACCGCAGTACGGAAGGTGTCGAGTGGGCGCTCAATGATCAGCAAAATAGCAATGGCTTCCAGTGGAATACCCGCTGCCAGCAACACCAACTGCATACCCGACATCGAGCCTGACGGCATGCCCGGCGCGCCTACCGACGAAACCATCGCCATAATGAAGATCATCACAATGCCGGTCGTTGACAGATCAATCCCGAACAGTTGTGCCAAGAACACTGCAGCAATGCCTTCAAACAACGCAGTGCCATCCATGTTCATCACCGCGCCCAACGGCAAGACCATGCTCGCGGTCGACGGGGTAACCTTAAGCTCTTCTTTGGCAGCCTGCATCGAAACGGGCAGTGTCGCAGCACTGGATGAAGTGGCAAACGCCATCGCCAGCGGTGCAGAAATGGCGCGAAACAGACTCACAAAGCCAATACCACCGGCAAAACGTGCAATAGTCGGCAACACGATCACCGCATGGATCATCGTGAGTCCAAACACCAGGGCGGCGAAACTGAATAACTGGCCAAATAGATCGTTATCCCCTTGATGGGAGAATTGGAAAACAATTGCAAACACCGCAAACGGCGCCAGCTTGATAATCCCTGCCACCATAGTGTTAATGCCTTTATTCAGCCCACGAATGGTCTCGAATAATGGGTGCGACTCTGGCAGTGCGACAATCAGCGAAATGCCGAACAAAATGGTGAACACTACAATTGCCAAAAGGTTACCCTGAGTCACCGCGGCAAACGGGTTCACCAACGCCATATTGATAAGTTTGGTGGCAATGGCTCCGGCACCCGCGGCCTCTTGGTTGATAAAGCTAATGCTCTCATCCACAGGCGGTGCATTGGTGAGCGGTTGCCATTCGGGCATCATCAGCGCTGCGCCAAGACCAATGGTGATCGCAATGGTGGTGGTAAAACCGTAAAACAAAAGTGTTGCACCACCTAAGCGCTTAAGGCGAACCACATTGCCAATATTACTGATCCCTTCCAGTAACGAGAGCAATACCATCACGCCGACCACGGCTTTGAGTAGACCGATATAACTGACCTTGGCAAGCATAAGCAACGGATACCAAGTGGTCTGTTCCGCGTTCTCAATGGGGCCGAATACCGTGCCCACCAGCCAAGCTAGTGCGGCCGCCACCGCAATTTGCAATGGCAAAGAATGTCTAAGGGTTTTCCACATTGTCTTTTCCCTACTGGCAGCATTGCAGCTGCATAATGATGATTTGTCTATTTTTTTGGCGCCAAGAAGCGATAAAGCATACCAAGCTGTCAGACTGGGCTCATGTAAAAATTATGAACAATCTGGAATATCTAGTAACAAAATGGTTGGTTGGAAAGTTTGGCCACACTTTTCGCTACAAAATGGGGACAGACAATGATAAAAAGCCCGCCTAAAAAGACGGGCTTGTTGATAAGCACTATTTTTGCTTATTGGGGACGCTGATTTTGCGGATTGAGCTCAAGGTTAACAGGGGTCTCTAACTCTTGGTTCAACGCTTTTTCTAACTCAGCAACATTGGTGCCTGGGGTCGCTTCCAGCAACGCCACGCCATCAAGGTAACTGACAAAGTCGAGGCCGTATTTTTGTGCGAGCTGGCTGGCGCTTGCCTCACTGACTTTGACCAAAATCGAGCCAGTGACCGTTAATGGTGTGCTTTGTGCCGATACAGCGACTTTATCGCCGACCATGACACCCATTTGCTCGCCACTCATATTACGCGCGTTGCTGTCGGTTTCGACGACCACATAATCTTTGCCATTTAGCTGTACCGTGCCTGCGCTTACACCAAGGCTGATACCCATGACGGCGAGGGCTATCATTAATTTTTTCATACTTCGTCTCCTATTAACCACGGTGACCAATGACACGCAGTGACCATTGCGTCAATTTACCATTCACGCTGTTATTCGCCATCGACTTCACCTCACCCCCTAGGCTGTATTGACGCGTCTTGCCGTCTGTATCTGTGACGTAGAGTGTCCATTGCCCTTGCGATACTTCACCATTGAACTTATGGCTGAGCATCAAGTGGTCAGTAAAGCCTTCTGGGTAGGTGCTATCTAGCGTATTCGATAGCATGCTATTGCGTGGAGACATCAATACACTCCGAGTCCCTGCGGGTGACTCTAACTCGATGAGCAGATCAGACATACGGCTGTGTTCGATCGAAGTCCGCACTTGTACCGCCTCGATAGTGAGGTTATCAGCGACTTGCACACTGTCTGCTGTCGCCACCGACCCGGCATCCGCAATCGCTAACCCGGTATCACCCTCTTGGTTGTGATATGACCACGCCCAATCGGTGAACACTTGTGCAGGAAGTGGCTGATATGTCTTCGCGGCTTCGAGTGCCGCATTAACATCAATCAAACCAAATCCATAGGTTGGGCTATACCAGCGCCCCGCGGCATTTTGCTTCCAACCTTCTAGGCCAGTCACCGTGCGCTCGCCACCAAGTGCCGTTTGATAGGTTAAAAGAACATCGGCATCGTCTGCATCCACGCGTGTCGCGGTTGTCGCCAATAAGTGGCGAATATCGCGCTGCGACAGATTTGGATAGGCTGACATCATCAACGCAAATGCCCCTGAGGTATTTGGCGCTGCAGAAGACGTACCATTCATCACACTGTTGAAATCACAGGTGTTGTCTATCTCTGTCCCACCGTGTAGATCGTGTGACTCATAAGGAATACGATCGTCGCGGTTATAGCCCATGGTACAACCGGTCAAATCTGTGGTGATATGCGCCGGTTTATCGGTCCCATACTCGCCACCCGGCGCGGTCAAGAAGACGCTGCTGCCTACTGAGGAATAGGATGAACGCTCACCATCGGCATTCAACGCACTCACCGTCACGTTCCAGTAATTCGCATTGCTGGATGATTGGTTGCTGTTTTGCCACGGTAACCCATGGTTATCGTCCGCTGGACGGAAGCGCTCACGATTAAATGAGGTACGCTTATAACCATTTCCCGCTGATTTGATGAAAACTGCGCCAAGTCCGCCAAAGGCTTCCGTGCTCATTTTTTTGTACTGGGCGTTTTGACGGCCATCATAGCTCATCGGATCATCACTGTAAGGATAACTGCGGATACCAGAGCCGCCATAGCTTTGGTTGAATACGCGGACATCATCCGAATAGCCTTCGCGACCATGGCTGATTTCCCACGCATTCTGGCTTTGGTATTCGAGATAGTTATAGCCTTGCAGGTTGGCAAGCGGTGCAACCCCCATCCCACCAATACCATTATCACGAACCGCCGCGATAATCCCCGCGACCGACGTACCATGGGCAGTATTGCGACTGCTCCACCCCTCCGGTGTAGGATCATCATCACGCTCTACAAAGTCATAGGACTTTCCAGCGCGGACGTTAGCGGCCAGATCGGGATGCGCAATTTCTAACCCATCATCGACGACGGCGACGTTAACGTTTTGTCCAAGCACTTCTTGACGATGGGCTAACCATACGTTGAGGTCATTGCCAGGTTGGCCTCCTTCGCGAGCAAAGGCATTTTGACCACGGTTAAGCAAATGCCATTGTTCGGCCGTAAAGGGATCGTCACCGGGCAAGCAACGCTCTTCACTGGTGCGGCTGCCATCGATGCTATTATTGCCAACCAGTGAGACACAAGCTTGTGGGTCTGGATCGGTAGGAGGATCGACAGGATCTGGCACTTGGGCCATCGCCCATACCCCTGAGGTATGAAATAGTGCGCCGATAATCAGCGCAAGAGAGCTGTGTTTGTGCATTTATCATTCCTTTTTACACTAACTAGACGTGTCTCAATTCTGAGAGACCCATCATTAGTAAAAAGAAACAACCTCAATAGAAACAGGCTATTACAAGAAACGTGATCTTATGCCTAATTATTAGAGCATAAGATCTAATTAGTTGAACAAAACCTGCAAAAATTAACCTCTTTGTTACATAGGCATGCAAGGAATGTGAAGTGGAAAACACTTATTATGTAATAAGTTATACCTTTTTGTTTTATAAGACAGCATCAATCACTGGGTCCCCCCTCTGTCTTACACAATTCACTGACCACATAATTTGCAATCGCGGTATCCTGTACCCCTGTCCCTGTTAAATCACACACGGTGATCGCCGCATCACTGCGCGCAATGGGACGCGCCGATGCCACTGTGTTTCCTAATTCTTCCACACATCGTGACAGTGCCAGCCCTTTAAGCTCACCCAGCACCTCCGACTGAGCACGTCTATCCACCAGCACCCAATCCGCATTGTGTAAAATATGAGGATCAAGCTCGCGCTTCTCTGCGCTATCCGAGCCCATTGCCGTGACATGGGCACCCTGAGGAATATCTTGCCAATGCAAAATCGGCTGTTTAGCCGGCGTCGTGGTAACAATAATATCGGCCTGTTGACAAGCCTGCGCCACATCTTGGTGGGGGATCACTCGCACCCCCAGCAGAGTTTCAACCTCCGCTTGATACCGCTTTGCTTGTGCACTGTCTCGCGCCCAAACATGAACCGTGTCTATTTCTCTAACCAGTTTCAGCGCGGCCACTTGCAACCTTGCTTGCGTGCCCGCGCCCAATACAGTGACCGTTTTGGCATTATCACGCGCGCAATACTTGGCACTTAACGCCCCCGCGAGTGCCGTGCGTACATCCGTGAGATACCCTTCATCAAACAGCACGGCGTCCACTACACCGGTGGACGCCGAGAAAACCACCATTAAACCATTGAGGCTCGGCAAACCTATCGACGGATTGTCGAAAAAGCCGGGACTGACTTTAATCGCAAACCGCTCAGCACCTTGAATGTGAGCGGTTTTCACATCAACTTCGCCGTTGTGCTCGTGAATGGCCATGCTTAACACTGGTGGCATAGTTACCTCGCCACGCCCTAAAGCACTGAACGCATTTTCAATCACGCTGAGACTGTGCCGATTAAACGTGGCGACAGATTCGATTTGCTGACGGTGATATAACTGCATACGGGCTCCTTTGACACCCATCAAGATTCAACGACGAGCTAAGGACAAACCTGCTCACTTAATGCTGTGACCGCTGCTAGGGTGTCGGTTGACACATTGTTTCCACTGACCACGATCACCACTTTCTTGTCCTGCCAATCTAACTGGTGTTGACGCGCAGCGGCCAATCCCACTACCGCGGCACCTTCTACCCACCTATTTTCGCACTGCCACATATCGATCATCGCACGGGCGATATACGCTTCATCCACTTGATAATGTTGCGTCATCACTTGGGGCACCAGGGCAAAGGTATATTGGTTATTAAGGCCAATGCCTCCCCCGAGGCTATCTGCCAACGATTCAGATTCAGGCACAGCTACTGGCTTCCCCGCTATGATGCTTTCATGCATTGCGGCCCCGTCTCGAATGGAAATGCCAATCAGGTCGATATGTGGGGCGATGGTACGCGCCGCTAAGCCAATTCCTCCCACCATGCCGCCCCCCGACAAGCCCGCAGCAATCACATCAACATCTGGCGCATCTTCGAGGATCTCAAGCCCAATGGTCCCTTGGCCGGCAATAATATCGGGATGGTCAAAGGGAGGGATATAGCACAAACCATCACGCGAAACGGCCTCAAGCGCGGCTTGTTCGGCTTCATCCTGCGAGCGACCCACTACCCACACTCGCGCGCCCATTGCTTTAACAGCGTCCACTTTATTGTCAGGCACCAACGAAGAGAGACATACGGTCGCCGGGATCCCAAGCTGCTTGGCCGCATAGGCAAGTGCACGGCCATGGTTGCCTGTCGAGCAGGTGATCACACCACGCTCACGCAGCGCCTTGGGCAACCGACTCAATGCATAGGTCGCGCCTCGTAACTTAAACGCGCCCGTCGGCTGGCTTGTTTCGAGCTTAAGCCAGATTTGGGCATGATAACGCTGAGACAGCATCGGGGAATAAACAAGCGGTGTGCGCGCCGCCACGGCTTGTATCGCTTGGCGGGCAAGGTATATATCATGCAAGCTCGGTGACACACTCCCTCCTCGTTCGCGTTGCTTGGTCAGTTAGCGCGGAGAAATACAGCACGGTTAGTAAACAGATTAGTTGCCCAATCGCTGAGGATCCAACCCACTATTTTCGCCGTTAAATGAAACGTTACACGTACTTATCGCGTAAACTACAAGCGGATAAGGAGTATTTATGAATTGGATTGAAGCGCACGAAGCCGGTTTTAGACTCAGCCTTTTCGTTGCCGTCCTTGCGGTGATGCTTGTCGCCGAGTGGCGCTGGCCAAAACGCAAACTGACTCGGACGCGGCGAGAACGCTGGTCCGGTAATATCTTACTGACTGTATTTAATACTCTCACGCTACGTGTACTCGCCCCGGTTTCTGCGGTGGGCGCGGCCAGTCTTGCCGCCGCCTCTGGTTTTGGTATTTTTAATCAGTTTTCGCTCCCTGAATGGGTCGCGGTTTTCGTCACATTAGTCGTGATGGATATGGCGATTTGGTACCAACACAAACTCTTCCACCAGATACCATGGTTGTGGCGGCTGCACCTAGTCCATCATGCCGATATGGACATTGATGTCACGACAGGCGCGCGATTCCACACGGTGGAAATTTGGCTGTCGATGGCCATTAAGTGTGTGTTAGTCGCGCTACTGGGTGCACCTGTTGTCGCCGTGATCGTGTTTGAAACGCTACTCAGCGGGATGGCAATGTTCAATCACAGTAATGTGCGCCTCCCCAAGCGTCTAGACGCTTGGCTGCGTCGCGTTATCGTCACGCCAGATATGCACCGCGTGCATCACTCCACCCGGTTTCATGAGTGTAACGCTAACTACGGCTTTAATTTATCGTGCTGGGATCGCTGGTTTAATAGCTATGTGCCACAGCCACGTAAAGGGCATCAAGGCATGCGAATTGGTCTAAACGAAGTCGGCCAAGCGACGGACGCTAGTCGTGTTTGGGGAATGCTGCGTTTACCTCTCCGTTGGCGTATACTGCAGCGCGCCTATCAGAATAAAAAGGAGCACTGGGCGCATGAACCAGGTGATCGTCACATCCAAAAATCCCGCGAAACTATCCGCCGTTGAAGCCGCCTTTCGTGACGCTTTTCCCGATACCCTTTTCACCTTCACGGGCGTTTCCGTTGCCAGTGGTGTCGCAGAGCAACCAATGACCGCGCAAGAGACCTATGCCGGTGCCTGTAACCGCGTTCGTCACGCCAAAGCGGAGTATGACGGAGACTTTTACGTCGGAGTAGAAGCCGGCTTAGACGGCCAACATACCTTTGCTTGGATGGTGATAGATGATGGGACAACGCAAGGCGAGGCGTGCTCAGCCTCACTGCCTCTGCCGCAAGAGGCGTTAGACGCTCTCCATCAAGGCGAAGAGCTTGGCGATGTGATGGACAGAATGTTTGCCACTGAAAATGTAAAACAAAAAGGGGGCGCCATTGGCATGCTCACCGGGCATCGGCTTACACGTTCAAGCGTTTACCATCAAGCGCTAATCATGGCGCTGATTCCGTTTATGCACCCACACTTGTATCGCTAACACCAATAACAACGGCGCCCTGTGGCGCCGTTTCAGAACATTAGTCTAGCTCGTCGACCCAAGGCGTATCTGCCATTTTAGGATAACCTTCCAAATAGGTTATCTTTGCACCTGTCTCTTCTTTAATTTGCTTAGCAATATCGAGAATTGTTTTTTCTGTCCACTCTTCGGGCGTACCGACCATGGCACTTGCCATATCACGGCTAATTTGCATCAAACCACCTTCTTTCTTATTGAACGTGGCGTATGTGTCCAAATGATATCCATCCTGATATTGCCACAAACAAGCTGTAAGATTCAGATTCGACTGTCCTGAAATATCTCTAACAGCTTTAGCGGTCCAAACGGCACCATCGCAAGTGGCAACTTTCATACCCACAGAGCCTGTAGCTCCCGCCAAAGCAGCAAGTTGAGACCCCTGAAAAGGATTGGTTAGAGTGAAACGCCCAGGCTTCTCTGGCGGCTCTGAAAAATTAGGAATAGGGGTTGCTTCTGTTGCGCTATTAACATTTTTACCCAGCCCATCGCTTGCGGCTTCAGCGACAGTATAACGATCAGAATCTGTTTTGATATCGAAGATTCGGTAATACTCAACTGACTTGTTTTTCTCAAGTAAAGCGTTATTTACGCCACCACAACCAGCAAGTGCTGCGCACATACCAGCAACAACGAGTGTTTTTTTCATCTGACTCTCCATGTGTTAGTTGGATGCCCAATTATTCAAACTCACTCATGAATTACAAGTACATGCGTCTCACTATCAAACAACGGCGCCCTGTGGCGCCGTTGTTTGTCTATTTAAGGCTTTGTTGATTAGGTCGATGAGGTGGACTGTTCAGCTTCACGTTTCAATAAATCAGCCAGCCAGTTTTTGGTTTCGTCATCCATCCGCTTTAACTCATTAGAGCCGCGTGTCACGGTCGCGATCCCCACGCCTAGCAATTGACTCAATTGGCGCTGACTCATTCTCCCTTCTAACAACTCATGCAAGATATTAATCCGGGCCACCAAGGTATCTCGCTCATCGGGGGTCAGTAACGCTGTCAACAAGGCATCATCATTATCATCTTGTCCAGCACGGCGCACTAGCGCGATAACATCTTGCCAACCAGAAAATGCAGGCGATTGCGACATGGGTTCCTCTCGCTCTTTACGTGATGGTCGCGATTGTAACATTAATAACGCTGTGCCAACTCGTGGGCTCGCAAAAATTGCACGGGCTCACCTAAAAGTTGGCGATAGTAAATATCGAACATCAACACGTTCTGCACATAATGGCGCGTTTCATAAAACGGGATCGACTCGATAAAGGCAATGGCATCCATGTGCCCTTTCGAACGTGCCAGCCAACGACTCACTCGATGTGGTCCGGCATTGTATGCCGCAAAAGCGAGAACGCGATTGCTATCGAAGCGATCAAGCATCATTTTCAAGTAGCCACTGCCCAAGCGAATATTCACGCCAGGATCGCTAAGACTGGCCGGCCCTTGATAATCAAACCCTAATCGACGAGAGGTTTCACGTGCCGTACGCGGCATCAATTGCATTAATCCTCTTGCACCCACGTGAGAGACCGCACGAGTGAAAAAAGCGCTTTCTTGGCGTGATAGCGCCATCAATGTGGTTTTATCCACCCCGCGCTCGCGACTGAAAAATTCAAACCACCACTGATGGGCAAGCGGAAAACGCAACGACAAGTGATCCCACATTTTTCCAGCGATGGTGGCTTGTACCGCGAGATGATACCAATGCTGTTTATTGGCATAGGCGGCCAGTAGCGCAATTTGCTCATCACTGGCGCGCTGCAACACATAATACCACTCGCGCTTAGCCGCGTAGATTTTATCAAGCGCAATCAGCTCATCGACTCGCGCCAGCACATCATTGACAGGCATCAGTCCCGCCTCTTTCAACACGGCGGTACGCGAAGGGATATGAATCGGCTTTTCCAGGTGCTGAGCGGCAGCCACACTGTAAAAATTACGCTCACCCAACATGGTTTCAAACGCCTGGTTCGCCGCGTGACTGTCGCCAAGCTCTAATTGAATTCGCGCCTGCCAATATCGCCATTTTAATGACTGTTTCGCCTCATCACTGAGCAGTGAAAGCCATTGATTCAATACGTGCCAATCACCCTCCACCAGCGCCAAGCGAAACCGTCGCTCGAGCAGACCATCATCGTCGCTTTGTCTCAGCATACGATCGCGCCACGCAGCTAATGCAGGCTCATCGTCATTCATCAATTGGCCAATAAGATAATCGGCAATGGCTTGTCGTTCATCCTTATCGTAATGTTGCCCTTCTACGGTACGGCGGAAATGACGAATGGCTTGTGCTTCGTCTTTGCGTGCCAATCGCTCAAACGCGAGACGAGTAAGCGTTTGGTTAAAGGGGGTCACTTTGCTTCGCTTGGAAAAGTCAGCAACTTGATCAGGCTTGTCGTAAAGATCAATGATTTGCTTTCCCGTCGCTTGATGGGTGTCGGGAAGTTGTCCTTGTAGGTAACGCATTAAACTGCGATTGCGCCCTTCAAAGGTCAGCAACATCCGCTGCAAGATTAAGTCACCAGTGAGTTGCTTTTGCTCGGAGAGGTAATCAAACAAGGGGTCACATGCACTGTCGACCGATTGGCCGGATAAGTACAGAGACTTGGCACCACTGCGCGCCAACGCTCGGTTACCAGCTTGGCTGTGAGCATAGTAATACTGACATTGATAACGCTCTCCCCTTGGCACATCGGGTTGGAAAGCGACCAAGGTTGCCCAATCTTTTCGATCTGCTAATAGTGAGAGGTAATCGGCGCGCAAACTATTAGCAAACGGCATGGTGGTGTAACGCTGAATAAAGTTGGTCACCGAGTCATGCGACTTTTCTGCAAGGTTGCGAGTAAAATCACGATAATCTAAATATGGATAAAGTGGATAATCGCGCAACTTGGCTTTGAGGCGGCGAAATTGACGTAATTCACCACGCTCAATCGCATCAATGGCCGCCTCATATTGACGTTGTGCAGGCGTCATTTGCCCACTGTCTGGACTGGCCGACGCCAGCGTGAGAGAAGGAGAAAAAGCGGCCCCTAGAATAAGTCCTGGTAGCAGTGAACGGGAGAAGGCACGGACACCACGACGCGCTGCGTAAGATGCATTGCGCAAAGGCCCGGACAAAGCGATGAATCGTTCCATGTTAAAGGTCGCTCCTAATCAATTAACACCGTGACGAATGTGTCACATCCAAACTGTGTGACAACGAATAGACAACAATCCCATCAGCAAATTCCCTCGCGCTGTGGCAAATGGTTTGCCGCCCATGGGCTATATTACCCAGCGAATATGACAATCACTGTTAAACTTGGCAAAGTTAACGTTAGAATAGCGTCTTTTACACCACAACAATTAGCGTGAGCAGAAATGGCTGAGTACGTATATACCATGTCGCGGGTGAGCAAGATCGTGCCACCTAAGCGCCAAATTCTTAAAGATATTTCTTTGTGTTTCTTCCCAGGCGCCAAAATTGGGGTGCTAGGCCTCAACGGGGCCGGTAAATCGAGTCTATTGCGCATCATGGCCGGTATCGATACCGAGATTGAGGGTGAAGCCCGTGTGCAACCAGGCATTAAAATTGGCTACCTCCCGCAAGAGCCTGCGCTAGACGAAGACAAAACCGTGCGTGAAACCGTTGAAGAAGCGGTCTCGGATGTGAAGGATGCATTGACGCGTCTCGACGCAGTCTATGCGTCCTATGCCGATCCTGACGCCGACTTCGACGCCTTGGCGCAAGAGCAAGGTGAGCTTGAAGCACTGATACAAGCCAAAGATGGCCATAACCTTGATAATGCGTTAGAGCGTGCGGCCGATGCCCTGCGTCTGCCCGAGTGGGATGCACAAATCAAAAACCTGTCTGGGGGCGAGCGCCGCCGTGTGGCGATTTGTCGTTTGCTACTCGAGAAGCCCGATATGCTGCTACTCGACGAGCCAACCAACCACTTGGATGCCGAATCAGTGGCATGGCTAGAGCGTTTCTTGGTCGACTATACCGGCACGGTTGTGGCGATTACGCACGATCGCTACTTCCTCGATAACGCTGCTGGTTGGATCCTTGAGCTAGACCGTGGTGAAGGCATCCCTTGGGAAGGCAACTACTCATCGTGGCTTGAGCAAAAAGATGTCCGCTTGAAGCAAGAAGCCTCACAAGAAAAAGCCCGCCAGAAAACCATTGAGAAAGAGCTTGAGTGGGTACGTCAAAACCCGAAAGGCCGTCAAGCCAAATCAAAAGCGCGTATGGCACGCTTTGAAGAGCTTAACACCTCCGATTACCAACGCCGTAACGAGACCAATGAACTATTTATCCCACCCGGCCCACGCCTTGGTGATAAAGTCATTGAAGTTAACAACCTAACCAAGTCGTTTGGTGATCGCGTCTTGATTGACGATCTGTCTTTTAGCGTTCCGAAAGGCGCTATCGTCGGTATCGTTGGCCCCAATGGTGCGGGTAAATCAACACTGTTCAAAATGCTCAGTGGTACCGAAACACCGGATGCGGGTACAGTAGAGGTCGGTGACACCGTGCAATTGGCCTCGGTGGATCAGTTCCGTGACAGTATGGACGACAACAAAACCGTTTACGATGAGATCTCGGAAGGTGCCGATATTATTCGCATCAATAACTTTGAGTTGCCTGCGCGTGCTTATGTCTCTCGCTTTAACTTCAAAGGAAGCGATCAACAAAAACGTATCGGCGATTTGTCCGGCGGTGAACGCAACCGCGTCCACCTGGCCAAGCTATTGAAAGCAGGCGGAAACGTACTGCTGCTCGATGAGCCAACCAACGATCTGGACGTTGAAACCCTACGCGCCTTGGAAGAAGCTCTGCTCGAGTTCCCAGGCTGCGCGATGGTTATCTCGCACGACCGCTGGTTCCTTGACCGTATCGCCACCCACATTCTGGACTATCGTGATGAAGGCCAAGTGAATTTCTTCGAAGGTAACTTTGCCGAATACACCGATTGGTTGAAGAAAACGCTGGGCGCACAAGCGGCTGAGCCACACCGCATCAAATACAAGCGCGTTGCCAAGTAACGCCGCACTCATGAGGGCAGCCAACGCTGCCCTTTTTCTTTCGGGGCGATGTAATAGGCGCCTCACGCCCTCGCAGTCATATGGCCAACTTTCCCACCCACAAACCGCATTCCATCCGTTTAATAACGCCAAGACATCAAAAAATGTTTCAGAATCGATACGCCCACACAGATTATTAGGTCGCCCGCCATGCATCGCCTACACTTTAAGCAAAGGAATGAGGAGATGCGATCATGCCAGAGCGTAGAAAATTTTCCCGCGTGATGTATCGTGCCCCCGCGATACTCAAGCAAAATGAACAGTCGTGGCACGCACATGTACTCGACCTTTCTTTGAAAGGGGTGCTTTTGTCTCGCCCAGATAATTGGCAAGCCAACCCACAACAGACAACGTTTTCGCTGATCTTTTATCTGCATGACTCTGACGTAGAATTAGACATGGACTGCATTCTCGTCAATAACTGCGAGAATTACCTCCATCTTTATATTGATCACATTGACATTGATAGTGCCAGTCATTTAAAAAGGCTTGTTGAACTTAACGTTGGCAACGATGAGCTCCTTCATCGCGAGCTAGCGCAGTTGACCGACCCTATGACGGAGCCCGAGTCTTAGTTCCGTGTCGTCATGGGCGGTACCAAACGCAGGCCAGCAGTAACCAGTCATGACAGATCACATCCACATCGCCATCTCACACCCAAACGGTGTGAAGCATTATACGCTTTGCCCTACCCGCAAAAAGGTAGTGCAGACGTTGGCGTTGGTATTGTTGGCCGTTCTCACCGTGACCTTCGCCAGCCTCTATTTACTCTCCGAGCGTTCTACTGAAGCTGAAGCCGCCGTTAACCGTTTACGTGAAGAGCGTGCTGCATTGAATAACGAAGTGGCCATGCTGCAACAAAAACGCGATGAGCTGTCACAAACCATCGAAAACAAAGATGTCGAGCTAACCGCTCTCACCCAACGCGTCGTGACGGTAGAAGATATGTTAGGGCTACAATCGGTCGCCAAAGATGCCTCGCTGACCCATCGGCTTGATGTGGCGGCGATCAATTCTGCCGTGCGCTATACCATGCTACAGCTCATCCCCAACGGTAAACCCATCCAGAGTTATCGGCGCTCCTCCGGTTATGGCTCACGGACGCATCCGGTCACTGGCAAAGAAAAATTCCATATGGGATTAGACTTAACCGCAGACATCGGCACCCCGGTGTATGCCCCGGCCGATGGCGTGGTGGAATACGTCAGACCCAGCCGTCGCAAAGGCTATGGCAACTTTGTAAAAATAGACCATGCCTTTGGCTTTATGACCCTCTACGCCCACCTTGATAAGTTCAACGTACGCAGTGGGCAATTCGTGAAAAAAGGGGACTTGATTGCTTGGTCAGGCAACACAGGTTTATCCACTGGCCCTCATTTGCATTACGAAGTGCGTTTTTTAGGACGGGCGCTTAACCCGCGCCGGTTTATTAAGTGGAGTGCTGAACAGTTTGATACCTTGCTCGAAAACGAGAAGCGCGTCAGTTGGGGACATTTAGTCGCGGTGGTGGAAAACTTGGTCGAAACACAGGTACAAGTCGCCAATATGCCAGACGCTGAGCCGCCACTGAGCACCGCGCAGCAGCGTGAGGCCGATGTACAAACCACTCCGACGAAAGCCTCCATGTAATGGAGGCCGTAGCGCGATGATAAAACCGAGCGTCTTTGTTCGGTTAACTGGCCGTATCATCGCCCACCACTTCGCTATTGGTACTTGCGCTCGACTACAAGTCTTCTAACACATCCAGGGCGTCGGAGAGTTTGCTAACGCCATAAACCGTCATCCCTTCAATACGCTGTTTCGGCAAGTTTGCTTTGGGCACGACTGCTTTTTTAAAGCCATGTTTTGCCGCTTCCATCAGACGTTCTTGCCCACTTGGAACAGGGCGGATCTCCCCGGCTAAACCGACTTCACCAAAGACCACCAGCTCTCTCGGCAGCGGGCGATCCCTAAAGCTCGATATCAGCGCTAACAGCAGGGCAAGATCGGCACTGGTTTCGGTGACTTTAACCCCACCAACCACATTCACAAACACATCTTGGTCAGACATTTGCAGCCCGCCGTGTTTGTGTAAGACGGCCAGAAGTAAGGCAAGACGGTTTTGCTCTAGCCCCACCGCCACCCGGCGTGGATTGGCCAATTGTGAATAGTCGACCAAGGCTTGTAACTCTACCAATAGAGGGCGAGTGCCTTCCCACACCACCATTACCGAGCTACCGGAGGTTTGCTCCTCACCACGTGAAAGGAAAATAGCGGAGGGGTTACTGACCTCTTTTAAACCCTGCCCAGTCATCGCGAACACGCCAAGTTCGTTGACCGCACCAAAGCGGTTTTTATGGCTGCGCAGCGTACGAAAACGGCTATCACTGGAGCCATCGAGCAAAATCGAACAATCAATACAGTGCTCCAGCACCTTGGGGCCAGCCAGTGTGCCATCTTTCGTCACATGCCCCACCATGAAAATCGCCACATTGTGTTGCTTGGCATAACGGGTCAAGGCTGCGGCAGACTCCCGCACCTGCGACACGCTACCGGGCGCGGATTGCACATCCGCGACATGCATCACCTGTATCGAGTCAATCACCATGATTTTCGGTTGTTCTTTTTTGGCCACCTGGCAGATGGTTTCTACGCCCGTTTCTGACAACAGCTTCAAGCGGTCTTTGGCAAGCCCCAACCGATCAGCGCGCATCGCCACTTGCTGTAATGACTCTTCCCCTGTGATGTACAAGGTCGGCAAATGGTGTGCGAGCCCGACCATAGTTTGCAACAGCAAGGTACTTTTCCCCGCGCCTGGGTTACCACCAATCAAAATAGCGGCACCAGGGACGATCCCCCCGCCGAGCACACGATCCAGCTCTTTAAAACCACTGCTCAGGCGTGGCACTTCTTGTAAATCGATATCCTGCAGGGTTTGTACTTGTCCTTCTGCGCTACCTGCATACCCGGCATACTTTTCATTGCGCGCGACCTGGGGCGATGCTGCCAGTCTTACTTCTGTAATGGTATTCCACGCGCCACAGGCTGAGCACTGCCCTTGCCAACGGGGAAAATCCGCGCCACAGTCGTTACATACGTAGGCTCGTTTTGTTTTTGCCATTCGCTCTCCAAGACGTATGATGTCAGCTAATTCACAAAATGATTGCTATCTTATTAATTATTCCGACACTTTTTCCGACGCGTGCCGTTAATATACAAGGACAATACTTTACCAGACTTTGCCATGAAGCAGGATGATTACCAGGGACTGATTGAGCAACTGCTTCCGATGTCCCAAACCCCAAAATTTGAGGTGCTGCTCGATAAGCTAACCGCCAACGAGCCAAGCTCTGCCAAACTTCTGATCAAAATGGAGATCAGACGTTTGATGACGCCATGCAACCGTACCATCGACCTGCGTGGCAAAGTGGATGGTGAGTGTCATCAATACGAGCTCAACGGCAAAAAGCATTGGCTGGATGATGTCGCGATTAACCGCTATTACGAGCGTTTGCCTTTATACAACGGGCAAATGACTCAAGGGTTGTGGGAAGATTTGCACAATACCCCTAATAACTTTCGCGTCAAACATGAACAAGAAAAGCAGACGCAGCAACAAGGAAAAGGCCCAGTCAGTGATAGCGCCCAGGCGGCATTATTACCCGAGAAACTCACCTTTGGACGTTATTTAGCGCGTAGTGAAAGCCGCATCCATTTTGCTACCCAAGTATTAATAACACTGAATACCGGCTATGAGGTACATGGGGTCACCAGCGACTTGTCTAACTCAGGCTGCCGAGTACGTGTCCCCGCGGCATTCGATTACCCGCCTAGCGCTGAAGTCATCGTTCGGTTCACAGCACTGGCGCAAAAGTATCAAGACCCCGATCTGGAACAAGGGCTGAGTTATCGCATTATTGGCGTCGATCAAAACAAAGAGTCCACCAGCAGTGCTTGGCTACGCTTACGGCTTGACACCAGCAGTGACGCGATTAAGCAGGCCCTCGATGCAGAAATGGCCTCGCCCGACTTTCGTGGCAAACAAGATGGGGAGGACAAGCTACTCACTCTCAAGCTGCAAAGCTATGAACAATCCTTCTTGCATCACACCAGCGTGCTACCGCTTTACTTTGCGCAAGACAAGTTAGAGTACGTATTACAAACGCGGCAAAATCGAGAGCTATGGGATTACTGGCACGACAGCCGCAATCAACCTGTCATTAATCATATTTTCGATGCACAGCGCTTGTCACTGCTGCAAGTGGAAGGGGCGTCAACCAGCCAGCTATTGTTATATTGCTTTTATGTAGAGAAAAACAAACAGCGTTTTTTCTATTCCGCTTCGCCCAGCGAAATGAGCGAAGATGAGCGCCACCTGTTCTGGCAACTGGGTGCCAAGCGCCATTCATGGCGGGTGTTTAAGGTGACCATGTCAGCCATAAACGCGGGTGACATTGAACGGCTACAAGATGTGTCGCCTGATTGGCTGAATACGCTCAAAACCCTGACTCATGTCGCGTTGGTGCAAGATGTGACTCATACCGAAAGCAAGGAGAGTTATTTAACCCACCCCAAACCGTCGTTATCCAGTCAAGCCTTGCGACGCTTTTTGCACCAACGTAATCCAGTTTGTCTTGCCCAGCTCATCTCTTCGGACCGTCAACCACAACGTCGTGAACCACGTTATGCCTATCGCTCTGAGGTATCACTGGTGCATTCAGAACAGGGAGCGCTGAAGGGAAAGCTGGTCGATTTTTCCTCGGGTGGGTTGAACCTGAAACTGGCGCAGCCTTTTCAAGGTGCGAAAGATGACTTGGTGTCTGTATCACTCGATGCGTTTGTCAATATTGACCCTCGTGCGCCTCTCGTCGATATGCCGTATCAAGTCATTCGAGTGAGTCCCAAACGAGACAATATCCAACTCAAGCTTACCACTGAAGCGCCCAACACCCGTCGTCGCCAGTACCTTCGCCGCTTGATTGAACACAACCTCGACAAACTGACCGTGCTGGATGAGCGTTTACCCGACCCTCCCTTGGTTTGGGCCATGCACCAATTATTGCTTACGCGCTTAACCGTACAACCCTACTTTATTCGACGCGACAACGGTGTACTCTCGGTGCCCGCAGTGGGTATCAACCTGCCACCCAGCCGTTTGCACCGCTTTCTCGAGCGCGCAGGCGGCGGTCGCCAACTGTCTTTTTATCCGGTGTTCGGGGATAAGATTCTCACCCGCACTCATGAAGTCACTCGCCCCTCGCAGCCTCTTAAAGAGCTGGTGCGCGAATACTTTGTCTGGATAGACATGCAAGATGATAAGGTGCGCGCCGTCCATACCTTTGCCGATAGTGAATTTGAATCAGACGACGCAAGGCGTAAGTTCATCCAGTTGGCGCAAAAAGGCGGCGCATTCGCGGTGCTACGCAATCGGATGACACCGCTAGCCCATGCTGAACAAGATATTGATGCCACGCAGTTATCCACGTTACTCAAACGCGATACCCACAAAGCACGCCAGCTAGAAGACGAATTTGTTGCCTTGTGTGCCTACGGTGAGTTGGTCGATGTGACCGATGAAGTGCTAATGCGCCTGGGACGATAACCGCAGGCGACATACGAATGAATCGGCACGATATCGACCGGGGCAACAGCAAAGAGAGGATGGCACCCAGTGGGTACCACTCCGAGTGAGTGCCACACCAAGTGGGTGCCACACCCTTTACCCTATTAGCGTGGCTGCCAACTAATGCGATTTCGAATACTGGCAGAGAGCACGCACAACACACCCCCCAACCACGCATGTTTGACCGCAGCTTGCGCTTTCGCATTCACTTTGGGTTTCGCATGATACGCAATGCCGAGACCCGCAGCGTCCATCATCGCCAAGTCATTGGCGCCATCGCCTACAGCTAACGTGTTCTCTGGGGCGATATCGTACTTTTGTGCCAACATGGTTAACACATCCGCTTTGCGTTGCGCATCCACCACTGCCCCGTCTACCTCGCCGGTGAGTTGACCATCACGGCATCCAAGCTGGTTCGACACGGCATAATCCAAGCCTAATCGCTGTTGAAGATGATCAGAAAAATGGGTGAAACCGCCAGAAGCAATCGCCACATACCAGCCGTGGGCTTTTAAACTGGCCACTAAGCTCGCCATTTCTGGCATCAACGGCAACTGCGCTTTCACTGTCTCAAGTATCGCCGCGTCAGCGCCTTTCAACGCCGCCACGCGTTGACGTAAGCTTGCCTCAAAATCAAGTTCGCCCAACATGGCGCGCTCGGTGACCGCAGACACCGCGTCTCCAACCCCAGCGAGTGCCGCAATCTCATCAATACATTCTATTTCTATCGCGGTGGAGTCCATGTCAAACACCGCCAAACCAGGTTTGCTTAAATCCGGTAGGGCCTGTAAGTCCGCGCAGTCGAGCTCGAGCGCCTCAATCACGGTGCGATGTTCAGCCGTCAATTCACCGCGGATCAATAACACCTCATACGGCCCAACACGCCATCCATCGACGACCTCTAGCGCCTCCCCAGTAAAAAAACGGATATCGTCAAGCTGACGGGGGTCGATGGCTTTAGCAAACACAATCCACCCGCCATGCCGGTGGCGAGAGAAAAACGGCGTGGTGATGGAAGGAAAGCGACGGTAGAGTTGCGGTGAACGGTGAATTGCCAACGGTTTGGCCTTATCCATGGTCAATATTTTCCTTTCGGTTTCCAAGCAAGCTTGGTGAATGAATCAATCACAATGAGGCTGTGATACCATAAAAACCGTAGTAAGCTCCAGTGCTAATTGACTCTGTTTATCTGGCTTTGAGGAAGGTATGTTTTCAATTTCGCGCAAAACACTACGGCGGGTGACTTGGTGGAGTCTTTTGCTCATAACCATCGGGACTATTGCCGCTTTGATGCTTTACAGCACCACACTCAGCCAGCGTCAGTACCAAGCGCTATACCAGCAAACGGACCAATTAGCCCAGCTAATGACCCGCCAAGTGGGTGTGCAAGCCTATGATGCCTTAGTGGATAAGAATTACCAGCCTTTACAAGCCATGGCTGATGAGCTGGCAACCGAGCCGTTAATTCGCGATGCCAGTTTCTATCAGCTCAACGGCAGCCCTGTCGTGCGCTCAACCAACGCCTTACCGTTGGAAACAGCCGTTGGGTTGACCACTCCGCTGGGGTTGGAAAGCCAAGGACGACAGCAACTGATGACACCAATCAGCCGTGATGGCGACATTGTCGGTTTTCTCCGCCTCACCGTTGAGCATCACTCCGTTATCAATGAAGCCAAAAAGCAGCTGCAATCGAACATGACCGAATTTCGCTTCCTCATCGGCCTCGCACTCCTATCGGGGGCGCTATTGATGGCAATACTCACTCGTCGTTCTGCGCGTTTATCTTGGTAAAACGGCAAAGACATGGCGATCAGGGCAATAAACCGAGATAAAAAAAGAGATGGCCGTTCGCCATCTCTTTTTATCTAGGGAAGTGGTCAACGCGTTACAGGAACGACTTCCCGTAATCCATTGGTGATACATCAAAGTATTCCGCCAAGGACTGACCTATATCCGCGAACGTTTCGCGGCGACCGAGTGAGCCCGCTGGCACTTTTTTGCCGTAGACCAGTGCAGGGATATGCTCACGGGTGTGATCAGTACCAGGCCAAGTTGGATCGCAACCATGGTCAGCCGTTAGCAACAGCACATCGTCTTCTTCAAGCATTTCCATGATTTCGGGTAAGCGACGGTCAAAGTACTCCAGTGCCGCGGCATAACCGGCAACGTTGCGGCGGTGGCCGTACGCCGAATCAAAGTCAACAAAGTTGGTGAAAACCAAGCTATTGTTGCCTGCTTCTTTGATCGCGTCTTTGGTTGCATCAAACAACGCTTCTAGGCCTGTGGCTTTGATTTTCTTGGTGATACCGCAATGCGCGTAAATGTCTGCAATCTTACCAATCGAGATCACATCACCGCCTTTTTCTTCCACCAGCTTTTGTAGCACGGTAGGAGAAGGTGGCTCGACAGACAAGTCACGGCGGTTGCCGGTACGCTCAAACTGACCTTTCGCTGGCCCGATGAAAGGACGGGCGATCACGCGACCGATGTTATAGTCTTCCAATTCTTCGCGCACGATCTGGCACAACTCATACAGGTTATCTAGCCCGTAGGTTTCCTCATGGCACGCGATTTGGAACACCGAGTCCGCCGAGGTATAGAAAATCGGCTTACCCGTTTTCATGTGCTCTTCGCCCAGATCGTCCAGCACTTGCGTGCCCGATGCATGGCAGTTACCGAGATAGCCAGGTACGCCCGCTCGTTCAACAATGCGATCAAGCAGCGCTTGCGGGAAGCTGTTCGTCAAGTCTGAGAAGTAGCCCCACTCAAACAAGACAGGCACACCGGCAATTTCCCAGTGACCAGACGGTGTGTCTTTACCCGAAGACAGCTCTTTAGCATGTGCGTAAGCACCGATAATCTCTGCATGTGAATCCAAGCCTTCTGGGAAGTAACCTGACGACTCTTCACACGCTTTACCCAAGCCCAATTTGGTCATGTTAGGCAAAGATAATGGACCTTGACGATCCGCATTATCCGCTTCGCCTTTCGCACACGCTTGTGCAATGTGGCCCAAGGTGTTTGCACCTTGGTCACCGAATTTGACGGCGTCTTCAGTGGCGCCAATACCAAATGAGTCTAAAACTAATACAATTGCGCGTTTCATGATCGCCTCCATTAGACGTCTTGTAAGCTGATGCGACGATAAACGTCTGGCGTTGCACTCGGCGCCTCATCAGCGACTTTCACTGCGGCTCGCACCGCATTCGCCGCTTGTTGCCATTGCTCTTCAGTCTGAGCATGGAGCATGGCGAGCGGGGTGTGCTCATCCACTTGTTGCCCCAGACGAATCATTTCGTTCAACCCAACGGCATAATCAATTTTATCGCTGGCAACCCGACGGCCGCCACCTATTTCTATAATAGCCATGCCCAATGCCCGTGTATCCATGGCACTGGCAATGCCTGATTGCTCAGCATAGACAGGCTTAATCACGGATGCAGTCGCGAGGTATTGATCTGGCGACTCAACAAAATCTGCCGGGCCACCTAGTCCTGCGATCATCTTGGCAAAACACTCGGCAGCACGACCGCTATCCAGTGCCTGATCCAGTTTTTGTTTTGCTTGATTCACATCGGTTGCCAATCCACTGACCACCAACATGTCGGCGCATAGCGCCATAGTCACATTGTACAAACGTGGGTTACGGTAACGACCGGTCAAAAAGTCGACGGCTTCTTTGACTTCTAATGCGTTGCCGGCCGACGATGCTAATACTTGGTTCATGTCCGTCAACAACGCACTGGTTTTAGTGCCGGCACCGTTTGCCACACCTACAATCGATTTGGCCAATGCCTCTGAGTCTTCATACGTCGGCATGAACGCACCCGATCCAACCTTGACGTCCATCACCAAAGCATCCAGGCCTGCGGCCAGCTTTTTCGACAGAATCGACGCGGTGATCAGAGATATGTTGTCGACCGTGGCCGTTACATCGCGGGTGGCATACACACGTTTATCCGCAGGCGCTAATGAGCCGGTTTGCCCAATGATCGCCACACCGGCATCGCGGGTCACATCACCAAACACTTGGTTGCTTGGCATGATGTTATAACCGGGAATGGATTCCAGTTTGTCCAGCGTGCCGCCAGTGTGGCCCAAACCGCGACCTGAGATCATCGGCACATATCCCCCACAGGCAGCAACCATGGGCCCCAGCATCAGTGAGGTGACATCGCCCACCCCACCGGTTGAATGCTTATCAACCACAGGGCCATCAAATTGCATGTGAGACCAATCTAAGGTCATGCCAGAGTCACGCATCGCACAGGTTAATGCCACTCGCTCATCCATGGTCATGTCATTAAAGTAAATCGCCATCGCAAACGCGGCAATTTGCCCTTCTGAGACCGACTCATCGGCGACACCTTGAATAAACGCGTAGATTTCTTGTTTGCTCAACGCCAGGTTGTCACGTTTTTTACGAATAATCTCTTGAGGTAAGATCATGCTTCCTCCTTACCGGCAAATGGGCAAGGCCTACCTTGCCCTGGGTATCGATTGACAATCGACAGTTAATAACCGCCTTCAGCTGCTTTTTCACCTTCGCCCAAGGTGTGCAGCAGGTTTGCCAGTAAGCTAGAAGCACCAAAACGGTAGTGACGGCTATCAGCCCATTGTTCACCAAGAATACGGTCAGCCATTGCCAAGTATTGCTGTGCGTCTTCAGCGGTACGTACACCGCCCGCAGGTTTAAAGCCAACAGTCTCAGCCACGCCTTTATCGTTAATCACGTTGAGCATGATCTCCGCCGCTTCTGGGGTGGCATTCACCGCCACTTTCCCCGTGGAGGTTTTGATAAAGTCAGCGCCTGCATCAATGGCAATCTCAGAGGCGCGTTTGATCAGTGCTTCACTTTTCAGTTCACCGGTTTCAATGATCACTTTAAGCAATACATCACTGCCACACGCGGCTTTACATTGTTTGACCAGCTCAGCACCTACTTGTTCATCACCTGCAATCAGCGCGCGATACGGGAACACCACATCAACCTCATCGGCGCCGTAAGCGACGGCTGCCTTCGTTTCTGCCACCGCAATATCAATATCATCATTACCGTGAGGGAAGTTCGTCACGGTGGCGATACGCACCTCTGGCGTGCCTTGTTCGCGCAGTGTTTTCTTGGCGATAGGGATAAAGCGCGGATAGATGCAAATCGCTGCAGTATTACCAACGGCAGTTTTCGCGTTCTGACACAGGCTGATCACCTTTTCATCGGTATCATCATCGTTCAGTGTCGTCAGATCCATCAGTTTTAGTGCGCGTAGGGCCGCGGTTTGTAATTCGTTCATGGGTTATCTCCAGTCCTCATTCTTTTGCCAAACAGGTATAGGGTTGGCCACTGTATTAACAACCGGTTCTGTTTTCCGGTCATTGCTCAGCGGACTTGGCTCCATGAAGTTTGAGGCTGGACATCGCGCCGCCTTCAACCAACCATCCTTGTTGCCGCGTGCAAACACCTATGTGCTTGCGGTTCCGCCGTTGGACGTTTCCGATTGGGGCTAGCCACACCTTGTTGCTAACCATGAGAGGAAAATAAGGATTGTGGCGCCAGCAAACTTTGACGGCGTTCACTTATTTTACCAACGCCGTTTCAGCAAAACTAGATTTTACCGTTTATGTTGAAAAATACACTGTTGCGCGGTGGAACCAATCTTTCTAACTGAAAAAACGCGCCACAATCCACTGATAGCCGACGCCGCCCAAATACACCCCGACGATGCCCATCACACCGGATAAAACAGGCGGTGCGGGTATGGGGAGTTTTATCGCGCTAAACAGTACGCCAACCAAAAAACCAGCCACCAAGGCGAGAAGGACTTCCTGCATATCGTTACCTTTTTTGTTCGCTCGTATCTACCTCTGAGTATACACCCCTAGAGGATGTGGGCTGAGCGTATCACGCCAATGGCTGCAATAAAAAAACGCCACACAGGCAGCCTGTGTGGCGTTTTGCTTAACATGATGTGCTATCGCGATAAGACGATTAGCCCGCCAAGGTTAAGGTAACAAATAGACCCGCAATGGTCGCTGCCATCAAGTTAGACAAGGTACCGGCGATCACCGCTTTCACACCGAAGCGTGCAATTTCTGGACGACGGTTTGGCGCGAGACCACCCAAGCCACCTAGCAAGATAGCCACAGACGACAAGTTAGCGAAACCACACAGAGCAAAGGAGATAATCGCTTTGGTTTTCTCTGTCATTTCCATACCTGTTGCTGCAACAACTTGCGCACCTTCACCAAGGTATTGCGTGAAGTTCAGGTAAGCCACGAATTCGTTAACCACGATCTTCTGACCGATGAAAGAGCCTGCGACCACCGCTTCTTCCCATGGCACACCGATAAGGAATGCAAACGGGGCGAACAGGTAACCCAAGATCAGCTCCAGCGTGATGTCTGGATAACCGAACCAGCCACCGATACCGCCTAGCATGCCGTTAATCAGGGCAATCAAACCAATGAAGGCAAGTAGCATAGCACCAACGTTAAGCGCCAGTTGCATACCTGATGAAGCGCCGCCTGCGGCTGCATCAATCACGTTCGCTGGCTTCTCTGCGCCTTCAGCGGTCGCGTCAGCCATCTGCTCGACCGGCTCGTCGGTTTCAGGTTTGATGATTTTCGCAAACAGTAGACCACCAGGTGCGGCCATGAATGATGCCGCAATCAAGTACTCAAGCGGAACACCCATAGAGGCATAACCGGCCAGTACGCCACCAGCAACCGAGGCCAGACCACCACACATGACTGCGAACAGCTCTGACTGTGTCATGCGAGGTACGAATGGACGAATCACCAATGGCGCTTCGGTTTGTCCGACAAAGATGTTAGCGGTTGCTGACATAGACTCGGCACGTGAGGTACCCAGTGCTTTTTGTAGACCACCACCGAGCACGTTGATCACAACCTGCATAATACCCAGGTAGTAAAGCACGCTGATCAGTGATGAGAAGAAGACAATAACTGGCAGAACTTTCAGTGCGAAGACGAAACCGCCACCGCCGAACAATTCAAACATTTTGTCAGAAACCAGCCCACCAAAGATGAAGCTGATCCCTTCGTCACCGTATGCGATGACGTTAGCAACGTATTGTGATGCGCCGTACAGAATGTCGCGTCCGACATCGACATACAGTACGAAAGCACCGAAAAAGAGTTGGATAGCAAATGCGCCACCCACGGTACGGAGGTTAATGGCTTTGCGGTTATCGGAAAGAAGAACAGCTATCCCTAGCAGTACAACCATCCCGATCACGCTCATCAGCAGGCTCATAGTATTGGCATCCTCAAAGTAAAAAGTTGGCGTCTCGACAAAGTGGAATTTGGTTTCCGGGAGAGATTATACGCATCGCAGTCACATTAAAGTAATATTCCAATCACAGTTCGCTGTAAAACTATTTTGTAATGCATCAATAAGTATGACTTTGATCTAGTTTTGTGAGCTTATGCAACCGCAAACGTTTGTCTTTTGCCCGTTCCCGCTCAATCAAAGCCAAACAATCTTTCAGCGTTGTCTGATGTTTCAGCCACCAGATGATCTCTGTCACAGCTTTTTAACGCTGCCACCACATCAGCAACCCGTGATACCTGAGAGGGTGTGTTCGGTTTTCCTTGAAATCCTGCCAAAGGCATGTCGGGGGCATCGGTTTCAAGGACGAGGTGCTCCAAAGGTAGCTGTGCAATGGCGCGGCGAGTTTTTTGCGCGCGAGAATAGGTGACGGTCCCGCCAACCCCGAGCATCAAACCCGCATCAATAAACTGTTTACCCTGCTGTTCACTGCCACTGAACGCATGTAACACCCCGCGTACGCCTGGGTAGGCTTTAACGGTGCGTAATAATTGGTTATGCGCTTTGCGGCTATGCAGAATAATGGGGAGATCATAGTGGCGTGCGAGCCAAAGCTGCCCCTCCAATAGCGCTTGCTGGCGCTGCTGAGCGGCATCCTGGTTCGCGACAAAAAAGTCGAGCCCGGCTTCTCCGACAGCGACACAGCGCGCAGGACGCGCGGCCAGTGCCTGATCAAGTTTATCTAGGCTGGTGTCAGTGTGAACATCGAGAAAACATGGGTGCAGCCCTAGCCCCGCGTAAACGCCTTGTAAGCGTTCAGTCAACGACAGCACTGCTGACCAGTTACTCTCGCTAACACCGGGGACCACCATCCGCATCACACCGCTTTCGCGTGCCGCCTGCCAGTATCGCTCCGGGGCGTCTCGAAACGGAGAAAAGTCAAAATGGCAATGGGTATCAATCATGCTGAGACGTTTGTGTGGGGGGTGTATTTTCTGAACGCTTGATAGGCACACAGCTTCGGCGGTTATCCTCGCCAAGCCCCATTCGCTGACACCAGGCATCGTAACGTGCCACCCAACGTTTAATACGCGCAATCATCATTATTGGCATCCTTGCTTTGTAAACCTTATGCCATTAAAAAGCCGTCTGGTTACAGACGGCAGTATAGCATGGGGGCGAACTTGGAGAGCGTTATCTTTCCCTGGTGCGTGTTTTTCGCCACACGGGGGGACTCAGTCTTCGCCCTCTACCGATTAGTGTTCGCGGGTCGCTCTGAGATCAATATCCGGGAAGCGCTCTTGCGTAAGGTTCAGGTTAACCATGGTCGGCGCAATGTACGTCAAGTTGTCGCCACCATCCAAAGCCAAGTTCGCTTGGTTTTTACGCTGGAATTCGTCCAGCTTCTTCTCATCCTTGCACTCCACCCAACGCGCGGTGGCCACATTAATCGGCTCATACAAGGCATCCACGTTGTATTCAGCTTTCAAGCGAGCTACCACCATATCGAACTGGAGGACACCAACCGCTCCGACAATTAAGTCGTTCGATTGCAACGGACGGAACACCTGTACCGCACCTTCCTCAGACAGCTGAATCAAACCTTTAAGCAGCTGCTTTTGACGCAATGGATCTTTGAGGCGGATCCGACGGAAAAGCTCTGGGGCAAAATTCGGGATCCCCGCAAATTTCAGATCTTCTCCTTGCGTAAAGGTATCACCAATTTGAATGGTGCCATGGTTGTGCAAGCCAATAATGTCGCCAGCAAACGCATCTTCAGCCCGTGACCGATCCCCTGCCATAAAGGTCACCGCATCGGAAATATTCACTTGCTTACCTAAACGTACATGGCGCAGTTTCATTCCTTGCTGATACTTGCCGGAAACAATGCGCATAAACGCGATCCGGTCACGGTGACGTGGGTCCATATTGGCTTGAATTTTAAACACAAATCCCGAGAACTTCTCCTCGTCAGCCTTGACCTCACGGTCATGGGTCGGGCGCGCCATGGGCTTGGGTGCCCACTCAGTCAAGCCATCCAGCATATGATCCACACCGAAGTTACCCAGTGCGGTACCGAAGAAAACAGGCGTGAGTTCACCGCTTAAAAACAGCTCATGGTCGAACGCATGAGACGCGCCCATCACCAGTTCCAGCTCATCACGCAAATCTTGCGCAATGTCTGCACCGATCGCATCATCCAATTCAGGATTATCCAAGCCTTTGATGATACGTGCTTCCTGGATGGTATGGCCTTGGCCAGATTGATATAGAATGCTTTCGTCACGATGAATGTGATACACACCTTGGAAACCTTTCCCGCAACCAATCGGCCAAGATACCGGCGCACACGCAATATTGAGCTCACTTTCTACTTCATCAAGCAGCTCCATTGGGTCGCGGATATCACGGTCAAGTTTGTTCATGAAGGTGATGATCGGAGTATCACGTAAACGGGTGACTTCCATCAGCTTACGGGTACGATCCTCGACACCTTTCGCCGCATCAATCACCATTAAACACGAATCGACAGCAGTCAGTGTCCGGTACGTATCTTCCGAAAAGTCTTCGTGCCCTGGGGTATCAAGCAGGTTCACTAAGCAGTCGTTGTAAGGAAACTGCATCACCGAGGTGGTGACAGAGATACCACGCTCTTTTTCCATGTCCATCCAATCAGACTTCGCATGTTGGTTAGAGCCACGCCCTTTCACGGTGCCTGCCGTTTGAATGGCACGTCCGAATAACAGCACCTTCTCGGTGATGGTGGTTTTACCCGCATCTGGGTGCGAGATAATCGCAAACGTGCGGCGTTTATCAACTTCCTGTTGCAGCAGTGTATTTGACATAGCAGGTTATCTTCTTGTTGGCTTCAGGCGGCAATCAGGCGCCAGCTGAGGAGGTCATTCACAAAGGTGGCGTATTTTCGCTGATCTTGTAGTCAGCTTCAATTCACAAATCTGACTTCGCCGTGTTATCTGCATCCTTTAGGGTCAATATTGCTTGCCAAACACATCACAAATGTTGCCATTTGACCGCCTCGTGGTGTCGTTATCGGCCAAGCACGTGTATAATTAGCGCCACTTTCAGCTGTAACACAGTCAACAACGTCGACCATAAGGTCGCGACTATTGACAGCATACCGCCCACGAAGGCCAAACACCCGCGCAGCGTGCTGTCATTAGTCGCGATGGTGAGCAGCTGAAAGCCAACACTTAGTGAGATAAACCAACGGGTTTATCCCTTAGCAACAAGGAAATAATCTGTGAATCCAATCGTAAAAACATTCCAATACGGCAATCATACAGTGACATTGGAAACAGGCGTGATGGCACGTCAGGCCAATGGTGCTGTCATGGTCAGCATGGACGATACCTCGGTATTCGTTTCTGTCGTCGGTAAAAAAGAAGCGGCTGAAGGCCAAAGCTTCTTCCCATTGACGGTCAACTACCAAGAGCGTACCTACGCCGCGGGTAAAATCCCAGGTGGTTTTTTCAAGCGCGAAGGCCGCCCTTCTGAGTCAGAAACACTGACCGCACGCCTGATTGACCGCCCTATCCGTCCGCTATTCCCGGACTCGTTCAAAAACGAAGTACAGGTCATCGCAACCGTCGTATCTGTTAACCCAGCGGTTAGCCCTGATATCGTTGCCATGCTGGGTACCTCGGCAGCATTGGCCATCTCAGGCATCCCATTCAACGGCCCTATCGGCTCTGCACGCGTCGGCTACATCAATGATGAACTCGTGCTTAACCCAAGCCCAGCAGAGCTAGACGAGAGTAAACTTGACCTCGTTGTGGCCGGGACTGAAGGTGCGGTGCTGATGGTAGAGTCTGAAGCTGACCGCCTAAGCGAAGAGCAAATGCTGCAAGCGGTGATGTTTGGTCATGAGCAACAGCAAACCGCGATCAACGCAATCAAAGAATTTGCCGCCGAAGTGGGAACACCTACTTGGGATTGGCAAGCGCCGGAAGTTAACGCTGCGCTACAAACCCGTGTGGCTGAAATGGCACAAGGTCCACTGGCTCAGGCATACCAAATCACTGAAAAAATGGCCCGTTACGAGCAAATTGGTCAGGTTAAGCAGGAAGTGGTGGCTGCACTAGTCGGCGAAGACGAGACCTTGGATGAGCGTGAAATCCTAGGCATGCTTGGCGACCTGGAAAAGAAAGTCGTGCGTAGCCGTATCATTGCGGGTGAACCCCGTATTGATGGCCGTGAAAAAGACATGGTTCGTGCCCTCGACGTACGTACGGGCGTATTACCACGTACTCACGGCAGCGCCTTGTTTACCCGTGGTGAAACACAAGCATTGGTCACCGCCACACTCGGTACTCAGCGTGACGCGCAAACCATCGACTCGATCATGGGTGAGCGCCAAGAAGGCTTCATGCTGCACTACAACTTCCCTCCTTACTGTGTCGGTGAAACCGGTTTTGTTGGCTCACCAAAGCGCCGCGAAATCGGCCATGGTCGCCTAGCGAAGCGCGGTATTGCAGCGGTTCTACCAAGCCAAGATGAATTCCCATACACACTGCGTGTGGTATCTGAGATCACAGAATCCAACGGCTCTTCCTCAATGGCTTCTGTCTGCGGCACCTCCTTGGCGCTGATGGATGCCGGTGTACCGGTGAAAAAATCAGTGGCCGGTATCGCCATGGGTCTGGTGAAAGAAGACAACGATTTCGTTGTGCTTTCTGACATCTTGGGTGATGAAGATCACTTAGGTGACATGGACTTTAAAGTGGCCGGGACGGATGACGGTGTCACTGCGTTGCAGATGGACATCAAAATCGAAGGGATCACTAAAGAGATCATGCAAATCGCATTGAACCAAGCTAAAGGCGCACGTTTACACATCCTGGATGTGATGGACCAAGCCATCGGCTCGGCACGCGACGATATCTCTGAGTTCGCGCCTCGTATCCACACCATGAGCATCAACCCAGATAAGATCCGCGATGTCATTGGTAAAGGTGGCGCCGTGATCCGTCAGCTTACCGAAGAAACTGGCACCACCATTGAAATCGACGACAACGGCACAGTGAAAATTGCGGCCACTGACGGTGAAGCCGCCAAAGATGCCATTTCACGCATCGAAGCACTCACTGCAGAAGTCGAAGTGGGCCGTATCTATACCGGTAAGGTTCAGCGTATCGTTGACTTCGGTGCCTTCGTCTCAGTGATTGGCGGCAAAGATGGTCTGGTTCACATTTCTCAAATCGCTGATCAACGCGTTGAGAAGGTGTCTGATTATCTCGAAATCGGCCAAGAAGTGGACGTGAAAGTGCTGGAAGTTGACCGTCAAGGTCGTATCCGCTTGAGCATGAAAGAAGCGGCGGCAGAAAAAGCTCCCGCTGCTGACGCTGCGCCAGCAGAAGAAGCACCAAGCACTGACGCTTAGAGTCATATCGTCATTCATGGTATAAAGGGGGCTGAGGCTCCCTTTTTTTTACACGGAGATGCGCCTTCATGACCTTTTTTATTCAGCCACGGGCGGTGTTTTACAAGCCTCTGGCGATACTGGCGCTGTTACTATTAACAGGCTGCACCAGCCAGTGGACATTTCCTCCTATGGCCGTCCCTTTACAGCCTACCCTGCAGCAGGAAGTGCACCTAGCACGGATTGATCAGCTGCTTGCGCGCAATGATTTGAGTGACGACGCACGCGCCCAATTGCATTATGAGCGTGGACTGATGCACGACAGCTTGGGGATGCGCGATTTGGCACGATTGGACTTTAACCAGTCTCTCTCACTAAAGCCGGATCAACCTGATGTGTTCAATATTCTTGGGGTCTATTTTACTCAGAACGGCCACTATGATGCTGCCTACGAGGCCTTTGACTCGACGTTAGAGCTGGATAATAGCCACAGCTATGCCGCGCGTAATCGTGGGATCGCCTTGTACTACGGCGGTCGCTATCGCCTGGCCCATCAAGACTTACTCCATCACTACCAAGAAGATCGCGACGATCCTTATCGCCTCATTTGGCTTTATTTAGTGGAACGCGATTGGAAGGGGGAAACCAAGGCGCAACAAGCGCTGGCAACGCGAAAAGCGAATGCAGAAGCTTCGGGTTGGGGTTGGCAGCTTGTCGATATGTACCTCGGTAAGCTCAGTGAGCGTGAGCTGCTGGAGCAACTTGCCTCGCAAGGTGAAGACAATGAACTGCTAGCAGAACGTTTATGTGAAGCTTACTTTTACCTTGCTAAACGCTATCAATTCCAGGGCGACAACGATCGCGCCGTGGCGTTGTATAAGCTTGCCATGTCGGGCAACGTGTATGAGTTTGTCGAACACCGCTATGCGTTACTTGAGCTCAACCGACTCGCCTACCGCCGACCATAGCGCGTCACTCGATAGTGCCTCAAGCATAAAAATAGAGCAGGCTCACTGCTCTATTTTTGATCATGAGTAATACCAACAGGTATCCGGTTAGCTTGTCTGCGCACTGGGCGCCAAGGCCTGTGGTGGTTGCTTGTGGGGCTTACTTTTCAGCAATAGCTTTTCAAACTCATGCTTAGGCATGGGCGAGTGAAAATAATACCCTTGAATCGTGTCACAGTGCAGGTTAGTGAGCACTGACGCCTGCTGACGGGTTTCGACCCCCTCTGCCACCACGGTCATTTCCATGGCTCGGCCGAGATGAATAATGCTTTCCACCAGCGTCACCTGTTTACTCAAGGCATCCATATCGTGAATAAACGCACGATCAATCTTAAGCTCATCAAGCGGAAAACGGGCAAGGTAAGACAAGGATGAGTAGCCGGTGCCAAAGTCGTCAATCGAGAGGGCAAAGCCCAGTGATTTTATCGCATTGAGCATATTCAGCGCATGCTCATCGTTTTTCATCACCGCGCTTTCCGTTAACTCAAAAGTAATATCTTCTGGTTTCGCCCCCGTGGCTTTAATCAGCTTTTCCATGTGCTCGGTCAGCTTGGGGCTGCTAAATTGCTCTGGCGATAAGTTAATCGCTACCCGTCCCGGCAATATGCCTTGTTGACGCCAGCGACGCACGTTTTGGAAGACCTCGCGCATCACATGACGGCCGAGCGCTTCAATCAGTCCGCAGCGCTCTGCGACCGGAATAAAACGCCCAGGACTGATATAGCCCTCAACTGGGTGTTTCCAACGCACTAAGGCTTCAGCACCGTTGATACGATAATCACTGGCACTGACTTTAGGTTGATACCACACTTCCAGGCCGTTATTTTGTAAGGCCTTTTGTAGCTCGATTTCCAACCACAGGCGCATCCGTGCCTCTTTACTCATGCTGTCATGATAGGCGACCACACGGTTTCGACCTTGCTCTTTAGCCTCATACATCGCGGTATCCGCATTTTGCAGCAGCTGGCGGGCGTCTTTACCATCGTCGGGATAACGCACCATCCCCACTGAACACGCCAAGTACTTACTAAAATAATGCAATTCAAAAGGCTCACTAATGGCCCCGACCACTTTGTCAGCCAACTGATCAGGCGCATCTTCCGTTGCAGGCTTAGGAAGCAACACCGCAAACTCGTCACCGCCTAAGTGGCCAATGATAGTATCTGCCGAGAGCAAGGCGCGTAAGCGCTGAGCAATATCCTGAAGCACACGATCGCCGACATGGTGTCCGAGAGAATCATTGATATTTTTAAAATTATCGACATCAAGGTACAACATGGCCAATGGCGTTTGTGCCTTTATCAGCCTATCCAGCTCTCGACTGAACCCGTAGCGGTTATAAAGACCTGTTAATGCATCCGTATAAGCGGATTGTTGCTCACCGACTTTGCTGACATCCTCTTTTTCAGTGGGTTTTAGGCGCTTAACCGACGAGTCAGTGATTGTCGGCTGTAGGCGCAGCATATGCGCTTTTTTGCCCAAAAGGTGGATCGGTGATTGGCACACGGTCAGCGGCACGCTGTTTTTTGCACTCACCACCGACACACCTTGCCCATGGGGCGCACGCAATAGGCTGTCAATAGTGGTGGTCGTTGCCTCTGCCACCACAAGATAGTCTGATAAAGGTTCACCCATCAGCGCGTCGATACTACCGACGCCCAGTAGCCCAGCCGCCGCAGGGTTCGCTGATAATATACAGCCATCTTCAACCACGCAGCAGCCGTCATCGATAAGTTGACTAAGATGGTGGTATTTTTCCTCCGCCTCTTCGAGCGCACTGGCTAATACTTGGCGTTCGGATGTATCTGCGGCATGAAAGATCACGCAGGGCTTACCACTTTCATCAGCGACATTTGGTAATGGTGCAACACTGAAGTGAAAGCTAGCACTATGATAGTTGTCAGTAAGAAGCACCTCTCCCTCGGCGCATTCACCCCGTCTGGCTTTGTCATAATGCGGTTTGACCGACTGATAAAACGCCTCGCCTAGGGTATCGATATCGGATAACCCCTTTAACGACGGCAAGGCCAAGCCAGACAGCTCGCTGTAGCGTTGGTTGGCGTAAAGATAGCAATCATTGCTGTCGAGAATGGCAAAAAGAAACGGACTGTTATCGGTTAAGCAGTAGAACCAATCATTTAACGACGATATTGGCATGAAAAGCTCACATCTGGGAATCACTCTCGACCATCTCATTGGCGAGACAAGCGTCTCATATATTAGACACTTTTAACTTTGTTGTCAGTAGCACTTTATGAGGCACGCGTCATGGGTTCAAGCTTTTATCACTATATACCGCATATTTTACTGTAAAAATAGATAAAGGACTCAAAATCAGCAAACAGGGGAGACTGTGTCGCCATATTGCACAATTTGCTGAATATTTATGCATTTAGCTGCGTAAGCATCAAACACAAACGACAGTCACCTCTTGCACGGGATCGGGAATCCGTTATTCTGGCTACACCATTTAATAACCACTACCTCTGTGATGATGATTCGTACAGAAGCGCCCGCCGACCTGGTTCGACTAGACGGTTGGTGGCGAGAGACGCTAATGCGCCCCATGCAAGCCGATCAGCTCCAACAGCTGCGCGAAACGGGGCAGATCTCGCTTTCTCTCCTTGCAACTGATGATATGGGAGAGATATTAGGGCACATTGCCATCACCGACGCTCAAACCGCCAATAACACCCAAGAAATTACGTTATGGCATAGCCCAGATGCAGACTTGGTGATGCCACTGTTAGACGAGGCTGAGTCTACTTTGTTTGAACTGGGCTATAGCCTGTTAAAAATTGCGCCCAGTGACGTTGCCGAAAAGGCAGAATTTGCCCCCTTAGACCCGGATGATACTTGGTGGTATAAACAACTCGCCGCCGCGACTTCAACGTAAGAGTCACCAAACCATGTTAACGGATATCCAACGTTTACAAGCCATGGATCTCGATGTGTGGCAATTGCGACACCCAGAAATCTACGGCCGAGAGCAAGAAGTGATTCAATTGCCTGACCACTGCCAATTATTGTTGGTCTGCGATCACGTACTCACTGATCAAGACGCATGGCTATTTGGCAATATTCTCAAAAGTATCAAACTAAGCGCTGATCAAGCTCGTCAACTCCCCCATGCCGCCTTGGCTGCGTTGGGTGATCATCATCTTAGCTGGTGTTGGTATATTGACTCGCCCGAGATCATTGTCGATGGCGTCAAGAGCTTGTATTCACTTCCTTTAGCGCAGATGCACGATAACCCGATGGCTAAGCGCGATCTTTGGCGTCAGATTTGTCAGTATGAGTGATTACCAGATTACCCCACTCGATCATGACGATATTGAGAGGATCAGCGCTATCGAGCAGCGCGCCCACCTCTTTCCATGGTCTGCGTCACAATTGGCGGTTTCGCCTCGCCAGTTTGACTATCACTACGTGCTGCGCTTGGCCACTACGCCCTCAACCATCATCGGTTATTTTTATGCACGCTGTATCGCGGGTGAGGGCGAAGTGTTGAATATCGCTATCGATCCTGATTATCAGGGGCAAGGATGGGGATGGGTACTTTTAAACGGGATGATAACGACACTACGTCATGTTGGGGCGGACAGTATTTGGCTAGAAGTACGAGAGAGTAACATACCTGCCAAAGCACTTTATCAAAAGCATGGTTTCCGAGTGGTTCACCGCCGGCAACAGTATTACCGCTGTGCCGACGGTCACCGTGAAGATGCTTGGATAATGAAAAAGCGACTGACTTAGTCGCGACGCTCGTGACCACCGTGCGCGTGGTCACTATCAAGCCGAATGGGAGGGAGGATATATCCCTGGTACCCTTGGCAGCCCAACTGATGAAAATACTGATGCTGCTCTGACTGCTCGATTCCCGTGGCAATCACCTTTATTTCCCGAGACGCGGCAATATTCACCAACATACGAATAAACACATCGTCAACATCACTCGACGGCTGGCCAAAACCAATATCGAGCTTCACGTAGTCAGGCTCGATATTTTTAATGTATTCGACGTTATCCATATCACGCCCAAAGTGGTCCACGCCGACCTCAAAGCCTTGATCACGAATAAGTTGAAACAACGCCTGGCAAGCTTCTAGGTCTTGATGCACTGCCCTTTCTGCCACCTCAAATGTCAATTTATTGGCCAAGTAGGTTTTCAACAAAAAGTTTTGCAGCCAATCATGGAAGGCTTGGCTTTTAACACTTTCTAACGTCAGGTTGACCGCTAACTTATCCGTAACAGGGTTGGCTTTTACGTATTCATCGACCCGAGCCAACACATGCCTATCAAACTCTTCACCCAGTGCGTACATCGAGATACGGTTCAACAATTGCCCCGCGGCCAGCCAACTCTCATCAACCCAAAGATGCGCATACACCTCTTGGTGCCAGTTATGTTGATTATCGCGATGGCGAACCGGCTGGGCATAAAGCGCGAGTGGATTTTTATTCAGCGCATCAAGTAATATCTGCCGCCATTGCTCTCGAGTACGACTGTCAGCTTGTTCATCAGAGGGCCAGAAATAGACGTCACCTTGGCGCTTAGCCTGTTGTAAGGCATTATCCGCTTTGGCCATCAGGCTGGCCGTATCATCCGTACGGGTTTGCGCCAAACCAAGATGAAACCCTTGGTTAACAGGCAAAGCAATATGCTCCAGCTCTTGGTTTATGGCGCGCAATAGTTGCCTCAAGTAGCGACGCACTATGCTCTCTTCATCAATCGTCAGCAGTATCGCGATCTCGTTATGACTTAGACGCGCCACTAATTGATGGCTTTGTGCCAGCTCCCCTTGTGTTAACGCTTCTCCCAGCAAGCGCCAACACTGATCACGATATTGGTAACCATAACGTGCGCGCAGTCGCGATAACCAAGAAACTTCGATGAGCACAAGCGTACAACCCACGCCGTCTTTTATGTAACTTTGTAACTGATGCTGGAAGTAGCCTCGGTTAGGTAATCTTGAGACAGGGTCAACCATCAATTTATCGCGCAAGCGTGCCAATTCTTCTTGCTGCGATTGCTGGACTTTGGCAACTTGCTGACCGGCAAGGTTAAACGCACTTTGTAAGGCCACCAAATCATTAACACGCGTCCTAGCCCGCGCGGGATGAAAATCACCATGACCTAATGCTTTCAACCGTTTTCGTAGCTCACCCAGCGGTGCAGTCACGCTAAGGAACATGACCGACGCCCCTAAGCTTATCAGTACACTCACTGCCATTAACCCTAGGACCAGCTGTAAAAGCCGACTCCACAGGGTCTCAATGTTTCGCTGTGGCCCTATCGCTATGGTCAATTGCGCTAACTGAGTCCAACCATTAGTCACTGAGACTGAGCGAGTACGGGTTGTGAGCCCCGTCAGTTGGGTAAACCATCCCGGTGCGTCTAGGCTCGGTGAGTCAGACTCCCACACTTGACGGTCTCCCGAGAGCATAGGTTTGACAATAATCTTCTCCACCTGAGGCATCGTGATAAAGTGAGAAACCAGTTTATTGAGCCTTTGCGTATCACCCTGTTCAAGCACCACAGGTAACGCCTCTGCGAGTGACTGGCTTAACAAACGTGAGTGTTGCTGCTGCTCTCGCTCTATCTGTTCAACACCAAAATGAAAGACCACTGCCGTGGTCACCAAAAGGATGACCACGGCAGCGGTGATGACAAACGAGAGCACACGTTGATGGAGCGTCATTCCACGCCTCTTTTCATGTTTAGGTTATCTCGCTGAACTATTGCTCTTCTGACGAATATATAGTCCATCGTTTCTCTGTTACCCCATGTTCGCCTGACACAGACGCTATCACACGGCGATTTTGTTCATTCGCTCGGTCACTCTCGTCATCAATCAGCGGTTGGGTTTCCCCAAATCCCTGCGCATCTACGCGGTTTTTATCAATATAGAACTGTGTCACTAACACATTGGCAATGGCTTCCGCTCGGCGTTGAGACAGCTGCATATTGTAAGACGCATTGCCCACCTTGCTCGCATGACCCTCTATCGTCACGGTTGCTTGGGGATAGCGACGCATAAAGTCAGCAAGACGGCGAATATCTGCATACTGATCTTCGCGAACTTGGGCAGACGCAGTCGCAAACTGAACGTTGAGTTCAAACGACTCTTGCTCGATTCGCTGACTTGGGCAACCCTCATTGTTCACCTTGGCTTGTTCAACACTGTCACCACATTGATCGCGAGCGGCAATCACGCCGTCTTTATCGCTATCCGTTAGATCACGAGTTTGCGTCACAGTGTCTTCCATAGGTTCAACAGTTTGCGGGGCACAGCCACCAAGCAATAGTCCAGTGATTAAAACGATGCTTAGCTGTTTCATTGTTCACGCTCCTGGCCCGTCAAAGACTCTGTATCCCAACTTGCAGGCACATCGACCCGTAAGGAGGCTAAAAGCTGCCCTGTTGCGTTCAAAATACGATACTGCGCATAACGTTCGTCCGCTTCTTTGCTCAGGTACTCTCGGCGTGTTTCAAACAGCTCATTTTGCGAATCTAGCACATCCAACAATGTGCGCGCATTCAGACGAAACTCCTCTCGGTAAGCATTACGGGTGTCCGTTGCCGCTTCGACATGTTGACGCATAAAATCGCGTTGCTGTACAAGATAGGTACGAGCATTCCAAGCCAATTTTGCGCCCTCAATGACATCACGATGCGCCATTTCATTGATTTCACGCGCCTCAATGGTTTGATAGGCCGTTTGTCGTTCACGCGCTCGGTCAGCGCCACCGTTGAACAAGTTGTAACGCATACGCACCATTGCCTGGACATTGTTGTTCTCTCCGCCAACATCTGGCGGGCCGGCACCGTCTTCTCCCCCCACATTATCGTTCCAGTTAGCGTCTACTTCTAAATTGAACTCAGGCAAGTAAGCCGCACGCGAGCCGTCACGAGCCGCATTCGCCGCCGCAATATCCGCTTGTGCCGAGCGTAGCCTTGGGTGTGTCTCCAGTGCACGCGCCAGCAACGCATCTAATGACGAAGGCAACATGGATTCATCAGGCCTCGGCAGGTGAAGATCTTCAGGGGCTACACCCACCATTTTAGTGAACGCACTGCGCGCGTCCGCTAAATTATTACGTGCAGACATTAAATTAGCGTTAGCTCGCGCTAAACGCCCTGTTACCTGCGATAAATCACTGGCTTTAGCAAATCCACCTTCGTTGCTCTCTTTGATGGCATCGTAAATCTCTTGGTGATTCTCCAAGTTTTTCTCCGCCAACGTCACCACTTCATCAGCCACAAGTACATCTAAATATACGCGTGCCACTTCCAACGCCTTGTCTTCAGCGGTCGCTATCAGTGCCCACTGTTCAGCAGTGGCTTCATTCTCGGTGCGAGAGACCTCGTTTTGTGTGCGAAAGCCATCAAAAAGTACCTGACGCAACGACACGCCCAGTTCACGGCGCGTCAAATCAACCTCATCGTCGGTGGTGGTATCTCGGCGAGTGGCTGGTGAGTCTGTGCGCTCCCAGCCCATACCCGCGGTTGCATCCAAGGTAGGGTAATACCCCGCTTGTGCTTGCTCGATAGCTTGCTCACTGGCTTTATATCGTGCAAACGCTTGGCGAATTTGCGGATGAGATTCCAAAGAGCGCGCCACCGCTTGCTCTAGGGTTTGCGACATCACAGCCGGCGAGCTTAAGCTCATTGCCAGGGTAAGCGTCGCGATACGCTTTTTATTGACCACATGCGAGAAATTCAGCACGTTGTTACTCCTACTAGTCTATTTCTCAGCGCTCACGTAGTGCGTTTTCTTTTGCTCGTAAGATAGGATTGAGTATGTACTCAAGCACGGTACGCTTCCCGGTTATAATATCCACCGACGTCAACATGCCGGGGATAATCGGCATAGGCGTACCATCTTCCCTGGTTAAGTGTGATGATTCCGTTCTTATCCGTACTAAATAAAAGCTATTGCCTTCTTCATCCTGCGTCGTATCCGCACTGATGTGCTCGACGGTGCCGTCCAGGCCGCCGTAACGAGTAAAGTCATAGGCGGTTACTTTCACCACCGCTGGCAGGCCAGGATGAAGAAAGGCGATATCTTTTGGCAAAATTTTCACTTCGACGAGCAGCTGATCTTCTGTTGGCACAATTTCAATCACATCTTCGCCCGGCTCAACGACCCCACCGAGGGTATTGATATGTATTGTTTTCACCGTGCCATCAACCGGAGAGGTGATAACCGCTTTATTCACCTTGTCTTGAGCGCCTACTTTCGCTTCTGTTAATCGTGATAAACGTGCCTCTGTTTCACTCAGTTTAGCCCGTGTTTCACTGATAAATTGCAAAGCCGCTTCTCGGCGTTTTAATATCGCTTCATCCAATGAGGCTTTTATCTTTGGCCGCGAAAGCTTTAAGTTGGTCAGCTCACCGTCCATATCATTGATCTGTCTTTCTAGTTTGAGAAGTTCCACTTCTGAGACAATCTTCTTTTCCACTAAAGGACGTGTGATATTGATCTCACGCTGCATAATTGACATCGAGTTGGTCAAGGTTTTTATTTTAGAGGCGACCTCTTCCAGCTCTTGTTTTTTTTGTACAATTTGACGAGCTTGGATTTCTAATTGGTTACTGAGACTCTCAAGACGACTGCGGTATTCCGATTTTTGTCGTGCAACCAAATTCGGTTTTCTGCTGGTTAATTCATTAGGAAACGTCATCGGCCGCATGGTGACATCGATTTGTTGTTGCCACGGCTTACTGGCCGGTTGTAGCGTGACACTATCAAGCTCATGATACATCCGCGTCACCGACGCGCGCAGGCTATCGACCTCTTGCTCTTGTTGAGCAAGGTCAGAGCGAAAGCGTGTGTCATCAATACGCGCTAAAGGCATCCCTTTTTCAACCAGTTGACCTTCATCCACATACATGGCTTGTAAGATGCCACCATCTAGGCTCTGAATAAGCTGAACATGAGACGGCGGAATAACCTTGCCATTGCCGCGCGTCACACGATCAAGCTCAGCAAAAGCGGCCCAAACAATAAAACTGACGATAAGGAGCAAAGCCACCCAAACGACGGCTCTGTACTTGAGCGGCGTGTCTGTCATCATGGCGCCATAAACGTCATCAACCATGTCGAGATCGGTGGGTTGACTCGTTTTTTTAACCATTTTGCCCATTACACACTTCCTTTATTGAGCTTGCTCAATACCTTATCGCGCGGGCCATCCATTACAATTCGACCTTTATCCATCACAATCACACGCTGCGCCATGTTAAGGAGGGCCATATTGTGTGTCACCATGACCAAGGTGCGCGACTTCGCAGCGACTTCCATCGCTTTAATAAACTGGTTTTCGGCATGTGCATCTAGGCTGGCCGTCGGCTCATCCATGACGAGCATGGGGGGCTCGTTAAGTAATGCTCGCGCCAAGGAAACCGCTTGCCGTTGGCCGCGAGACAGTCTTTCACCGCGCTCCCCGACTTGTTTGTCCAAGCCTTCATGATCTTGCGCAGTAAACAAACTCACGCCTGACAGCTGAACCGCACGCATCAGTTGGTGTTCGGTCACTTGGCGTGTTCCAAACATGATGTTTTCGCGAATGGTGCCGTGGAACAGCGTCACATCTTGCGCCAAATAGCCCACGTTGCGACGCAGGTCTGATGGATGTATCTGGCGACTATCCACGCCATCAAACCGTAAGCTACCTTGGTTAGGTTGAAAAAGCCCCGCTAACAGCTTCAGTAAGGTCGTTTTTCCTGAGCCATTCTTCCCCAAGATGGCAATCACCTCACCCGGTTGAATCCGAAAGTTAAGCGGATATAGGGCAGGCTTTTCTGTCTCTGGATAGTTAAAAGCCAGATTATCCGCACTGAGCTCGCCTTTTAAGCGCTTGCGACTGACCAAGTGTCCTTTGTCAGCAAATTCGTCCTCTTGCTCCATCATCGCATTTAGCTGCCGCAGTGACGTACTGGTTTGATTCCAACGATTGAGCAAGCTGGCCATTTGCGCCATCGGTGACACCGCCCGGCTGGAAAGCATCACTGCAGCGATGATCCCGCCCATGGAGATATCCCCGTCCGCCACCCGGTATACCCCCAGGATCACCACCGCGATTGCCATCATTTGGGTGATAAAGGTAGCAATGTAAGAGACATTATTGGTGATTTGTTTGACTTTAAAGTTCCAATTGGCTGTATGCGCGGTCATTTGTTGCCAACTACGCTGCACAATCCCTTCCGCACCACTGGCTTTAACGCCCTCTAGTGCCGAGAGGCTTTCGATCAAATGGCCATGGCGCTCGGACGCGTACTTGTTACTCTCTTCAATGGCCGCACGTAGTTTAGGCTGCACCGAGACGGTATACCCTAAGATCAATAAACCCGCCACGACAGGGACGATCGCAAGATCCCCAGCCACCAAATAGATAATGGCAACAAAAAAGACGGCAAACGGGAGGTCCACCAAGGTCGTGATGGTCGCTGACGTCAGCATATCGCGCACTGAGTCAAATTCACCCAATTGCTTTGCGGTTGCACCGACACTGCTTCCTCGATTGACAAGCGGTGTGCCCATCAGCCGCGCGAACAGGCGAGAGGAGACGATAATATCGACCTTCTTACCCGCCATATCAATCATATATGAACGAAGCTTGCGCATTAAAAAGTCAAAACAATATGCAAGCGTCGCGCCACTGGCTAACACCCACAAGGACTCAAACGCCAAATTGGGGACGATTTTGTCGTAGACGTTCATCACGAACAACGGCGAGACCAGCGCGAATAGGTTCACTAGCACAGAGGCTAATAACGCATCGCGATAGATAGGTGCTGCGTCTTTGACCGTTTGCCAAAACCAGTGGATTTTATTGTCATGAAGGTGCAAGTCGACCGATTGATCGCCGCGATATTGCCGCTTAATCAAAAAGCAGTAACCCACATACATCGACTCGAGCGCCTCGAGCTGCATGGTTTGTTCACCACCATTTTCTGGTAACTGAATCAACGCGGTACCCGCTTCATTATCGATCTCTCGTAATACACAGGCTTTTTGATCGGCGAGCAAGAGCACACAGGGCAAGAGCAGTGGCCCTAAATTATCCAAATTACGGCGTGACAAACGCGCAGCAAGACCCGCTCGGCCCGCCGCTTGCGGAAACATATCCGGAGTGAGTAACGCATTGGTCATCGGCAAGCCCGCGACTAACGCATCGCCCGAGCAGGGTGTGCCATAGTGTTCGGTAAGCAATACCAAGCAATCCAGCAAGGGATCGTCGGTAGGCTGCTCACCCGCGGCTATCTTCCATTGCACGGATTGATTATTACTTGATTGGTCAGTCACTTACGTCTCTCTTTTGACCGAAAAATAACAGGCAGCGACATGATAGCCGCTGCCTGATGGCGATTACCAGTCCGCCGTATCCACTTTGATTTCGAGGTCTTGGCTGTCTCCTACTGAAAGTTCAGCATGATCATCACCTTGCGTCAATCGTAGCTCTCCTTCTTGACCACCAATCAAGGTGTTGATCACGACTTCTTGTTGACCACCGTTGGTGACGACGCTCAGGCTTTCAATATCTATATGTTGATCCATTTGGCTATCGCCGTCGGCATCAATACCGATAGTTAACGTGCCCTCAGCCTCACCACTGTCTGTGGTTTGCCATGAAATAGATACCTGGCCATCTTTAATGAGCTGGGTTAAATCATCGACAAACGCGAGGGTATCTTGTGAATCACCTTGGTTGTCAAAATCAATGATCACATCGGTTTCTGACTCATCTCCGTCGGCAGAAGATGGCATATCCTCTAGAGACCACTGGAATTTATCGCTACCGGTACCACCGATTAATGTGTCTTCACCTCGCCCACCAATGAGTGTGTCATCACCGCCTTGACCGTAGAGAATATCATTACCCTCTCCGCCTTCGAGAGTATCGTCGCCACCTCGGGTATCGCCGTCGACATTAAATAACGCGTGGTTATCTTTAATGTACTGATACAGCTCGATATCAGAAGGCGCTGCGCCATTTTTCATTTCAAGGAATGTGGTTAACGCGTCCACGCCCGATCCATCTGGTAGCGATTCTGGCCGTGTCAGACCATTTTCACCCCAAGGTAGGTTGTCAGTGTTAATGACATCGCCAAAGAGTATATCGTCACCGGCATTACCGATTACCTCATCATCACCGACGGGAAGCATATTGATCTCTTTAGCGCCTTCATCGAGTGCTGCACTCAGATCATTGGCAGTATAAACAACCTCAACCTCACCCACATTAACTGTATGAGAGTGATAGTATTCATCATAAACAGTGTCTGTACCTGATATATCGGTATTATCAAAATACTTTAGCACATCAGCGTTTATACCATCACCGATGCCGATGGCTCTCACCGTCGACTGTTGCGCTAATTGCTGATAGGCCTGAATGGAGTCCACGAGCTCAGCGCGATCCATTTCCCATCCAGTCTGCATGCCACTACTGGTTGAGAAAGTAGGCTTGCCATCGGTTAAGAAGAAAGACAGATTTTCACTGTTAGCATTCGAATGACTGTTAAACCAATCAGATGCTTTGTTAAAGGCAGCTTCGTAGTTGGTCCCTCCGCCAGCATGCAATTGGTCGATCACATTATCGATACGCTGCTCAAACTGGTGCTCACTCAATCCCGTGAAATCATCAACATCAATTTTTATATCTGCGTATCTATTGAAGTCCACCAACGACAAGTTAATCTCACCAGGATGATCGGCGATATTCGCCAGCATTGATTTCAGCGACGCTTTGAGTACATCGAGCTTAGACTGATGACTCCAATCCTCAAGGCGGTCTCCCATGCTGCCTGATGTATCAACAATTAATGCGATATTGTAGTTTGTTGGCGCGGTCGAGTTATCTTCCACCCCTCCAATATCACTAAGAATAACATCATCACCTGAGCCTCCTTCAATTGTGTTATCACCATTAGGATCACTCGGTGGCAGCACGGCTGTGCCTGGTTGCGCCGTTGCATATTCAGGCAAGTCGACAGGGTTACCGTTTTCATCAACTTCTGTCGCACCAACAGTCACGGATAAATCAGGCGCACTTCCTTCAGGCAACTCAAGCGTGACGGAGAAACCAGCATCCGAGCCTGGGTTTGGCTGCAGTGCATCAATCGGCACTTGCCAATCACCTGAATCAAGCTGCTCGCCATCTGGTACGCTGCCTCCTTCCGGCAGCCCCGATATAATCACTGATGTGATTTGTTCAGAGCCGTCGGTATCGTTCAACGTCACATCAACATCCAGCTGCACAATATCCGCAACTTTGGTCAGTTCACCATCGTCAACGACATACTTACCATCCGCAAAATAGACAGTGTCGATACTGTATAGATCATGATTAGCATTTTGCGTGTGGTCATCTTGGTAAACTAAGCGAACCGCATCGCTAAAACCGTTAAAAGTCTCTACTTGATAATCTTCACGGTTTCCTTGGAGGTAGACAGTGTCATCACCACTTCCTCCATAATAAGCCGTTGAGGCAGCACTCGCATTTCGTGATACAAAGACATCATCACCATCATTTCCACGCAACGCATATGAACCATCGCCATTACCACCAACAATAAGATCATTCCCATTGCCCGTATTTACATCAACAGCACCTGAGCTACTATCACCAACGCTAACTATTTGATCATATTGGTCAGATGACCCACCATCATGCTGTTCTGCGTAATCGATAAGCTCATTTGCCGAGTGGTTATCGCCTGAATACGACAACGAAGCAGAGACCGACAAACCGTTCGAGATCGGCAGTACAGAAATTGGAATCTCTTCCGTAACGCTCGCCGTATCGCCATTACCATTCTCCGTGCTGGTTGCCGTCACTTCCAGGTTGATCTCGCCTTCATGCGGTTCAGGCACAGAGATGGAAAGATTAGACAAATCCCAATCTTTGATAGAGACAGAGCCATTTTCGACAATCACTTCCTGATTACCGTCGGACAATGTCGATCCTTCAGGAATATTACCTAACGTGAGGCTCAGCGTCTCAGAGCTATCCTGATCTACCAAGCTAGCATTGATTGGTGGTAACTTAATCGGCTGGCCAGCATGCCCTTCACCCGGTTCATTAATAATGTAATAGCCGCCGGTGCCATCGCCTTCGTAATCTTTGACACTTAAGCCACCGTCTTCTAGCGCATCGGTATTTGGCGCAAGATCAAAGTTGCTGGTATTTAAATCAACGGCAGCGCCATCGTCTACGGCGACTTCAATGTCGAACCCACCCGGACCATTTTGGTTATGGGTGTAAACGTCTAACGAATAATAGCCACTTTCTGATGGCATAAATTCGCCGCTGAATTGCCCCCTTCCACTTGCACCGCCTGGAGAGGTACCGTGACTGCCAAATCGACCCTCCGCAACCACTTCGCCACCAATGACGATTGCAGCACTGTCATCCGCATACCCGCCAAAGCTGTAGCTTTTACCTGCCTCTAGATAGATTAATCCTGAAGTCACCATGGCCTGGCTCGCATCGAGCCCCGAACTGGAGTCGACAGAAGCGCCGTTGGTCGTTGACTCAGAGTCTGGATCTCCAGCGCCATTCACGGCATTGATCAGCGTCTCGGCATCAACACCTTGACCTGCACCATTTGGACTACCCACATCAACCGAATTCCAAATTGATGCGTTAAGAGATGTGGAAACAAAGTCCAACTCAAGCGTACCCAGTGAGAGCTCAGGGGCATCAGCCACAGGCGTCACACTGATATCAAGCGTTGCCTCCGTGGTGTCGCCGTATTCATCTTGAACGACGTAGGTGATATCCGGTACGTCACCACTCCAATGCTCTGCTGGTGTAAAGGTATAATCTCCATTCTCGCCAATGGTAATTTCACCGACATCAGCGATCGCGACTGACTCACCCGCGGCGTGGGTTTCAGTTTGACCAGTAATAGTGAAGGAAGTGACGGTGAGCGAATCCCCATCGCTATCTGTTGCATTACCGTCTTGTAAAAGGTTACCCGTTAACACGCTATCTTCATCAGTCGACACAGGTATGTCGTCTGAATCAGGTGTCGCGTTTATTCTTGCACTATCACTGCCTGGTTCTGATGTATTGCCGTACTGATCTTCCAGCTCTGCGGTCACGGTGAAGGTTTCACCTTCCGCTGGCGCATCGAACGAGGTCGCTACGCTGCCGTTGTCGATGTCGCTCTGCTCCAACACGATCTCGTTGGTGGTGGTGCCATCGCTGACGCGGATGGTGTCACCGTCCACGGCTCCGGCTGGCAAGCCGACTTCAACGTCGACCTGGCCATCGAGCTCGTCACTGCTGATCACGCCATCATTGTTGGCATCTTCGGTGATGGTGACCGTCGGCGCGGTGTTGTCGTCACCCGCCTGGGTGTCAATCACGGCGCTATCACTGCCTGGTTCTGATGTATTGCCGAACTGGTCTTCCAGCTCTGCGGTCACGGTGAGGGTTTCACCTTCCGCTGGCGCATCGAACGAGGTCGCTACGCTGCCGTTGTCGATGTCGCCCTCGACCAACACTATCTCGTTGGTGGTGGTGCCATCGCTGACACGGATGGTGTCACCGGCCACGGCACCGGCTGGCAACTCGACGTTAACGTCGACCTGGCCATCGAGCTCGGCACTGCTAATCACGCCATCATCATCGGCATCTTCGACAATATCGACAGTCGGCGTGAAGAGTTCATCGATATTCTTGTCATCGCCATCTATATTGATCGATTCAAAATCACGCAGCTCAACACGATCTCCGGTGTCACTGTTTTCAACAATGACGTAACCATTACTATCTTTGCTGAACGATAGGTTGTCGACACTCGCATTAAATACCGCCTTGTCATTCCCTGCGCCACCGTCAATGACGAGTTGATCGTTAGCATCATCAGTAATGATATTAACCGTATCATTGTCTCCGCCGGTCAGTACGTAATCATCACCTGTTTCGGTATTGGCATTGGCCCAGTTGCCGTGCCAGTAATGAACCGCCTCCGACGGTTCGCTTTGATTTCCTGCATCATCACTTTGTACCGCCTCTAAACGAACATTTTCGTTAATGCCAATACTGGCAATACTTTCTAGATCAACAGTCCACGAACCGTCTGCCTGCACTGTTGCCTGAGCGAGTGGTGTCCCAGTCTCACCTTCGAAATAAATCGAAATCGTCTCACCAGGCTCACCCGTTCCGTGCATAGTGACGTCACTGTAATCACTACCAGCTGAGTCATCGGTGATATTGGTGATGACTGGGGGATTGGGAATGATGGTATCCAACGTCGCGGTTTCTGTGTCGCTCGCTGGGTTGCCCGCGCTGTCCGTCACGGATGCAACCACGGTGATGTCGCCATCGGCAAAATCGCTTAGATCTACACCTTCCAAGCTCCACTCACCGTCGGTAACTGTCGCAGTCCCCACTTCAGTACCATCTACAGTGATAGTCACGGTTTGGTTGTCCTCAATACCATTCGTACTACCACTGATGGTCACATTATCAGCTTCATTAGCATTAATCTGGTTGTCCCCAGTGATATCGGCAATGCTGATGCTACCAGCTTGGGTATCCACCGTATGCTCTGATGAGCCAGTGCTTTCTACCGTATTGCCCGCGTCATCTGTCGAGCTCACGATCACCTCGAACTCGGTGTCCGCTGCCAGGTCGCTGCCGGCCACGTCCACGCTCCATTCGCCGTTTTCATCCACGGTGGTGGTGTACTCGGTGCCGTTGATGGTCATGGTGACCGGATCGTTTGCGGCGATGTCGCCGCCGCTCGCGCTGCCGGTGACCGTGATGGTCTCGCCCGCTTCTTGCGCGTTGATCACGTCATCGCTGGTGATGTTGTTCACGCTGACCGTGCCCGCGTCCGCGCTGGTATCAATGTCTGCTTGATCACTCCCCGGCGCTGAGGTGTTGCCGGAGGTATCGGTAATGGTGGCTTCTACGGTAAGCGTTTCACCGTCTGCGGGCGTATCCGGGAGGGTGACGATGACAGATCCATCAGTAATATTATCTTCCGTCACAGTGAACGTCTGTCCATTCACCGTTAACACATCGCCTGGATTGGCGTTGGTGCCGGTCAGATCGATAGACACTCGAATACCGTCGCCAATTTCTTGGCTGCTAATCACACCATCATTGTTTGCATCGTTGAGGATAGTGACCCCAGGAGCGTTGAGGGCAGTAACGTCCACCAAGCGACCAAAACCGTCTTCTTCGTCCGTGCCAATTGCGCCTGCATTGTTGGCAATCGAGTCAGAGTCAAACCCAGAGCTCGCAATGGTCTCGCTTCCATCTCGCTCCAAGTTGACATAGCTCCATGAGCCACTACCCGTTGCTTCACCACCTGCAGCGGTCGCTTGGTCTTCTTGAATGGTGATCTCGCCTTCACCTTCCAAGATTTGTTGTTGAATGTCGGCTATTTCGTCTTGCACGTCTTGCGGCAAATTATCAATCAAGGAGCCGGGCTCACCGCCTTGCGATTCCAAAGTGAGCAATACGCCGTTGCTCAATGCAATCACAGCATCGCTGTTGTCGGGCAATACAAGCTCCGTTCCTGCGGGAAATGACATTCCCTCAGAAACCGTCATAGGCGCCCCATTGACAAGAACAACACCGTTTCCTTGAATATTTTCGACAATTACGTTGCGAGATAGCGAGATTGATTTCATAGCCGGACTCTTTAGCTAAACAAAGTGTGATCTGCTTTCAGAAAAAGCGAACCTTGGTACATTATCGGTCTAATTAGACTTATCCGAAAGTGATTTTACTAGGAAATGTGCGCTTTATACGGCTCAAAAATGAGACAACAACGAGACTGAAACTACGGCAGTGCGATGACACGAAAGTTATTTGCAAAGAAGAGGTTATTCCACTTTCTTGTGCCATGTGCATCACAGCTTGTGATGAATACTGATCACACTCGCCTGCCGAATAAAATCCTCGATATAATCCTCTTTCTCTCCAGCACGTATTCCTAGATGGATGGCTTTATTGATGCCGCTTTTTCCCATACGTAGAACATGTAAGTTAAGTTGTTGTTGGTACTCTTTTGCCAGCCACTTCGGTAAGGCCGCAATGCCTCGGCCTGCGGCAACCATTTGTAGCATAATATCTGTTGTTTCAATGGTTTTGTGTTTGCGTGGCGCACAATGTGCCGGGGCGAGAAACTGCGTGAACACATCTAAACGCGCTTGGTCAACAGGATAGGTAATGAGCACTTCTTGTGTCACCTGATGGGGTTCGACATGAGACTGCGATGCCAGCGGGCTCTGTGGATGAGTCACAAGCACTAATTCGTAATCAAACACGGAAACGTATTCAATACCTGGTTTAAACAAGGGATCCGGAGTGACGAGCACATCAATATCATGACCAAATAATGCCCCTAGACCACCGAATTGAAACTTTTGTTTCACGTCAACATCCACATCCGGCCATTGGTGCAAGAAAGGCTCAACCACCTTAAGCAGCCACTGATAGCAGGGGTGACATTCCATGCCAATGCGCAGGGTGCCGCGCTGACCTTGTGCAAATTGTTTAAGTTGCTGCTCGGCATGCTCAAATTGAGGGAGCATACGCTCAGAGAGGGTCAGCAAGTACTCACCAGCCTGAGTGAAATGTAATTGTCTGCCTGATTTTTTCCACAGGCTAACGCCTATCTGACTTTCTAATTTTTTCATCGCATGGCTAATGGCAGATTGGGTGAGATAAAGCGTCTCTGCCGCGGCGGTAAGCGATCCTTGCTCTTTGATGGCACGCAGAATATGAAGATGATGACGTTCTAACATGTCTTTTCCATGACCAAATTTCATTAATTGATGAAATAATGCCATTTTAGTTCATAACGAGAAAGCCCTATGCTGAACTCAACCCAAAGGAGGACGTATAGATGGCTAAAACTCATAACCTCGGTTTTCCCCGCATAGGGGCACAGCGCGAACTAAAATTTGCACTCGAACGTTACTGGCGTGGCGAATCATCCCAGCAAGATTTAACCAATACTGCGGCGGCTCTACGCCGTACCCATTGGCAACAACAAGGTAAGCTCGATGCCGTTCCAGCGGGTGACTTTTCCTTTTATGACCATGTACTCGACACCAGCTTTTTAGTCGGCAATGTCCCTGATCGTGTGGCTGATCATCAAGATAACACCCTCGATAACTATTTCCGCGTCGCCCGTGGCCGCTCGGCGAACGATACTGGCTGCCAGTGTGTCCACGCTGGTGAAATGACCAAATGGTTTGACACCAACTATCACTACATCGTGCCAGAATTCACAGCACAAACCACCTTTAGCTTGCATGCTGAAAATCTATTGGCGCAAATAGAAGAAGCCAAACAAACCGGTGTTCAGGCCAAACCTGTTTTAGTCGGCCCCGTCACGTATCTGTGGTTAGGTAAAGAAAAAGATGCCTCTAACAAGCTGGATCTGCTTGATGAACTCTTGCCAGTTTATCAATCGCTCCTGAGCACGCTGGCAGAACAAGGTGTTGAATGGGTTCAAATCGATGAGCCTATTTTGGTCACTGAGCTTGCCCCTGCGTGGCAAACAGCAATAAAAACCGCGTATCAGACGCTAAGCCAAACCAACGTGAAGTTATTGCTGGCAAGCTACTTCGGCGAGCAAGCTGAAAATCGTCAATTGGCGCAATCCTTGCCCGTTGACGGTTGGCACCTGGATGCGATTCGTGGCCGAGGGGATGTTGCGTCGTACCAAGAAGCACTTGGCGATCACCAAGTTCTGTCTCTTGGTGTGATTAACGGCCGTAACGTTTGGAAAACCAATCTTAATGCCACGCTAGCTTGGCTTGAACCCATTCACCAAGCACTGGGCGATCGTCTCTGGCTCGCCCCCTCTTGTTCATTGCTCCATGTGCCCGTCGATTTGACCAGCGAACACAAGCTCGATCCTGAAGTAAAAAACTGGCTCGCCTTTGCCCATCAAAAGCTTGATGAATTGGATGTGCTTGCCAACGCGCTCAACCATGGCAAGCAAAGCGTTCAACAAGCACTGGCCGACAACCGCCAGGCTATTGAGAGTCGTCAGCAGTCACCACGCGTGCACAACCCTAATGTGCAAGCTGCATTGGCGGCGATTACACCGCATCTGGGTAAGCGACAACGCCCGTTTGCAGAACGCATTCGCTTGCAACACGAGCAGCTCAACCTGCCACGCTTCCCGACCACTACCATTGGCTCATTCCCACAGACGAGCACCATTCGCCAAACGCGCTTGCAATACAAAAAAGGCGAGATTGATGCGGTGACCTATCAGGACATTATGCGCAAAGAGATCGCCCATGCGGTCGACAAACAAGAAGCTCTCGGGCTCGATGTTTTGGTCCACGGTGAAGCCGAGCGTAATGACATGGTGGAATACTTCGGCGAACAATTGGATGGTTATGTGTTTAGCCAGTTCGGTTGGGTGCAATCGTATGGCTCTCGCTGTGTGAAGCCGCCGATTTTATTTGGTGATATCGAACGCCCGAAAGCAATGACCGTAGAATGGACGCAGTACGCACAATCTCTCACCGATAAGCCGCTCAAGGGCATGCTTACCGGACCGGTGACGATTCTCAACTGGTCGTTTGTCCGCGATGATCAGCCACGATCGCAAACCTGTAACCAGCTGGCGCTGGCGATCCGTCAAGAGGTGCAAGATCTCGAGAAAGCTGGCACCAAGATCATTCAGATTGATGAAGCAGCCCTGCGTGAAGGCCTACCTCTGCGTCGCAGTGAATGGCAACACTATCTCGACTGGGCCATCAATGCGTTTAAAATTGCGGCTAATGGCGTGAGTGACGAGACGCAAATCCACACCCATATGTGCTACTCCGAGTTTAACGATATCATTGCATCGATTGCGGATATGGACGCTGACGTCATCACCATTGAAACCTCACGCTCGGATATGGAACTGCTGGACGCGTTTGATCACTTTGATTATCCCAATGACATCGGCCCAGGCGTTTACGATATTCATTCCCCCAATACGCCCACTCAAGCACAAATTGTGGGCTTGATGAACAAAGCCGCTGCGCGGATCCCCGAAGAAAGGTTGTGGGTGAACCCGGACTGTGGATTAAAGACCCGGCAATGGGATGAAGTGATCCCAGCATTAGAAAACATGGTCGCTGCGGCGAAAACACTTCGCCAATAACCAGCGTCAATGGCGCTGCGTCAGCAAGGCGAAGAATCAAGATAGCGTCAAATAAAAAAACGCGCCACGGATAACTCCGGTGGCGCGTTTTTTATCGCAAAAGAAAAGGGAGCCTGAGCTCCCTTTTCTCCAGAATCTTAGCGACGGATGCCTAGACGCTTGATAACGTCCAAGTAACGGTCAACGTTGTTCTTTTTCAGGTAGTCCAGCAGCTTACGACGACGTGAAACCATGCGTAGCAGGCCACGACGGCTGTGGTGGTCACCTTTGTGCTCAGCGAAGTGCGATTGCAGATCGTTGATTGATGCGGTCAAAAGGGCGATTTGAACTTCTGGTGAACCAGTGTCGTTCTCAGTTTTACCAAAATCAGCAACGATTTGTGCTTTTGCTTCTGCAGTCAGAGACATAATGCTCTCCTAATAAGAGTGTGTGATTATCATGCACCAGCCAATCTCTGATTCAGCCGGTGCCCGAAGGCGCGTATTCTACTGACTTTCGTCTAAGGTAGCAATCTATCCACGCCTCTTTTTACCGTCACCACGCGCAAAGGCATCATGTTTCTAGCGTGCGTCAGGCTGGCGACTGGCCACCAAACGACGCGGTGCTACCAAGCCATCGGCGTCAATTTCTCCCACTCCAATAAAGTGACGCTCATCGCCCGCCGTTAAGCGAACAAAACCACTCGTGGGAGCATTGGGCACTTGAACCGCTTGCCCTTGCAATGCATAGCTGGCCATCACCGGCAGCAAGTTAATTTCACGTAAGTCTTGTACCGCGGTATCGAGTGGCAGCAACAAAGGATCGAGCAACTGCTTAGGCTGGATCTCTTGCTCTCTGGCTTGATTGAGCAAGCTTTCCAGTTGCTCAAGCGTCACCATCTGGCGCGTTGGGTAGGCTGATACGCCAGTACGACGTAAGGCCGTCACATGCGCCCCACAGCCCAACATTTCACCCAGATCGTCGACGATAGTGCGAATATAAGTGCCCTTGGAACAATGCACTTCCATTTCTATCTCGTCACCTTCAAAGCGCAGCAATTCGATCTGATACACCTTGATGGTACGCGCTTCACGCGGCACCTCGATACCTTGGCGCGCGTATTCATACAAAGGTTTCCCTTGGTACTTCAGCGCCGAGAACATAGAAGGAATTTGCTGGGTTTCACCCCGGAACTTAGCAATACAACGCTCGAGTAAGCCTAGGTTAACTTTCACATCTCGGGTTTCCACCACGTCACCATCGGCGTCAGAGGTGTTCGTCCGCTCACCCAGCTTTGCGACCACGCGATAACGCTTATCAGAGTCGAGCAGAAACTGGGAGAATTTGGTGGCTTCGCCCAGGCAAATGGGCAACATACCGGTTGCGAGTGGATCAAGTGCGCCCGTATGGCCTGCTTTTTCGGCAAAAAAGATGCGTTTTACTTTTTGTAAGGCATCATTAGAGGTCATGCCCGTGGGCTTATCGAGCAGGATAATGCCATCGACTGGACGACCTCGACGACGTTGACGACGCGCCATCTGTTACTCCTCACCTTTGTCATCTTCACCACGGCGCTCATCATCGCTGCGCACCGCTTTGCTTACCAAGTTGGAAATACGAATTCCCTCAGTGAGTGACTCATCAAACACAAACGTCAGCTCTGGGGTCACACGCAAACGAATGGCCTTTCCAACCAAAGAGCGGATATAACCACTCGCTTCATTGAGGGCTTTGAGGCTTTCTGTCGGTGCTTGCTCGTCAACGGTTAAAAACGTGACGAAAACCTTCGCGTACGCCAAATCACGTGAAATCTGAACATCAGAGACAGTGACCATGCCAATACGCGGATCTTTAATCTCGCGCTGCAGTATCAGTGCAATTTCTTTTTGCAGCTGATGGGCGACGCGGTCTGTGCGGCTAAAATCTTTACCCATTTTCTTTTCTCTCAATAAAATGGGGGTAAGCGCATGCGCCTCCCCCCACGGTGTATCCAAACAACCTGGTTGATTTATACGCTTAATCAGTCGATTGAGCGCTGAATTTCAACCGTTTCATAGACTTCAATCTGGTCACCAACGCGAACGTCATTGTAGTTCTTCACGCCGATACCACACTCGTAGCCTTTTTTCACTTCGTTCACATCATCTTTGAAGCGACGCAGTGATTCTAGCTCACCCTCGTAGATAACCACGTTTTCACGTAGTACACGGATTGGGTTGTTACGCTTAATCACACCTTCAGAAACCTGACACCCGGCAATGGCGCCCAGTTTCGGTGATTTGAAGACATCGCGTACTTCTGCCAGACCGATGATTTCTTGTTTGAACTCAGGCGCAAGCATACCGCTCATCGCTTGTTTCACTTCATCAATCATGGTGTAGATGACAGAGTAATAGCGCAGATCTAAGCTTTCATTTTCAATGGTCTTACGCGCCGCCGCATCCGCACGGACGTTAAAGCCACAAATGATCGCATTAGACGCAGCGGCCAAGACAGCGTCAGTTTCAGTGATACCACCGACACCTGAGCCGACGATCTTCACTTTCACTTCATCCGTTGACAGTTTCACCAGTGAATCAGCAATTGCTTCGACAGAGCCTTGAACGTCCGCTTTCAGCACGATATTCAGCTCAGCCACTTCACCTTCAGCCATGTTCGAGAACATGTTCTCCAGTTTGGCTTTTTGCTGACGCGCCAGTTTCACGTCACGGAACTTGCCTTGACGATACAGCGCCACTTCACGGGCTTTCTTCTCGTCACGCACAACCGTGGCTTCGTCACCCGCTGCTGGCACACCAGACAGACCGAGGATCTCAACCGGAATTGACGGCCCCGCATGCTCTACGTCTTGGCCATTCTCATCACGCATCGCACGGACACGGCCATATTCCAAGCCACACAGAACGATATCACCTTTGTTCAAGGTACCTTCTTGAACCAGCACTGTCGCGACAGGACCACGGCCTTTATCAAGACGTGATTCAACCACTACACCGCGCGCCATGCCTTGCTCGACCGCTTTCAGTTCAAGCACTTCTGATTGCAGCAAGATAGACTCAAGCAAGCCATCAATGTTCTGGCCTTGTTTTGCCGAAACATGCACAAAGATGTTTTCACCACCCCATTCTTCTGGGATAACGTCATACTGTGCTAGCTCGTTTTTCACGCTGTCAGGGTTAGCGCCTTCTTTATCCATCTTGTTGACGGCAACAATCAAAGGCACACCTGCCGCTTTCGCGTGCTGGATAGCTTCTTTGGTTTGTGGCATCACGCCATCATCAGCTGCAACCACCAAGACAACGATATCCGTTGCACCCGCACCACGTGCACGCATCGCGGTAAACGCGGCGTGTCCAGGGGTATCTAAGAAGGTGATCATGCCATTGTCGGTTTGTACGTGATACGCACCGATGTGCTGGGTAATACCGCCCGCTTCGCCCGTCGCAACGTGCGCTTTACGGATGTAGTCAAGCAGCGAGGTTTTACCGTGGTCAACGTGACCCATGATAGTTACCACCGGCGCACGTGGTGCGACAGGTGCATCGCTATCACGATCCGAGAGTACAGCCTCTTCCAGCTCGTTCTCTTTACGTAGGATAACCTTGTGGCCCATTTCTTCCGCCACTAGTTGCGCGGTTTCTTGGTCGATCACTTGGTTAATAGTCGCCATCGCACCCATTTTCATCATGGTTTTGATGACTTCGGCGCCTTTAACAGCCATTTTGTTGGCCAGCTCCGCTACGGTGATGGTTTCGCCGATTTCAACTTCACGGTTTACTTTCTGCGCTGGCTTTTTAAAACCATGCTGCATCGATGATGGCTTAGCCATGCGGCCTTTGCCTTTTCCACCTTTGCCACGACGGCCGCGAGTGGTTTTATCCTCAGCGGCATTCGCTTTTTTCTTCTTCTTACGACGCGGGGCGGCACTTTCTTCGCGACGATCCGCCTCGTCTTCTGCCTCACGGGCATACTCGGAAGTGACTGTATGGTGATCAGCCGCCTCCATGGTATTGAGTGCTTTGTCTTGATCTGACCAGCGTTCTTGATTTGCTTCTGCCATTTTGCGTGCCTCTTCTAACTGCCGCTGACTTTCTTCTTCAGCTTTACGCTTGGCTTCCTCTTCCTGGCGACGCTTAAGTTCATCAGCTTCTTTCTTCGCTTGCGCATCAGCAGCTTGAGCTGCAGCAGTATCCGCTGCGTTTTCTTTAGACTGCTCAGTGTTCGGTTGCGCTTGCGGCTTGGCTTCACGCTTAGCTTTTTCTTCGGCTTCGCGTTTGGCTTTCTCTTCTGCTTCACGTTTGGCTTTTTCTTCCGCCTCACGCTTGGCTTTCTCTTCTGCTTCGCGTTTCGCTTGCTCTTCGGCTTCTAGACGCGCTTTTTCTTCGGCTTCGCGTTTCGCTTGCTCTTCCGCTTCTTGCGCTGACTTTTGCTCTTCAAGGTCGCTACGCTTCACATAGGTACGCTTCTTACGCACCTCAACTTGGACATCTTTGTTCTTTCCGCCAGCCCCTGACACGCTCAGTGTGCTACGTTTCTTGCGCTGAAGCGTCAGACGCGTCGGAGCATTGCCGTTATCACCGTGCTCACGCTTTAAATGCGCGAGCAAAGCTTGTTTCTCATCTTGGCTTACCTGATCGTCAGCCGACTTTTGCATACCAGCTTCTTTAAACTGCTTCAGCAGACGATCGACTGGCGTATCAATTTCCTTCGCCAGTGTATGTACTGTAACCTCTGACATTCTGCTCCTCCTTTGCCGTCTTTACGCTTCGTCGCTGAACCAGCAGATATTACGCGCGGCCATAATCAGCCCACCTGCACTGGTCTCATCTAATCCGTCGATATCTAACAGATCGTCAGTACCTTGATCAGCCAGATCTTCCAAGGTCTTCACGCCTTTAGCGGCGAGTTTAAAGGCCATTTCACGAGAAAGACCATCCAGTGCCAGCAAATCTTCGGCAGGTTCAACATCTCCCAGCGACTCTTCTTGTGCCAGCGCGATGGTGGTCAACGCTTCTTTGGCACGTGCGCGCAAAATCTCGACGGTGTCTTCATCTAGTCCATCGATTTCGAGCATTTCGCTGGTTGGCACATAGGCCACTTCTTCAAGGGTGGTAAACCCTTCTTCCACCAAGGTTTCGGCAAAGTCTTCGTCAATATCGAGGTACTTCACGAACAATTCGACAGAGGCTTGCGCTTCTTCCTGGTGTTTTTTCTGTAGATCTTCAACCGTCATCACGTTCAGTTCCCAACCGGTTAGTTGAGATGCCAAACGGACGTTTTGACCATTACGGCCAATCGCCTGCGCCAAGTTATCCGCCGCAACGGCAATATCCATGGAGTGCGTGTCTTCATCGACGATGATAGAGGCTACGTCGGCCGGTGCCATGGCATTGATCACAAACTGCGCCGGGTTATCATCCCACAACACGATATCAATACGCTCACCACCCAACTCGGTCGATACGGCTTGCACACGCGCACCACGCATACCCACACAGGCGCCCACAGGGTCAATGCGTTTATCGTTGGTTTTCACGGCAATTTTTGCCCGTGAAGCAGGGTCACGCGCCGCGCCCATCAGCTCAATCATTTCTTCGCCAATTTCTGGCACTTCAATGCGGAACAGCTCACTCAGCATTTCCGGCTTTGAGCGAGTCATGAACAGTTGGAAGCCACGTGCTTCAGGACGGACGGCGTAGAGTAAACCACGTACCCGATCACCCGGGCGGAAGTTTTCACGCGGCAGTTGATCTTCACGCTGGATAACCGCTTCCGCGTTGTTGCCTAGGTCAACGATGATCACATCACGGTTAACCTTCTTGACCACACCGGTAACCAGTTCACCTTCGTTGTCCATGAACTGCTCAACCACTTGCGCACGTTCAGCTTCACGCACTTTTTGTACGATCACTTGCTTAGCCGTTTGAGTGGTAATACGGTCAAAGGCAACAGATTCAATCTGATCTTCAACGTAGCCACCCAACTCTAAGGTTTCGTCTTCGTACTGTGCGGCTTCTAGCGTGATTTCACGCGTAGGCTGTGTCACTTCGTCAACCACGAGCCAACGACGGAAAGTATCGAATTCACCGGATTTGCGATCAATGGCGATACGTACATCAATGTCGGCTTCGTACTTCTTTTTGGTTGCCGTTGCCAGTGCGGTTTCCAGTGCCTCAAAAATACGCTCACGCGGAACGGCTTTTTCGTTTGAGACCGCTTCGACAACAGCCAAGATTTCTTTATTCATCTACTAATGCCTCATTTACTCTTAAAATGAAGGAACCAGGTTTGCTTTGGCGATATTACTCAAGGCAAACGCCTCATCTTGGCCGTCAACGCGAACCGTGATGGTATCGCCATCGACAGAAAGGATTTCTCCTTTCCACTTACGGCGGTTTTGCATAGCCATTTTCAGCACGATGTTCACTTCATGCCCGATGAATTGCTGATAATGATCAGCGGTGAACAGTGGACGATCAACACCTGGAGATGACACCTCTAGGTTGTAAGCCACTGTGATTGGGTCTTCTACATCCAACACTGCGCTCACTTGACGGCTCACGTCGGCACAATCGTCGACGGTAATGCCATTTTCATGGTCAATAAAGATACGCAGTGTCGAATGTTGGCCAGCTCGAACAAATTCAAGCCCAACCAACTCGTAGTCCAACGCCTTAACTGGCGCGGCCAAAAGTTCAGTCAGTTGTTTCTCTAATCCTGTCATTCCAAACCCCAGAAATAAAAAAAGGGCTTAAAAGCCCAGTTACTATCCGAATGGTCTTCTTCAGATAACAAAAAACCCCGAAAATCGGGGTTTAATGTAACTGGACCCTGATGCTACGCCAGTAGCGTAGCCGTTATCGCTGGTGTCGGAATCATCTCAGCAATAACGAGAGAGTAACTCTCTGCACAAAGGCTTATTGGTCCGCTTCGTGCTGCCCCGAGGGCAAAAAGGCTAGCACGTGGCTAGCCCGGTTAGCGTGGCTTTAGTAAGAAACGCTAACGCGTTATTCAGTTTAGCCGTTATGTTAACAACAAACTTGAAATTGGTTGTGGGAAGCGGATTTTATCGCGCCGTGCAACGACGCCGACCGAAGGTCGTGTTGATTGCGTTCAACCTGATATTTCACTTCACCAACCTAAAATTGGTTGCGGGAGACGGATTTGAACCGCCGACCTTCGGGTTATGAGCCCGACGAGCTACCAAACTGCTCCATCCCGCGTCCGATGGCGACTATTATATCGCTTTTTGCAACAAAGGTGCAAGCAAATGCCCTTTGTGAACTTGGTGCCGAGAGCGGGACTTGAACCCGCACGCCTATAAAGGCACTACCCCCTCAAGATAGCGTGTCTACCAATTCCACCACCTCGGCTCAATTTTTACTGAGGGATCTCACTGTTATCAACAGGGATTTCGTCCTCTTTAGGCGCCGCTTGCTGTTGTGTAGCAGGCTCGCTTAAATCTTCAAAACCGCCTTTTGCTTCAGGCTTATGTGCAGTGAGGTTACCAAGCACCAAACTCAGAGCAAAAAATGCAATTGCAAAACCGGTTGTCATTCGGGTCAAAAAGTTTCCAGAGCCGCCAGAGCCAAATACTGTATTTGATGCTCCAGCCCCGAACGAGGCTCCCATATCTGCGCCTTTACCTTGCTGAACCAGAACCAGGCCAATTACACCGATTGCGGCCAACAGATAAATCACAAGTAGAATTTCGTACATGGTTCCACCTATGCTCCAGGTTGTTGAGCCGGCAGTGTTACTTCTCAGCCAGCGCAGCCCCCTTCGTTGGGAGCGGGTGAATACTAGCGAAAGCGCGGTGACGAAACAAGAGGAAATTGCAAAAAACCTTGATTTCGACGCTGTTTGCGCAATCTATGACCACCCGCTCGACCGTTATCAACAATTCGCCTTCACCGCCTCTGCGATTTCAAGCGCATAAGCGTGGACGTTGTCGGCCTCAGGCCCTTCCACCATCACTCGGATTAAAGGTTCAGTGCCCGATTTACGCAACAGTACACGTCCTTGTTCGCCCAGCTTTTCCTCGACACTGGCTTTAGCTGCCAGCACAGGCGCGCTTTGTAACGGGTCAACCGTGCCGCTAAAACGGACGTTCTCTAACACCTGGGGCAGTAGCGTCATGCCATCGCTTAAGGCTTTGAGATCCATCCCTGTCGCGGCGATGCTCGCCAGCACTTGCAACGCGGCGACAATACCATCACCGGTCGTGACCTTATCCAGCACAATGACGTGGCCCGAGTTTTCTGCACCGATCCGCCAGCCTTTCTCTTGCAGCTTTTCCATCACATAACGGTCGCCCACTTTGGCGCGCGCAAACGGAATGCCGAGAGACTGAAGCGCAAGCTCCATCCCCATGTTAGTCATCAGGGTACCAACGACACCGCCTTTCAATTCACCACGGCGCAGGCTCTCGCGGGCGATAATATACGCAATTTGGTCGCCGTCGACTTTGTTGCCAAGGTGATCCACCATGATCACGCGGTCGCCATCACCGTCAAAAGCGATGCCTAAGTCCGCTTTTTGTTCGAGGACTTGTTTTTGTAACGCACGAACGTCCGTGGCCCCCACCTCATCGTTTATATTGGTACCGTTGGGCGCACAGCCAATGGTGGTCACCTCCGCACCGAGTTCACGAAACACAGAAGGCGCAATGTGATAGGTGGCACCGTGAGCACAATCGAGCACAATTTTTAAGCCACTCAGGCTTAAAGCGCTCGGGAAGGTACCTTTACAAAACTCGATGTAACGCCCGGCCGCGTCATTAATGCGGCTGGCTTTACCTAACTCAGCCGACTCGACACAAGTCAGTGTTTTTTCCAGCTCAGCTTCAATCGCTAACTCAACCTCATCAGCCAGTTTAGTGCCTTCTGAGGAGAAGAATTTAATCCCGTTATCATAATGCGGGTTATGTGACGCCGAGATCACAATCCCAGCTTCCGCGCGGAACGTTTGGGTTAAGTAGGCAATCGCAGGTGTCGGCATGGGGCCGGTAAAGGCGGCTTCTAGACCCGCCGCAGAGAGCCCCGACTCCAGCGCCGACTCTAACATATACCCAGAAATGCGCGTGTCTTTACCAATCAGAACCTTACGTGTGCCTTGTTGTGATAACACACGACCTGCCGCCCAACCAAGCTTTAGCATAAACTCTGGTGTAATGGGAAACTCTCCCACCTTGCCACGCACACCATCGGTGCCAAAATACTTACGCTCTGTCATTATTTTTCTTCTCCTAATCCATTTTTTACATGCGCTGTCATGGCGACTACCTTGAGTGCATCAGCGGTTTCTTTCACATCGTGAACGCGAATGATTTGTGCGCCTTTCGCCGCAGCTAAGGTGGCACAAGCAAGGCTACCGCCCAGAATATCCTGCGGCGTTTTTTCTAACATCTTGTAAATCATTGACTTGCGTGACATCCCTGCTAATACAGGCAACCCGAAGTCATGAAAAGCGTCGAGATCCGCGAGAAGCTGATAGTTGTGCGCCAACGTCTTACCAAAACCAAACCCGGGATCTAGAATAATATTCTGTCGACGGATCCCCGCCTCAGTGCAGGCCTCGATACGTGCTGCTAAAAACGCTTTCACGTCCCCCACGACATCTTGGTAGTCAGGGGCCGCTTGCATTGTCCGTGGTTGTCCTTGCATGTGCATGATGCACACAGGCACTTGCAGATCCGCTGCCGCTTCCAACGCACCAGGCGCTTGCAGCGCTCGCACATCATTAATGAGATTGGCGCCTGCTTTTACTGCGGCACGCATCACACCAGCCTTACTGGTATCAATCGAAATCCAACAATCAGATTGCTCACGAATCGCTTCAATGACTGGGACAACACGATTGATCTCGTCTTGCTCTTCTACATCAGCAGCACCTGGGCGTGTCGACTCGCCACCAATATCTAAAATGGTGGCGCCGTCGGCTAGCATCTGCATCGCTCGCTCAACCGCTATATCGCGGTGCTGAAACAGGCCGCCATCTGAGAAAGAGTCCGGCGTCACATTCAAGATACCCATGATGACAGGGCGAGTAAGGGGGAGTGCGTTATTCTTGTGGGTTATTTGCATGTGTTTGTTTCCAAGCACGATCAAAAAAACCCCGACGTATCGGGGTTTGCATTCATGGGGATTTACGCTTCAGATTGGTTTTCTGAATCAAGCGGTTTTTGTTTTTTGTCGTCAGATTGCTCGTCAGACTCGCTCGCTTTCGAGGCATCCGGTTTGCTCGGCGTATCATCTGAAGATGAACCGCCATTACCGCCTTCCCAGCCTGCGGGCTCTCGCACGTCACGGCGAGCCATCAGATCATCAATCTGCGCTGCATCAATGGTTTCGTACTTCATCAAGGCATCTTTCATCGCGTGCATGATATCGAGGTTTTCTTCCAAGATTTGCTTGGCGCGATCGTAGTTGCGGTCGATGATGCCACGAATTTCAGCGTCAATGAGTCGGGCTGTCTCATCGGAGATATGCTTGGTTTGCGCGACCGAGCGTCCTAAGAAGACTTCGCCTTCTTCTTCTGCATACAGAAGCGGACCCAATTTTTCCGAGAAGCCCCACTGCGTGACCATTTTGCGAGCAATATCCGTCGCTCGCTCGATGTCATTCGACGCCCCCGTCGAGACTTTTTCTTTGCCGTATATCAGCTCTTCGGCCAAGCGTCCGCCATAAAGGCTTGAAATCATCGAGTCGAGGTGCTGACGCGACATGCTGATCCTGTCTTGCTCAGGCAAGTACATGGTCACACCCAATGCACGTCCACGTGGGATAATGGATACCTTATACACAGGGTCATGTTCAGGCACCAAGCGACCAACAATTGCGTGACCTGCTTCGTGATAGGCGGTTGACTCTTTGGTTTCTTCCGACATCACCATTGAACGGCGCTCTGCACCCATCATGATTTTGTCTTTCGCCAGTTCAAACTCGACCATCGATACGACACGTTTGTTACCACGCGCAGAGAACAATGCTGCTTCGTTAACAAGGTTAGCCAAGTCAGCCCCTGAGAAGCCCGGCGTACCGCGCGCAATCAGTGACGCATCGACATCATTGCCTAGCGGTACTTTGCGCATGTGTACTTTGAGGATATGCTCACGGCCACGCACATCTGGCAAACTCACCACCACTTGACGGTCAAAACGACCAGGACGCAATAGCGCAGGGTCCAACACGTCTGGACGGTTCGTCGCTGCAATGACGATAACGCCTTCGTTGCCCTCAAAGCCATCCATTTCGACCAACATCTGGTTCAAGGTCTGCTCACGCTCGTCATGACCTCCGCCAAGCCCAGCGCCACGCTGACGACCGACAGCGTCGATTTCATCGATAAAGATGATGCAAGGTGAGGCTTTCTTCGCTTGCTCGAACATATCGCGGACGCGTGATGCACCCACACCTACGAACATTTCCACGAAATCGGAGCCGGAAATGGTAAAGAACGGTACTTTGGCTTCACCCGCAATCGCTTTGGCTAGCAAGGTTTTACCGGTACCCGGAGGGCCGACCATCAATACGCCGGTTGGGATTTTACCCCCTAACTTTTGGAAACGGCTTGGGTCGCGCAAGTAATCTACCAACTCCTTTACGTCTTCTTTGGCTTCATCACAGCCTGCAACGTCAGTAAAGGTCGTTTTAACCTGCTCCTCACTCATCATTTTGGCTTTTGATTTACCAAAAGACATGGCGCCTTTGCCGCCACCACCTTGCATCTGGCGCATGAAGAAAATCCATACCCCGATAAGCAGTAGCATTGGGAACCAAGAAATGAAGATCGATGCCAACATACTTGGCTCTTCAGGTGGCGTCCCTTTCACGCGCACGTTTTTGTTAAGCAAATCATCCAAAAGCTTTGGATCATTCATCACAGGCATAAAGGTGACATAGCGTGAGCCGTCACGCCGGGTGACACTCAGCTCACGATCGTCAAATTTTACTTCCTGTATTTGATCGTTGCCGATTTCGCGTACGAAAGAGGTATAGTCGACTTGACGACCGGCGCTGTCCCCTGGTCCAAAGCTTTGGAACACAGACATTAAGACAACGGCGATAACCAGCCACAGAATCAAGTTTTTTGCCATGTCACTCAAGGTGTTAGCCTCGCATAACTGAGATAGATAAATGTAAGGGTACTACAGTTTATAACCTGTAGCCACAATGTAGACTTCTCGCGACCTTGCACGGGATGAGTCGGGTTTTCGAATTTTGACCGCTGTAAACATTTTACGCACCTCGGCCAAATACTGATCAAAGCCTTCGCCTTGAAAAACTTTTACCACGAAGCTGCCTTTCGGCCCCAGCACTTCACGGCACATATCTAATGCCAGTTCGACCAAATACATCGCTTTGGGTTGATCGGCTGCCTGATTGCCGCTCATGTTTGGCGCCATGTCAGACATCACCACATCAACTTGGTTGGGTTGAATGCGCTCGAGCAAGGTGTCGAGCACCGCTTGTTCGCGAAAATCCCCTTGAAGAAAGCTAACACCTGGCATGGGATCCATGGGTAGGATATCGCAAGCAATCACTTGCCCGTCGTCACCGACTTGTGTCGCGGCATATTGCGACCAACCTCCAGGCGCAGCGCCCAGATCGACCACTGTCATTCCCGGTTTCAAGATGCGATCTTTTTGCTGAATCTCTTCTAGCTTAAAAATAGCCCGAGACCGATATCCTTTTTTCTGCGCTTCATGAACGTACTTATCGTCGAAGTGTTCTTTCAGCCAGCGTCCTGAGCTGGCAGAGTGTTTTTTATTCGCCATGTTGTTCCTACTACGCCCGCCAATGCACCACATTCATATAAAATTCAGGCAATTGTGTGCGTTAGTTTATTCTCAAAGACAGACTCACTCTCACCCAGCAGACGACGTGCATGGCATCTGCCCACTTTCTACTGTTTCAGTTTGTGGTGAGATGGCGTTAGAATGGCATGTTTTCAACCCCTAGCAAATAGAAATCGAGCCAACATGAAACTCAGCACCAAACAAAAACAGTATCTCAAAGGACTGGCTCACCCGCTTAAGCCTGTAGTCTTAATGGGCGCCAATGGTTTAACTGAAGCCGTGGTCGCTGAAATTGAGCTTGCGCTTGACCACCACGAGCTGATTAAAGTGAAAGTGGCCTCTGAAGACCGTGAGACCAAAAACCTGATTATCGACGCGATCCTACGGGAAACAGGCGCCGAAAAAGTGCAGGTAATCGGTAAAACTTTGGTCATTTATCGCCAAAGCGACGCACGCAAAATTGAATTACCACGCAAATAATCACCTGTGTGATCAAATACGTGCTGTAGCATAACAAAAAGGCCGCATTGCGGCCTTTTTACTGTGTCAGCATCGGAGAAAAGTTACATTCCGTAACACTTTCCTACACGTAATCGACGCTATCAATTTCGAACTCTTTGACGCCACCTGGGGTGGTGATGCTCACTTCTTCACCTTCTTCTTTACCAATCAGGCCGCGAGCAATGGGAGAATTCACCGAAATCAAATTCGCTTTGATGTCGGCTTCATCATCACCCACGATCCGATAGGTCACTTCTTCGTCAGTGCTCACGTCAATCAAGGTGACCGTCGCGCCAAAAATCACTTTGCCATTATTCGGCATCTTAGTGACATCAATCACCTGTGCCACCGACAGCTTGTATTCGATGTCACGGATTTGCGCCTCACAAATGCCCTGCTCTTCACGAGCCGCATGATATTCTGCGTTTTCTTTTAAGTCGCCGAGCTCACGCGCCTCTGCAATGGCGTTGGAGATCTCAGGGCGACGCTTGATCAACTTGTCTAGCTCTTCTCGTAGCAGCTGCTCACCGCGTACGGTCATTGGCACTTTATCCATAAATGACATTACCTCTTTCAATCCACAGCAAAGGGATTTTGGCAAAACAAAGCCACGCCCAAACAGAGTATCTGGACGCGGCGGAATTCAACGCTTTTTTTAGATTGTAAACAAGAATTCGCGCAAAATCATCTCTGATCCGGTGATAGCGTGAGCCATCCATCGGCTATCCGCTTCGCCCCCAGCCCAGCTGACGGCCTGGCCACCCCGAACGGCTTGTCTTCAAGGCTAGACAGGGTAGGATGGCATGCATGCGCAAACAAAAAGGCTTTTACCATGCTGTCCGCTCTTTTCCGCCGCCTCGCCCCCATGGCGATTTTCCTCGTGCCGTTAGCATCGGCCTCGGCGCCGTCGTTAACACTGGAACAACTGACACCATTACTCCCCAAAGGCAGCCAAGTCGCGCTATGGGTGAGTGATGCGCAGCAAAATCAGCCCCAGATCAGTGAGCAAGCCGATGCGCTGCTGCCTCCGGCCAGTACACAAAAACTCCTCACCGGACTCGCCGCTCGGCTTTATTTACCGAGCACTTTCCGTTTTTCCACCCGATTGGTGCAAACCGGTGATGACATCGCCCTTATTTTTAACGGTGACCCCTCACTGACTCGAAAGGATATTCGTCAACTGCTGAGTCAATTACCGCGTCGTGGTCTCGATACCATTAACAATCTCTATCTGGATGGGCATGCGTTTGCTGGTCGCACCCGTGCGCCTGGCTGGCCATGGGACATTTTAGCGGTCTGCTACAGTGCACCTTCCACGGCAATCACCCTCAATCACAACTGTGTGCAAGGTGCGATTTATAGCCAGCCTGATAGTACGTTGACACGCGTGCATGTCCCTGACCACCAGCCCGTTTCGGTAGAGAACCAAGCGCGAGCGGTAAGCGAGGACGAACAAGCTACCCGCCATTGCGGGCTCGATCTCACCGCGACACCGCAAAATACGTATTATTTTTCCGGTTGCCTCCCGCATCGGGAGCGTCCGCTGCCCCTCAACTTTGCCGTACAGACCCCTTCGACTTACGTCAAAGCCATTGTGGCCGATGAGCTCGCGCGCCTGAATGTGCGTGTGAAAGGCGATATCCGAGTGGCGCGGGCGCCCAGCCAGTCACGCGAGTTGGCTCGTCACCAGTCAGCGCCCCTTACCTCCCTACTCACCACGATGTTGCGCGACTCTGACAACCTCATTGCCGACAATCTTCTCAAAGCCTTGGGGCGCCGCTACTTTCAGCAGCCTGGCTCTTATCGCAATGGCGTCGCGGCGGTGAAAGCGATATTGCAGGAGGCTGGGATTGACCTATCACAGGCTGTGCTGGTCGATGGCTCAGGGCTGTCTCGTAATAACCGTCTCAGCGCCCGCCAACTGGCGCAGGTGATGCATTACATCACCACTCACCCGGCACTTGGCATGGTTCAAATGCTCCCCACTGCCGGTGTGGATGGTACCCTCAAGTATCGCCAGAGCATTCGCCACGCCCCCATAAAAGGGCGTTTAAAGGCCAAAAGTGGTTCGCTGTATGGCAGCTTTAATCTAGCTGGGGTTTTAGAAGATGATTCAGGAAACCAGCATATCGTGGTGCAACTTGTCAGTCATTATCATCCCGAGGAAGACGCACAGCCGGAGAATGTGCCCTCGCCGATTACTCAGTTTGAGCGTGAATTTTATATGGCGCTGATCCGCGGTCAGCTACTGCCTACACGAGCGCCATCTCACTGAACAAAAAAGCCCGCCAAGATGGCGGGCTCATACGCGTTGACAATCATACTGTTATGATTTGGTCAGTACCCGTGCATGCAACGATTGCACCGGATTGACTTTACTCATGTCGGCGGCCGTTAACGCCATACAGGTCGCGAAAGCAGCATTCAGGGTCGTGGTATAATTCACTTTAGCCGCCAGTGCGCCACGGCGCAGCACTTTTGAGTCCTCAATCGCTTGACGCCCTTCCGTGGTATTGACGATATAGCTGTACTCACCGTTTTTGATGCGATCAAGAATGTGTGGTCGCCCTTCATGTACCTTATTGACCAGACGCGGATTGATGCCCGCCTCGCCAAGGATCACCGCGGTGCCATGGGTCGCGTCGAGCTCAAAACCAAGCTTGAGCAACTTCGCCGCTAAATCCACCACGCGCTGCTTGTCATTATTGCGCACCGATAACAAGGCGCGTCCACCCTCGCTGTAGGCTTTACCACAGGCTAAATCCGCTTTGGCAAACGCTTCGGCAAAGGTATCACCGACACCCATCACCTCACCGGTCGAGCGCATTTCAGGGCCCAGCAGTGGATCAACCCCTGGGAATTTATTGAACGGCAGCACTACCTCTTTGACCGAGTAATAAGGTGGAATCACCTCTTTAACAAACCCTTGCTCGGCCAGTGAGCGTCCGGCCATGACCCGTGCTGCAATTTTCGCGAGCGGGACACCGGTCGCCTTGGACACAAATGGGACCGTACGCGCCGCACGCGGATTGACTTCAATGAGATAGATTTCATCATCTTTCACCGCAAATTGGGTGTTGACCAAGCCTTTAACGCCTAGCTCCAACGCCAGCTTACGCACCTGTTCACGCATGCGATCTTGGATGTCGTCACTGAGAGTATAAGCAGGTAGCGAGCAAGCAGAATCACCAGAGTGCACGCCAGCTTGCTCGATGTGCTCCATAATGCCGCCAATCACGGCGGTTTCACCATCGCACACGGCATCGATGTCCACTTCAGTCGCATCATCCAAGAAATGATCCAGCAGGACTGGCGACTCATGCGACACACTCACGGCCTCGTTAAAGTAGCGGCGTAGGTCGGTTTCATCATAGACAATTTCCATCGCTCGCCCGCCGAGGACGTAGGACGGACGCACCACCAGCGGATAACCAATCTCTTTGGCTTTCTCCACTGCTTGTTCCAGTGCGGTGACGGTGGCGTTAGCAGGCTGCTTAAGGCCAAGGCGCTGCACCGCATCTTGGAAACGCTCGCGATCTTCAGCACGGTCAATCGCATCTGGGCTGGTACCGATAATCGGCACACCCGCCGCTTCTAAGTCACGGGCAAGTTTAAGTGGCGTTTGCCCACCGTACTGAACAATGACCCCTTCAGGCTTTTCAACGTTCACGATGGCGAGTACGTCTTCCAAGGTGATCGGCTCAAAATAGAGGCGGTCAGAGGTGTCATAATCGGTAGAAACGGTTTCAGGGTTACAGTTGACCATAATGGTTTCAAAACCATCTTCACGCAGGGCCAGGGATGCGTGGACACAGCAGTAGTCGAACTCGATCCCTTGCCCGATTCGGTTCGGGCCACCGCCAATCACCATGATCTTCTTCTTATTTGTCGGCTGTGACTCACACTCTTCATCGTAGGTGGAGTACATATACGCGGTGTCAGAAGAGAACTCAGCGGCACAGGTATCCACACGTTTGTAGACAGGATGAATCTGGAACTTGTCACGCAGTTTGCGTACTTCAATTTCCGACACGCCTAACAAGGTTGCCAAACGGACATCAGAAAAACCTTTACGTTTTAACTGACGCAGCGCGGCTTTGTTGAGCCCCGCGAAGCCTTGCTCACGCACTTGCTGCTCATGTTTGACAATGTCTTCAATTTGTACCAAAAACCAGCGGTCGATATTGGTGAGATTAAACACGCCATCGACCGACATACCGGCACGAAACGCATCGGCAATGTACCAAATCCGTTCGGCGCCGGGCTCTTTGAGTTCATGACGAATTTTTGTTAGCGCCGTATCGTCATCCAGGTTTACCATCTCATCAAAACCCGCCGCGCCCACTTCCAGACCGCGTAATGCTTTTTGCAGTGACTCTTGCTGGTTACGGCCAATCGCCATCACCTCACCCACTGACTTCATCTGGGTGGTTAAACGGTCGTTCGCGCCGGCAAATTTTTCAAAGTTAAAGCGTGGGATTTTAGTCACGACATAATCGATGGTCGGCTCGAACGAGGCGGGCGTTGCGCCACCGGTGATATCGTTCATCAACTCGTCAAGGGTAAAGCCCACCGCCAACTTGGCTGCCACTTTCGCAATTGGGAAGCCGGTTGCTTTTGAGGCCAATGCCGAAGAGCGTGATACCCGCGGGTTCATCTCAATGATCACCATGCGGCCATTTTTGGGGTTAATCCCAAACTGTACATTTGAGCCGCCGGTTTCAACGCCAATTTCGCGCAAAACAGCCAGCGACGCATTGCGCATCAATTGGTATTCTTTGTCGGTCAGGGTTTGCGCTGGCGCCACCGTGATAGAGTCCCCCGTGTGGACCCCCATGGCATCGAAGTTTTCAATCGAGCAGACAATGATGCAGTTGTCGTTTTTATCCCGCACCACTTCCATTTCGTATTCTTTCCAACCAATGAGTGACTCATCAATCAACAACTCATTGGTGGGGGATAAATCGAGGCCGCGCTCGCAAATCTCTTTGAACTCTTCCTGGTTGTAGGCGATGCCCCCACCAGTGCCTCCCATGGTAAAGGAGGGACGGATAATACAAGGGAAGCCCACTTCGTCGAGCACCTTGTGCGCCTCATCCATGCTGTGGGCGATGCCCGCACGCGGACAATCCAAACCAATGCTTTGCATCGCCTCATCGAAGCGATGGCGGTCTTCGGCTTTATCTATTGCGTCAGCGGTGGCACCGATCATTTCCACGCCAAATTCGGCTAACACGCCATGGCGCTCGAGATCCAGTGCACAGTTCAAACCTGTCTGGCCACCCATGGTTGGCAGTACGGCGTCAGGGCGTTCTTTTTCGATGATGTGTTTCACCACTTGCCACTGGATAGGCTCGATGTAAGTGGCATCGGCCATCTCTGGGTCTGTCATGATGGTGGCAGGGTTGGAATTGACCAAGATGACACGATAACCCTCTTCGCGCAGGGCTTTACACGCTTGTGCCCCTGAGTAGTCAAATTCGCAGGCTTGGCCAATGATAATCGGGCCTGCGCCCAAGATAAGGATGCTTTTTATGTCTGTGCGTTTTGGCATGCTCAACGACTCCAATTAGGCGCGATGTTGTTTGATGAGGTCGATAAAATGATCAAAAAGTGGCGCGGCATCATGCGGCCCTGGGCTTGCCTCTGGGTGCCCTTGGAAACTAAATGCGGGTTTATCCGTGCGATGAATACCTTGTAAGCTACCATCAAACAAAGACACATGGGTCGCGCGCAGCGTCTCTGGCAGGCTGTCTTTATCGGCCGCAAAGCCATGGTTTTGGCTGGTGATCATCACCACACCACGCTCCAAATCTTTGACCGGATGGTTAGCCCCGTGATGACCAAACTTCATCTTAATTGTGTTCGCCCCACTGGCGAGGGCTAAGATTTGATGGCCAAGACAAATGCCAAACAAAGGCAAGCCTTCTGACAAAAACGTGCGCGTCGCTTCAATCGCGTAATCACACGGCGCCGGATCGCCAGGGCCATTGGATAAGAAAACCCCATCCGGGCTCATCGCTAACACCTCTTCCGCTGGCGTGGTCGCGGGCACGACCGTCAAGCGACAGCCACGGTCAACTAACATGCGCAAAATATTGCGTTTAGCACCAAAGTCATAGGCCACCACGTGATACGGCAACTCACCTTCTACGGCAGCCTCGGGCAAGCCTTGATGAAGCTGCCAAGAGCCTTGTGTCCAGCGGTAGCTTTCTTTGGTGGTCACTTCTTTGGCGAGATCCATTCCCTTCAAGCCAGGAAAGTCCTGCGCTTTCGCGAGCGCCAAGGCCTCATCCACACTGTCACCGGCCACAATACAGCCGTTCTGCGCGCCCTTCTCTCGCAACAAGCGCGTGAGTTTCCGCGTATCGATATCGGCAATACCGAGAATGTTGTGCTGTTTGAGGTAGTCAGAAAGGGATTGTTGATTGCGGAAGTTGCTGGCTAACAGGGGAAGATCACGAATAACGAGGCCTTGGGCATGAACTTGGCTAGATTCTTCGTCTTCGGAGTTGGTGCCGGTGTTGCCAATATGAGGATAGGTGAGTGTCACAATCTGACGGGAATAAGAGGGGTCGGTTAATATTTCTTGGTACCCCGTCATCGAGGTATTGAAAACCACTTCTCCCACCGCGGTGCCATCAGCGCCGATTGGGGTACCGTGGAACACTGTCCCATCTTCTAGGACTAAGAGCGCAGACTTGCTCAAGACAACCTCCAGTTATATAGAAATGCACTTTTTACGACTAACGTTGCATTCACGTATTCCATCTAAGATCAAAACTCACGTCAAGCTGAATTTTGACAAATTGCGCGCATTCTAGGGATGCACAGGGGGACTGTCAATCAAAGCGCGTGATTTTTCTTTATTTTATTCGTCACTCATAAAGAAACGACCGCCAAAGCGCTATAACAACAAGCCTAATCCATGAATTACGGATAAAAAACGTGCAAAAGGCGCGATTAATGTGTTTTTCATCAACACCTTTTTACCCTTATCAGAAAATGTAGATTAGCAAACGTTTACTCATGCAACAAAAGCATGCATAAGGGCTATCTGTCACCATAATGACAACAAACACAAGATTAGTGGTAATAATGTCTGAACCAGGAAGGCAACCGAAAAAGGAAGAGGGAAAAGCAGAAAAAAACATCGCGCCGAGGCGCGATGAATAATTATTTAAGATTGAGGACGTCTTGCATCGTGTATAAACCACGTTGATGCTGATTGAGCCAAACCGCAGCTCGTACGGCGCCTTTGGCAAAGGTGTTTCGATTAGACGCCTTGTGAGTAATTTCTACACGCTCGCCAATATCGGCAAACATCGCCGTATGCTCGCCAACAATGTCACCTGCTCGAAGCGTGGCAAAGCCAATTTCATCTTTGCTTCGCTCTCCGGTGATCCCTTCACGCGCATAAACCGCCACATCGCTAAGTTTATTTCCCATTGCGCCGGCAATGGCTTCACCCATACCGAGTGCGGTACCAGATGGTGCATCAACTTTATGACGGTGGTGCGCTTCAACAATTTCAATGTCGCACTCTTCTCCCATCACTTGGGCTGCCTGCTCTAACAACTTGAAGACAAGATTGACACCAACACTGTAATTCGGGGCCATCACCATGGCTGTCGAAGCCGCCGCTTCTTCAATGGTTTGCTTTTGCGAGTCATCAAACCCTGTCGTACCTATGACCAACTGCTTGCCTTGTGCTTGGCATAACGTCAGGTTGGCCAGGGTCGCAGCAGGGGCGGTGAAATCAATGACCACATCGAAGTCGTCACTCACTTTCGCCAAATCGTCCACCACATTAACGCCTAACCGGCCAATGCCCGCGAGCTCTCCCGCATCGGTACCGACTAAGCTGGATTCCGGTCTTTCGCTCGCGGCCCCTAAAGTGGCACCTGGATACTGTGAAACCGCTTGGATAAGGTTGCGACCCATGCGCCCAGCCGCGCCTGCTATGGCAATACGTACCATGATTTTCCCCTTTGTCACTATGCCAGTTCACTGGCTCCTTCTTGGTAGCCAATCACTCTAGCGCGTTCCTTGGCACTTGTATATTGGCGAAAAAAAGGGAAGCACATGCTCCCCTCGCCGTCTTGAACATCACCCTAGGTGACTTCTCGAATTTGCAACTCTTTAGGCACTTCAAAAAACATGTTTTCTTCACGCCCTGCGAGATTATCAACATGGGTGGCACCCAGCTGCTTGATTCGCTCGATAATTTGATCCACTAACTCTTCTGGTGCCGACGCACCGGCCGTGATCCCGACCGTCTGCTTGCCTTCAAACCAGGCCGGATCGATATCTTCCGCCGTATCGGTTAGATAACCTGGCGTGCCGAGTTTTTCGGATAACTCGCGCAGACGGTTTGAGTTGGAGCTGTTTTTTGACCCAACCACCACCATCACATCACAGCTTTGCGCTAAATCGCGCACTGCGTCTTGGCGGTTCTGGGTGGCATAACAAATGTCGTCTTTACGTGGTCCTTGGATGTTAGGAAACACCTTACGCAAGGTATCAATCACATCCGCGGTTTCATCGACCGACAGGGTGGTTTGGCTCACATAGTGCAAGTTATCAGGATCGCTCACTTTCAAGGTATACACATCCTCTGGGGTTTCGACCAAATACATGCCGCCGGTTTCACTGGCGTATTGCCCCATGGTGCCTTCCACTTCAGGGTGGCCGGCATGGCCGATCAATACCACTTCCATATTCTTACGACTGGCACGCGCAACCTCCATATGCACTTTCGTCACCAGCGGGCACGTGGCATCAAATACGGTTAACTGACGCGACTTGGCCTCATTACGCACCGCTTGCGACACGCCGTGGGCGGAGAAAATCACAATATTGTCGTCGGGCACTTCGCTGATCTGCTCAACAAAAATCGCCCCACGCTGCTTTAAGCCTTCCACCACAAAGCGGTTATGCACCACTTCATGACGGACATAAATGGGGGGCTGATAGATTTCTAGCGCGCGCTCAACAATACTGATGGCACGGTCAACCCCTGCGCAAAAGCCACGGGGATTGGCAAGTAAGATCTTCATGTGTCCGCCTTTATTGCACACTTATAATTTCAACATCAAAAATGACGGTCTTCCCAGCCAGCGGGTGGTTAAAATCAACCGTGACGGAATCCCCAGTCACTGCCGTCACAATGCCCGGGATCTCCTGCCCTTGCGGCCCACTAAAGGCAATGATCGCCCCTTCTTCTGCGGGCGTTTCTCCACCAAAGTGACGGCGATCCATGTGATGGATATTATCCGGATTAGGCTGGCCGAATGCATCCTCTGGTGCCAAGGTGAAGCTGCTCGACTCCCCTTCTTTTAAACCAAGAAGGCAAGTTTCAAAGTTTTCCGTCAAGCTACCGTCGCCCATCACCAGCTTCGCCGGTTTACCCGCATTATGGGTGGTATCGGCAACCGAACCATCTTCCAGTTTGATGGTAAAGTGCATAATGACTTCGCTAGACGCTGTGATTGCTTTCATGATTCATCCTTTTAGACAGTCGCGGTTTTGCTGATAGATACGCATCATCCTTGTTTGGTCGATGACTGGCCTTGACGAAAACTATCTAGGATTATCAATGCAGCGCCCAAACATATCGCCGAATCGGCGAGATTAAACGCTGGCCAGTGCGAACTTCCGAGATAAAAATCAAGGAAATCAATCACGTAGCCATGCACAAGACGATCAAACAAATTACCCAGTGCGCCACCAATGATCATCGCATAGGCAATATTGATCATGCGTTTGCTGGCCGGTGTTCCCCGCATCCAATACGCCAATAATCCGCTCACCCCCAGTGCAATCGCACTGAACAGCCAACGCTGCCAACCGCCGGCATCACTTAAAAAACTAAACGCCGCGCCGTGGTTGTGCACGTATGTAAGATTGAAAAAAGGCAGCACTTCAATCCGATTCGCAAACCCGTATTCCATGGTTTGCATCACCAGCCACTTGCTGCCGATATCGAGAGCAAAGACCAGCGGCGCTAGCCAAAGCCAGCGCCATCCTGATTGTGAGAGGGAAAGAGTCTGCATCACGCAAATTGGCGAGTTTCGCCTTCTCCTGCAATATTGGTCACGCAACGGCCACAGATCTCTTCATGACCCGCAATGGTGCCAACATCAGCGACATGGTGCCAACAGCGCTCACACTTAGCCGCGCTTGATGCCGCCACGTCCACAGCCAAGCCGTCGAGTTCAGTCTGTGTTGCGGAATCAGGGGCATCTCCCGCGATCACGGTTGCTTTCGAGGTCAACAGCACAAAGCGAAGTTCGTCGCCCATCAAGCGCAGCTTCTCGGCAAAGTCTGTCGGTGCATAAAGCGTGACTTCCGCTTCTAATGAACCGCCGATGACTTTTTCATTCCGGGCTTGCTCTAGGGTTTTGTTCACTGCACCGCGAACATCGAGCAATTTCGCCCAGAACGCCTGATTCAGCACAGCCTGCTGTTCTAAGTCAAACAAGCCGTCATACCAGACTTCGGTGAAGACAAACTTGGTTCGCTCGCCGGGCATTTCATTCCAGATCTCATCCGCGGTAAATGACATAATCGGTGCCATCCAGCGTACCAGTGCTTCCACGATGTGGAACAGCGCCGTTTGACAGCTGCGGTGCGCATGGCTGCCTGCTTTGGCTGTGTACTGACGATCCTTGATGATATCGAGGTAGAACGAGCCCATTTCAATCGAGCAGAACTGCATCAAACGCTGAGTCACTTGGTGGAAGTTACAAGCATCATACGCGGCAGTGATCTCTTGCTGCGCTTCGAGGGCGCGGCTGACGGCCCAGCGATCGACCGCCACCAAATCGTCTGGAGCAACCAAGTCAGTTTTAGGGTCAAAACCGTGTAGGTTAGCCAGCAAGAAGCGCGAGGTATTACGGATACGACGATAGGCATCGGCACTGCGTTTTAGAATTTCATCCGACACACTGATCTCACCCGTATAATCGGTTGATGCCACCCACAAACGGAGAATATCGGCACCCAGCTTGTTCATCACATCTTGCGGCATGATGGTATTTCCCAGCGACTTCGACATCTTGCGGCCATTACCGTCGACGGTGAAGCCATGGGTGAGTACACGGCAGTATGGGGCTTTGTCTTTAATTGCCACCGACGTCATCAGTGATGACTGGAACCAGCCACGGTGTTGATCCGAGCCTTCCAAATACATATCGGCTTCTTGACCGTTAAACTCGTCACGCTGATTAACCACAGCATAGTGCGTTGCGCCAGAGTCAAACCACACATCCAGGGTATCCAAGACTTTCTCGTACTGATCAGCGTCATCGCCCAACAGTTCATTCAGATCTAAGTCCCACCACGCTTGAATACCGGCTTTCTCTACGCGCTGAGCCACCTGCTCAATCAGGTTGAGCGTATCCGGGTGTAGCTCTGAGGTTTCTTTATGAACGAACAGGGCAATAGGCACGCCCCAAGTGCGCTGGCGCGAAATACACCAGTCTGGACGCCCTTCCACCATTGACTCAATGCGGCTTTGTCCCCAGTCAGGGATCCATTCAACGTTCTTGATCTCTTGCAGCGCTTTATCTCGCAGACCCGCTTTGTCCATGGCAATGAACCATTGCGGCGTGGCACGGAAGATAATCGGTGTTTTGTGGCGCCAGCAATGCGGGTAGCTGTGCTCATACGCGTGATGATGCAATAAGGCACCGTGCGTTTTCAGCGCTTCAATCACGCTGTCGTTGGCTTTAAACACGTGTTGACCGGCAAACAGCGGCGTGTCGGGCAGATACACACCATTGCTGCCAACCGGGTTAGCTACTTCGAGATCGTATTTTTGACCGACCACAAAGTCTTCTTGACCATGACCTGGCGCCGTGTGAACCACACCGGTACCCGATTCAGTGGTAACGTGATCGCCTAGGATAACTGGCACATCAAAGTCATAAAAAGGGTGTTGAACACGTTGAAGCTCCAGCGCTTCGCCCTTACAGAAGCCAAGGTTGTGATAGTGCTCAATACCCGCACGATCCATCACATCTTTTGCCAGCTCTGCGGCAAGGATCAAGCGCTGTGGCTGGTCACCTTCCACTTGCACCAAGACGTATTCCAAGTCCGCCGCAACGGCGACCGCACGGTTCGCTGGCAAAGTCCAAGGCGTCGTGGTCCAGATCACCGCGGATACTGGGCCTTCGCCTTGGTGATCGCCCGCTAGGGTAAATACGTTCAATAACGCCTGCTCATCAACCGCGCGGAAAGTCACGTCAATCGACGGTGATGTTTTATCTTGGTACTCAACTTCGGCTTCCGCGAGCGCCGAACCACAGTCTGTACACCAATGCACGGGCTTGAAGCCTTTGTGCAAATGACCATTGCCCGCAATTTTACCCAGCGCTCGAATAATATTGGCTTCGGTATTAAAGTCCATGGTCAGGTAAGGCTTATCCCACTCACCTAACACGCCAAGCCGTTTGAAGTCGGCTTTTTGACCTTCCACTTGCTTGGCCGCGTATTCACGACATTTTTCCCGGAACTCGGCGGTGGAGATTTTCTGACCTGGCTTGCCAACTTTTTTCTCTACCATCAATTCGATAGGTAGACCATGGCAGTCCCAGCCAGGGACGTACGGTGCGTCATAGTCCGCCAGCGTTTTCGATTTAATAATAATGTCTTTGAGAATTTTATTAACAGAGTGACCAATGTGAATATTGCCGTTCGCGTACGGAGGACCGTCATGCAAAATAAATGTTTTTTTGCCTTTCTTCGCTTGACGGATTGCACCGTAAAGATCTTCATCGTACCAACGCTTGAGCATATCAGGCTCGCGCTTAGCAAGATTACCTCGCATCGGAAACGCGGTTTCCGGCAGGTTTAAGGTATCTTTGTAGTCACTCATTGATTATTGATTCCGTATGGAGGTTACACTCTAGACATTATTGGCATCAGCCAGCCACGCACGCGCGGCTGATGCATCTCGTTGAATTTGCATTTTTAACGCGTCTACTGACGCAAATTTGGTCTCGTCACGCAACTTATGTAACAAGCTTACTTCAAGCTGTTTGCCGTATAAGTCGAGCGTGTGATCAAAAAGGTGTACTTCGAGTTGCTGGTGCGTGCCGTTTACCGTAGGACGGTGCCCTACATTCGCCACCCCAGGCAACGATTGCCCATCGATGGCCACCGTTACCGCATAGACACCAGAAACAGGTGAAACGCGACGTTTAAGCAACACATTTGCAGTAGGGAAACCAATCGTCCGCCCTAGCTTGCGACCGTGGGCAACCCGGCCACAAATACTGTAAGGACGCCCTAGCATATCGGCCGCCACTTGCATCTTTCCGGCGGAAAGTGCATCACGAATGGCCGTGCTACTCACACGCCGGTCGCTCACACAAAAGCTCTCGGTACTGACAACCGCAAAGTCATGCTCTTGTCCGGCTTGTTTTAAGCGCGAAAAGTCGCCAGTTCGCTTAAGGCCAAAGCGAAAGTCGTCACCCACAACCAGAAACTTAACACCCAATTGATTGACCAACAAGCGGTCCACAAAGGCATCAGGGCTCATGGCGGCGAATGCCGGGGTAAAACTCACGCACAACAGCCTGTCGACGCCCAGTTTGGCAAGCTGGGTGTATTTGTCCCGCAATCGCGATAAACGGGCAGGCGCTTGCTCTCCGAGAAATAACTCGAGCGGTTGCGGCTCGAACAGCATGACGGTCGCAGGCAAGTCAAGGGCTCTGGCCTTCTCAACGACTTGACGCAAAACAGCCTGGTGGCCGAGGTGGACACCATCGAAATTCCCGATGGTCAGTACACAGCCTCGGTGTTGCGCCCGGATGTTGTGGATGCCTCGAATTAATTCCATCGCCTGCTGACTATTTGAACTATTAAAACTGGCGGATTATATACTAGTCAGCGCTGGCAATCAGCCCTGGATTGATAATCCGCGCGCTCTATCATCCACGATGACGAATATCACTCACCCGTACACCGAGCAACAGGGCGGTGACAAGATAAAGCGCGCCGCCTCCCACAATAAGGCTGGCTAACGTTAAGCTTCGAGATAACAAGGACATCGACACCCACTGAGACAACGCAGGCATCACCAGGTACAAACCGGCAATCATCACCCCCACAGCCAACACGAGTTTGCTAATAAATCCGACGGTTGCCCGCGATAATTGATAAATGCCTTGGCGGTGTAATCCTTGATAGAGCAGGCCGGCGTTAATCAACGCAGACAGTGCGGTGGCTATGGCCAGACCGACATAACTAAACAAGTAAGCAAAGATGGCGTTGAAAACCATGTTGCTCACCATCGCTATCACACCATACTTTACGGGCGTTTTGGTGTCTTGGCGGGCGTAGTAACCAGGCGCAAGGACCTTAATCACCATAAAATTGACCAAGCCACAGGCATAAGCCATCAACGATAAACTCGCCGCTTCTACGTCAGGGACGCCAAATTCACCACGCATAAAGAGCACCATCAACATCGGTTGGGCAAGCACGATCAAACCCGCCATCGCTGGGATCCCAAGGAGCAACACCATACGCACGCCCCAATCCATGGTGGCAGAAAATTGCTGAGGCGATTGGTCAACATGCTTTTTCGATAGCGCCGGCAAGATCACGGTGGCAATGGCAATACCAAACAGGCCGAGCGGAAATTCAAGCAAGCGATCAGAGTAATACAGCCAACTGATCGACCCTGTCATCAAGAAACTGGCAATAAAGGTGTCGAATAATAGGTTAATTTGGCTCACCGAGACCCCGAAAAGCGCGGGAATCATTAGCTGACGTATTTTCACTACCCCAGGATGCTGCCAGCCCCACTTAGGTTTTACCAGCATGCCTTCTTGAGAGAGGAAAGGCAGTTGAAATAAAAGCTGAACCGCGCCCCCAATAAAGACACCAATCGCCAAACCTATTTCAGGTTGGGCAAGATGCGGGGAGATCCCTATAGCCGCCGCGATAATGGCGATATTCAAAAAAACAGGGGTAAAGCTCGACACCGCAAATTTATTGAGGGTGTTAAGTATCGCCCCAGATAAAGCCACAAAGGTAATAAACCATAAGTAAGGGAAGGTAATTTTGAGCATCAAGCTGGCCAACTCAAACTTGGCACCGTCAGGCCGGCCCTCGAGCCAATCCACGAACCAACCTGTACCAAACAGCGCCGCTAGGACGGGCGAACCGACCACCCCGAGCAAGGTGACAAGAGTGACCAAGCCACCTAAGGTGCCCACCACATTGGCGACCAGTTCACGCGAGTGCGCGCGTGTGTCATCATCTTTATCTCGCGCTTGATATTCAGTTAATACGGGCACAAACGCTTGCGAGAAGGCGCCTTCTGCGAACAAACGACGCAAAAAGTTCGGAATTTTGTTGGCGAAAAAGAACACATCGGCGGCGGCGCCTGCCCCCATCAAGTTCGCGATCACCACATCACGGACCAGCCCTAAAACACGGGACACCAAAGTCATGGTGCTCACGATGAGCCCAGAGCGTAAAAGTCGCTTACTCACGGTTACCTCTTGAAAACACGTGCCCAATGCGCGTCACTGTCGCACCTTCATTGTTTCTTTCCGCTGTCACGTTATCGCTGACATCGATAAGAAATGGAAATATAGGTGACGTCGGGGCTGAAATGCTGATAGAATCAGCCGCCATATTAACTGTGATAACCCCGCAGCGCCAACACATCGTTGGAGCGGCGGATCTTTGCACAAATGAATTGACAATAGAGGTAAAAAGAGGCATAGTCCTCCGCCTTGAAATGTCACCGAACAAAAAGATTTGGGAGTTAGACCCTTGGCGAATATCAAATCTGCTAAGAAGCGTGCGATCCAGTCTGAGAAGCGTCGCCAGCACAACGCAAGCCGTCGCTCTATGATGCGCACTTATATGAAGAAAACTGCTTCAGCTATCGCTGCAGGCGACAAAGAAGCAGCAACTGCTGCTTTTGCACAAGTTCAGCCTATTCTTGATCGTTCAGCCACCAAAGGCCTGATCCACAAGAACAAAGCAGCTCGTTACAAAGCAGCATTCGCAGCACAAATTAAAGCGCTGTAATTTTGCTCTTTGCAAAGAGATAAAAAAAACCGGCTTCGGCCGGTTTTTTTATTGCTTAAGGGTTGGGTGAATCCACGGTTTCCTTACAATACAGATCATGTAATAACTGGATAACCGCCTCAACTTCATCACTTTTTAGCGAGTAATACACGGTTTGCGCTTCTTTACGCGTGGCCACTAGGCCATCTTTTCGAAGCCAAGCAAGGTGTTGAGACAGCGCCGACTGGCTTAAAGGCACTCGCTCCACCAGCTGCCCAACCGACAACTCTCCTTGCAGTAGATAACACAGAATGAACAGGCGTTTCTCGTTGGCCATGGCCTTGAGCAGGTTTACCGCCTTCGGCCCATTCTGCTGCATGCGGGCTAAATCCATTCAACTTCCATCACTCATTAATACTCATTGCCACGAGTCTAGCACGATCTTTATGCCAATCTGTAACTAAACAAATAAGCGGCTGTAATCTGCCTCACAAATCCGCTTGACCGCCGGATGCTGGATCATTCGCTCGGCGAATATCACATAGTACTCTTCTTTGACCGCACTCAACTCGACAATTTGTACGGCTTGCCCGAGGCGCGTCACTTCCTCGGCATAGGTGGTGGGCGCAATGAATAACGCCTGATGACTAATGCCAAATGCTTTCATCAGTGCAGAGTCATCAAACTCACCCAGTATGTTGGGCACGATGCCTTGTTGATCAAACCACTGTGTGAGTTTTCGTCCCATAGCGGTCGCTTTGCTCGGCATCAATATTTTTTGCGTGGCAAGACGGATAGGTAGCGGCACATCGGGGGGCTCTGCGGGATTAGAGGAATACAAACTCATGCTACTCTCACCAAGCTTGACGCTAAATAACCCCGCCTGTTGCGTGGAATCGACTGGGCAGTCGGACAAGATCATATCCAATTTATGCTGAGAGAGCTGTTCGAGTAGCATCTCGTGCGTCGATTCAAAGCAACGTAGGTGGATGGCATTATCGTTCGGGATAGCATGAAGCAAGATTTGACTGATCAAACGCTTAGATAAGGCATCAGCCACCCCTACATCAAATAAGATGTTTTCTTGTTGGCTATAGTTAACAATATCCAGCATCTCATAACTCAAGCCAAACATACGGTCCGCATATTGAAAAACGAGCTGACCCAGTTCGGTGGGCTCAACATAACGGCCATTGCGTTTAGTAAGCTTGCCATTTAAGCGCTGTTCCAGCGCTCGGATTTGCCCTGTCACAGTTTGTGGTGTTAAACAAAGTTTGTCCGCCCCTTGGGTGATCGAACCTTGCTTGCAGACCATCCAAAAATAGTAGAGGTGGTTGTAGTTTAGGTGAGCCATGCTGATTGATAAAAAAACGCCAGACGAGCAGCTTACGCTGCCCCTCTGGCGCCTTCAAGTTTCATGCTCGTTTTAGTCTTTCACATCATCTTTATCGAGCGGCTTTCTCACCCGCTCTCCAGCACGATGCTCTAACGCACGCTCTGAAAAGCTCGACCCATTTTCGGCTTTATCTTTGTCGTTTAATGAGGCCGTCATCGCTTTTCCATCTGCCACGCCCGCTAAGTAGGCTTGGCACACGTCGCTGTTATCCTTTTCTCCGTGGCAGTACATCTCCTGGTTCGCCGCCATGGCAGAGCCAGAGACGGCAACCAGGCTAGTAATCAATGCTAGTGTCGCCTTCTTCATACTCGTCTCCTCGTTCATCAGCAAGCGCGCTGGCTGGGGGCAATGCAAAGTGCAAGACCGCATAACCAATCACCGCGGCCAAGGTTGATCCTATCAAGATCCCCAGACGAGAGAGTGTGACGAACTCGCCATTCACACCGACAAAGGCCAGTGACGAGATAAAAATAGACATGGTAAAACCAATACCACAAAGCACTGACACCGCGAAGATGTGGGTGAAATTCACACGTGCTGGTAATTTGGCAATGCCGAGTTTCACCGCTGCCCAGCTAAAGCTAAAGATACCCAAAGGCTTACCAATCAGCAGACCCAATGCAATACCTAACGGCAACATTTCGGTTAAGTTTGCCAAAGAGACGCCATCCAAAGACACCCCGGCATTCGCAAAGGCGAAGATAGGCAGGATCAAATACGACACATAAGGATGGAGGGCGTGCTCCATTTTTTTCAACGGTGATGGGTCATCCTCCGTTTTACCTTTCAGTGGGATGGCAAAGCCAAGCACGACACCGGCGAGGGTCGCGTGAACACCTGACTGTAAAACACTGAACCACAGCACCAAACCGACCACCACATACGCGGTGATACTGGTGACCTTGCGCATGTTCATCGCCACCAAGACTAAGGTAGCAGCAAACGCACTGGCTAACGCAACCACTGACAGATCACTGCTGTAAAATAGCGCGATGATCACTATTACCCCAAGATCGTCAATAATCGCCAGTGCGAGCAAGAAGACCTTTAGCGCCAACGGTACACGATTACCCAGCAATGCCAAGACACCGAGGGCAAAGGCAATATCGGTCGCGGCCGGGATCGCCCACCCCGATACCGCGAGAGGGTCACCCCAGTTAAAGGCTAAATAGACCAATGCGGGGGCGAGCATCCCACCAATGGCGGCGACCGCCGGGAAGGTCGCTTTGTCTTTCGAGTTTAAGGCACCTTGCACCAACTCACGCTTCACTTCCAAACCAATCAGCAGGAAAAAAATCACCATCAAGCCATCGTTGATCCAATGACCAACCGATAAACCGGCTATATAGGTATGAAGGGTGCTGTCATATAAAGGCTGTAGATCCGAGTTCGCTACGAACATCGCCAATACCGCCGCAATAATCAGCACAATACCTCCTGCGGATTCCATTTTCAGAAACTGACGAATGACATCAGTCATTTAAGCACTCCATACAAAAAAAGTGGATTTCCGTAGTCTAGTCAGCCAGACCACTTTTAGAAAAATCGTTTGTTCTGATAGTAAACATCGGAAAAACCGATATCAAAACTAACTTACCATTGATTTATTCGCAGTCTAATCTTTTTTATCCTTGCTAACCGCCCTGTGTCTAGCATAGTGTCAACGCGCGCCTCCCTGTTACATTTTTTCCACGGATTTTTTTACGGCACCGAACGGGCACAAATAATACTTAAAATCAGCAAGCTAACTGGCGCGAATTCCACTGATAACCTCGTCCAGATCGGATTTTCAAACCACTGCAGTATTTGTGTCATATTTCTGAAATATTACCTTCTTACTATCGCCGCAGATTTTTGCTTTGACACTAAACTGACATCGAACTGTCACGGAGATATCTTATGACTCCCCATGCTACAGCGGTAGAGGCAACCCAGAGCTCCTCAAATTGGTTCCGTTGGACCAAGCTTGCCGTCATGCTTTACCTCCTACTGGTGGCCGTTGCCATGGTAGGAAGCGGCTTTAAATGGGCCGTCGGCGACGAAGCAAAGACGCTCTTCGCGTTCGCTTCTCATCCCGTAGCTGGCTTAATGATTGGTATTGTTGCTACCGCATTGATCCAATCGTCAAGCACAGTCACCTCTATTATAGTTGGCTTAGTCGCAGGTGGCCTCCCCGTTGAAGCCGCGATTCCAATGGTCATGGGGGCAAACGTAGGCACCTCGGTCACTAACACGATCGTGAGCCTTGGGCATGCCCGCTGTAAAGTGGAGTTTAGTCGCGCATTTAGTTGCGCCACCGTCCATGATTTCTTCAACCTTTTTGCCGTTGCTATCTTCCTGCCATTAGAGATGGCGTTCGGTTTGCTGAACAAGATTTCCGAGTGGTTGGTTTCACCGCTGACGCAAGCCAGTGACATGAGCATTAAAGGTTTGAACTTTGTTAAACCGCTGACAAAACCCGTGGTTAACGCGGTGCAATCACCGCTTGAAGCCGCCCTGCCTGGTAACATTGGTGGCGCTATCATGATTGTCATGGGGATTGCTGCCATCGTGATTGCGATTACCATCATGGGCAAAGTGATGAAAAAGCTGATGGTCGGTCGTGCCAAAGACATGCTGAAGAACGCGATTGGTCGTGGTCCACTGCACGGTATTTTCTCAGGCTCTGTGGTCACTGTTTTGGTGCAGTCTTCATCGACAACCACCAGCTTAATGGTGCCGCTAGTCGGCTCAGGGGTGCTAAAAGTCCGTGACATCTACCCCTTCACCTTAGGCGCCAACATTGGGACTTGTATTACCGCCCTGCTCGCCGCCACGGCGGTTACCGGTGAATTCGCGGTCTTTGCCCTACAAATCGCGTTGGTGCACTTAAGCTTCAACATCTTGGCGACGACGCTGATTTTCGGTATTCCGTTCTTGCGTGAATTGCCGCTCAAAGGGGCCGACTGGTTAGGCCAATTGGCAGCCAAATCAAAAGCGGCGGTACTGGCTTACATCGGCCTCGTCTTTGTGATTGTTCCAGGAAGCATTGTGCTGTTGTCACAGTGATGGGTTGACCTCCCGCCCAAGCGCAAAAAACCACCGCCCGTGCGGTGGTTTTTTATTGGAGACACCAAAGTAAGTCAGATAAAGATGTCGCGATATCGATAAGACGTCACTAAATGGCTATCGGTGCTTTAATCGTTGGGTGCGGCTCGTACCCTTCAATCTCAAAGTCATCAATTTGATAATCGAAAATAGACGCCGGTTTACGTTTGATCACCAAGCGAGGTAGCGCACGCGGTTCACGTTTTAGTTGCTCGTAAACAATCTCGTCGGTTAAATGATTATGATAAAGGTGCACGTCTCCAAAGGTATGGACAAAATCGCCCACCGCTAAATCGCATTGTTGCGCAATCATATGAGTGAAAAGCGCATAGCTGGCAATGTTAAACGGCACACCCAAGAAGTAATCGGCGCTGCGCTGATAAAGCTGGCATGAAAGCTTGCCATCAGCCACGTAGAACTGGAACAAGCAATGGCAGGGGGCTAAAGCCATCTTGCCTTGTTCGGCGTTCTCGGTTGGGCTTATCGACTCATCAGGCAAATCAGCAGGGTTCCAAGCGGTAATGATATGACGACGTGAATTAGGTTTCGTTTTAATTTGCGCGATCAGTTGTTCGATTTGATCCACCGTCGAGCCATCAGGACACGCCCACGAGCGCCACTGCGCGCCATAAACGGGGCCAAGGTCACCGCTTTCAGTCGCCCACTCATCCCAGATACGCACCTTATTTTCTTGTAAATAATGAACGTTCGTATCGCCGTTGAGGAACCACAAAAGCTCATGGATAATGGCACGCGTGTAGAGTTTTTTGGTGGTGAGTAGCGGAAAGCCAGCGGCAAGGTCAAACCGCAGTTGCCGACCAAACACTGACCGTGTTCCCACGCCCGTGCGATCGCCTCTATCCGTCCCATTATCGAGAATATCCTGCATCAAAGCCTGATACTGCTTCATAGTGTTTCCTATCATTGGCCAAACGAACAAAAGGCACCGCATAGGGTGCCTTGGTGTGATAAACAGTATATCTGATTACGCGCCATTAATCATGGTGCAGGCGTGCGCTTGTAAGCCCATCCGATCATCACTGCCCCCGCAATAATCATGGGTAATGACAACAGTTGTCCCATACTGAAAATGCCGGCAAACAAGCCTAGGTGCGCATCTGGCTCACGGAAATACTCCACAATAAAGCGGAACGTCCCGTAGCCAGCCAAGAAAAGCCCTGATACTGCACCCATCGGTCGCGGCTTTTTGATGTAGAGGTTGAGGATCACAAACAGGGCGACACCTTCTAGCGCAAACTCATAGAGCTGTGAGGGGTGCCGCGGCCAAGGGCCACCACTTGGGAATACCATCGCCCACGGGACATCGGTCACCCGTCCCCAAAGTTCACCATTGATAAAATTCCCTAGACGACCAGCGCCCAGTCCAAACGGTACCAGCGGCGCGATAAAGTCAGCAACGGTAAAAAAGTGACGCTGAGTTTTACGCGCGTACCACGCCATGGCGGTGATCACACCCAGCAAGCCCCCGTGGAAGGACATGCCACCGGTCCACACTTTGAATAAAAACAGCGGATCGGCAATAAAGGCATCAAATTGATAAAATAGGACATAGCCAATACGTCCCCCGAGCACGACGCCCAAAAAGCCAGCAAAAAGGAGATCGCTGACTTCTTCTTTGCTCCAACCGCTATTCGGTTTGGCCGCACGATGATTCGCAAGCCACAAGGCGAACACAAAGCCAAGTAAATACATTAAACCGTACCAACGCACGGCTACCGGACCAAGTTCAAATAAGATGGGGTCGATTGACGGAAAGGTAATGTAGCCTTCGGCCATGAATGGGATCCTTTATTTCAACAACATGCTGGCGCCGACAATAACAAGAAAGACGGCAAAAATACGTTTTATTTGCGCAGTGGGTAGTCTCACCGCCAGTTGAGCACCGACCCGTGTCATCAATACCGACGTTGACACGACGCCGAGCAACGCAGGCAAATACAAATATCCGACACTGAGCGCGGGCAAGGGTTCCGTTTGACGCCAGCCCAACCACATAAAACTCATCATGCCACCCAGCGCCAACACCGCGCCCCCCGCCGAGGCACTGCCAATGGCTTGGTGCATACTCACTCCGCGCCAATGCAGGTATGGGACGGTAAACGAGCCGCCCCCGATCCCCGCCAAGCTAGAAAGTGTTCCGATCAGCGTGCCCGCAAAGGACAGTCGCAGCCAATGCGGTAAAGGACGCGCGCGATAGGGACGCCGATTGAGCAACATTTGTAGCGCCATAGCGAGCACTATCACGCCAAACAGGCGGGGCAACCAATCGTGTGGCAGCCGATCCGCAAGCCCTGCCCCCAAGACGCCGCCCAGCATCATGCCAGGGACGAGCGCTTTAACCGCCTCAAGATGAACATTCCCCAGACGAAAATGGCGCCAAGCAGAGGCACTCGACGTCAGTACAATGGTCGCGAGCGAGGTAGCGAGCGCAATGGGCATCACCACAGTGGGCGCAATACCGAACACAGGGAGGAGAAAGGTCAGCGCAGGCACGACGACCAACCCGCCACCAATTCCCAGAAGGCCAGACAACGTCCCCACGCAGGCACCCAGCAGCATACACACTACAAAAAGTAGGGCCGTTAAGCTGGTGATCATCGCAGCTGTCCGACTTTGACCAACGCCTCTAACCCTTGCGCGGCCAGAAAGGCTTCAGTGGCAGCGCGGATCTCGTCTGGATGATCCAGAGTTAGCATCTGCTTGGCCTGCGTGACTAAATGCGCGTGCGGTAAACGGCTTAGCAAATACTTAATCTTGGCCACGTTGCGGGTATTCATACTGAGCTGGTGATACCCCAACCCCACCAGCAAAGACGCCCCCACCGGATCGCCGGCTAGCTCTCCACACACACTAACCGGAAGCTGATGACGGCTCCCCACAGCGGCAATCGACGCTAATGCGTGTAATACCGAGGGGTGCAGCGCATCAAAAATATCAGCCACGCGCGCATTGTTGCGATCGACCGCTAAAAGATATTGAGTGAGATCATTGGTGCCGACCGAAAGAAAATCGACATCGCGCGCAATGTTATCGAGCTGATAAAGAATAGAGGGAACTTCAACCATGATCCCCAATAAAGGGATATTGATACTTTGCCCAGCTTGGTGTGCCTCTTGGCTGACCTCTTGATAAGCACGGCTAATCAACGCCTTGGCTTCCAATAACTCGTTACGCCCGGAGATCATCGGCAGCAATAGCTTAAGGTTGTTAAAACCAATACTGGCACGCAACATGGCGCGAACTTGAATCAAGAAGATATCCGGGTGGTCGAGGGTAAAACGGATCCCGCGCCAGCCTAAAAACGGGTTGTCCTCTTCAACACTTAAATACGGTAATGGTTTATCGCCGCCAATATCTAAGGTGCGCATCACCACAGGTTTATCAGGGTAACTGGCAAGAATCGCACGGTATTGTTTGACCTGCTCGTCTTCAGACGGAAAACGGCGCTGCATCAGAAACGGCACTTCCGTACGAAAGAGCCCAACACCGTCAACGCCCTGATTGATTGCAATCTGGCTATCGGCGCTCAAGCCGGCGTTTAAGTGAACTTCAATACGCGTGCCATCCTGAGTATGTCCTGGTGCCGCGAGTGCCGTCTCAAACGTAGACTGTAGGCTCGCTTCCTCTTGCACGAGGTGCTGGTATTCATTGATCAATGCCTCAGCAGGCTCGATCATCAGCACCCCTTTGTGGCCATCGAGGATCACGGTTTTTTGATGAAGCTTAGCGGGCGAAAAGCTGACGCCCATCACCGCCGGGATCCCCAACGCACGCGCCAAGATCGCCGCGTGTGAGTTCGCCGCCCCTTCTTCCGCCACCACACCAGTGAGCAACGCGCGAGGAATGGACGCTAACATGCCCGCCGTTAGCTCTCGCGCCAACAGCACAATGGGTGTCGAAACCGGTGGTGGACTCCCCGCAGGCGCAATTAAAAAGTAAAGCAGCCGCTGTCCTAACTCTTTCACATCGCCCGCTCGGGCTTTTAGGTAAGGATCATCCATCGCGGCAAAACGGGCAGAAAAGGCTTCAACCGTTTGTCTCACCGCCCAAGTGGCGGCATCCCCTTGTTGGACCCGTACTGTCATGTCTTCACGCAGCATAGGATCGTTAAGCAGATGAACAAACAAATCAAAAATCGCCAGCGCGTCTTTTTGCAGCTCTTTATCAAAGCGTTTACGCAGACGGCGAAACTCGGTACTGGCATCGTCAATCGCCGCGTCCAGTCTGTCGAGTTCACCTTGTGTATCTAGGTGGCAAGCAGGCGCCACCTCTTCAAGCCGCGGTTGAGAGTCATCACACCATGCTTGTGCGATCCCAATGCCCGGCGACGCAGGCATTCCCTCTAGCAACACGGGAGACGGCGCTCCCTGCCAGCCACCTTGGGCATCGGCATGCGCAAACACCACGGCCAACTGCGCGGCTAAGGTCACGAGAAAGGACTCTTCGCTCTCATCAAACTGGCGGGGTTGATGTTGTTGCACCACCAGCACACCCAACACCTTTTTGCGATAAATGATGGGCGTGCCAAGAAAGGATTGAAAGGCATCTTCGCCGGTGGAGGGGAAGGGTTTGAACGCGGGATGCTTGCGCGCGTACGCCAAATTTAAAGGCTCAGCACGCTGACCCACCACACCGACCAAGCCCTCGCCAAATGCCATCGACACTTGTGCACAAGGGTCGAGGCCTTGTGTTGCCATAAGCTCAAACTGTTGGTGTTCGGCATTGGCAAGATAAACGGAGCAGCACTCGGTACGCATCGCCACGCAAGTTTGTTGCACCAAGGTGTGTAACGCCTGCTCAAGATCTGAAGACGCCGCCACACTTTGCACAATATTCCTTAACTGCGTGAGCACCCAATCTCTCCTTACATTTATCCTCGCTTGTGTCGACGCCGAGGTTTGCGTTCTTTAAACGGCATCGCAAGTGGCGCGAATTCTTTCATCGCACGCCGATACACTTCACGCTTAAATGCCACTACTTGCCGCACTGGATACCAATAGCTCACCCAGCGCCAGCCATCAAACTCTGGTGTCCCCCCGCGCGAGACATTAACGCGTGACTCGTCACATTCAAGTTTGAGCAAAAACCACTTTTGCTTTTGCCCGATACACACGGGCTTGGAATCCCAGCGCACAAGGCGTTTGGGTAACTTGTAGCGTAGCCAATGTCGACTAGTCCCCAAGATGCGTACATCTTTTTTAGTCAGCCCCACTTCTTCATACAATTCCCGGTACATCGCTTGTTCAGGGCTTTCCCCTTCATCGATGCCACCTTGTGGAAACTGCCATGAATGCTGACCATATCGACGAGCCCAGAGAACTTGACCGTGGCCGTTACAAATTACTATCCCCACGTTGGGACGATAGCCATCGCCATCAATCACTGGACGACCTCAATGATAAATCTCTACTGAACCTGATTTTTTCACAAAAAGCGGTGAAGGGTAAACAAACATTGTGGATTGAGCGTTGTTTTTGCGCACTCGTCGTCATCTGAGGATAACTTAGCCCCTAACAGGAAGTTATAAACATAGCAATGAGAGTTTGCGCACATTTATTCACGCTTTCTGTGGATAGATTTGTGAAGAAGCCTAGAAAAAGTTCACTTCTCGAACGATTAAGGATCGCGTCATAGAATCAAAAGCGACCCCAAAAACAATAAATGTATTAATAATCAGTTAATTAAACCCATCCCACAACAAAAGGATCCTTTTTAAGATCGAGCGATCGTCAAATACACACAGATCGCTTAAAGATCCACCAATCAGAAAATTATCCACACCAATAGCGCAAAAAAACGGCAAGTTCGCGATTTTTCACATTTTCACCCTCCTTTACGTACTGTATATTTGATCATGACAGTCAGGAATCCTATCAATCATCCTTCATCTGTGGATAACTACAAGCGTACGGATAGGATCATCAAGGGTAGGATCGACTTGCAGCCAATACAGCAGTTCTTGATAATGCACGCTCTCAACGTAACGAGCAGGATCCCAGCACAGTGATACAGCCCCCCGCATCCGAGCAGGTATTGATGGAGCGTGCGCTCGCCCTCGCCGGTCTGACCCTTGGCGAAGTCAGCGAGACACTGTCTATCCCTTGTCCAGCGTCACTCACGCGAGAGAAAGGTTGGATTGGCATGTTACTCGAGGCCTGTTTGGGCGCCAACGCCGGCAGCAAACCCGAACAAGACTTTGCGCATTTAGGCATTGAGCTAAAAACAATTCCGGTCAACGACGATGGTAAGCCGCTGGAAACCACCTTTGTGTGCGTTGCGCCGCTCACTGGGATCGCGGGGGTGCGCTGGGAAAATAGCCATGTGCGGCAAAAACTGTCACGCGTCTTGTGGATCCCCGTTGAAGGCGAACGCGATATACCGGTATCACAGCGCCGCATTGGCACGCCATTATTATGGTCCCCTAGCCAAGAGGAGGAAGCGCGACTGCGCGCCGATTGGGAGGAGTTAATGGATTGGGTAGCACTAGGTCGCGTGACGGAAATCACAGCCCGCCAAGGTGAGTCTCTCCAACTACGACCCAAAGCAGCCAACGGCAAGGCCTTGACCGACGCTTTCGGCCCCGATGGTGAGCCGATCCGTACCTTGCCGCGCGGCTTTTATTTACGCACGCAATTCACCCACCAAATCTTGCGTCGTTACTTTGTGGATCCGAAGTAAGTGTCAATCCGCATGCATGACATCCCGCGCGTTTAGGTAAAACATCAAAAACGAATTGGCATATCTTCTCGACAGCTTGGCTCGCCCCCGGTGGCAAACTCATCGTAAGGGTCCATCAAGCGTAATACGCCCTCTTCAATTCCTAGGGCTTTAAGTTTCTCCCCGACTTGCCCGACATGATCAAACTGCATCACTTCACCGGTTTGGTCTGAGCGTAAAGGCTCTAATTCATGCTTCACTTCTACTTCGACCGAATATTTTGCGCCGCCTGCGTGTGCCATCACATAACATTGTGGACATGAGCGAGGATCCGCGCGCATCCAGGCTTTAAGCTGTGAATAGTTCATCTGACTTTCCTCTAGATTACACTTTTTCGTGTCCATCATGCCTAGCAATAACACCGCGCTCAGACCGATACCATCGGACAGTCCATTTAGTAATGGTCAATATTTAACCAGCTGTCAAGCCGCAGCTAAACCGCTTTCGATCATTTTTAAAATTCTCTACTATGGACTGCCATAGGTCGATTGCAGACAAGGAGAAAGGATGCAATACCACCGTTTGCCCCATTCCTCGCTAGAGGTGAGTAAAGTGTGCTTAGGCACCATGACATTTGGTGAGCAAAATAGTGAAGCTGACGCCCATGCGCAGCTCGATCTTGCCTTTGAGCGGGGCGTGAATTTCATTGATACCGCTGAAATGTATCCCGTTCCCCCCAGCCAATCCACACAAGGTTTAACCGAACAGTACATCGGCAGCTGGTTAGAAAAGTCCGGGAAGCGCGATCGCGTTATCCTCGCCACCAAGGTAGCCGGACCACGCAATGTACCCTATATCCGTGACAATATGTCGCTTAACCGACGCCATATTCATCAAGCCGTTGAGGATAGCCTGACACGACTAAAAACCGACTATATCGATTTGTATCAAGTGCACTGGCCACAGCGGCATAATAATTGTTTTGGTAAGCTCAATTATCCGTATCAAGATGAACACTCTGGGGTCACCATCCTCGACACGCTGGATGCGCTGCATGAGCTTGTCCAGGCAGGAAAAATTCGTTATATCGGTGTCTCAAACGAAACGCCTTGGGGCGTGATGCGCTATTTGCATCTGGCAGAGAAGCACGGCCTAACGCGTATCGTCTCTATTCAGAACCCTTATAATTTGCTTAACCGCACCTTTGAAGTCGGCCTGTCGGAAATCAGTCATCATGAAGGGGTCGAGTTGCTTGCGTACTCGCCGCTCGCGTTTGGCGCGTTGAGCGGAAAATATTTGCAAGGCGCACGCCCGAAAGGGGCCCGTTGTACACTGCACCAACGCTTCGCGCGCTACTTTACCGAGTCAGGGCAAAAGGCCACGCAAGAATACGTCGATCTTGCCCAACGCCATGGCCTCGATCCTGCACAAATGGCACTCGCGTTTGTGAATAGTCGTCCTTTTGTCGCGTCTAACATCATCGGTGCCACGACGCTAAAACAGCTCGAGAGTAATCTCGATAGCTTGGATCTGACGCTGAGTGACGATGTGCTTGCCGGTATTGATGAGATTGCTAACCGCTATCCCAACCCCTGCCCTTAGATCGCAAACGGCAGCCAAGTTGGCTGCCGCGCAGTGTTTTATTCGAGGATGGGGCGGCGTATCAACCGATACGCCGCTTCCTGGGGCCCATTATAACCACCGCCATCGTCGTCGCCATGTCACAAGATAACGTTTGGCCGCAAATTGTGTGCTAACGGGCAAAGCATCTTGTTTGTCAGGCGCAATACCAATATCACGTTGTAGGTGACGGTTTAACGCCACATCTGTGTAGCGGTAACGGTGTGTGCTCACGCGACGCTGACGAATCATATCCAAACGCACCAGCGCTTGGGCTAAGGGTAATAAAGATAGTTGAGTCATGATGGCTCTCCTTTTTGGTTAGAGGAGGCCACAGGCATAAAGCGAAGTGGGACTGCAAACTGGCCGCGTTATACCTGCGGCCAATTACAGTTGGACGCAGAGTCAGATGCGTGAGCGGGTATCCTGAGCCAAGTGGTTGGCACAGTGACGCGCAGAGGCAACGATGACATCGAGTTTTTTCATCGGAAAATAAGTCATGGCATTAACCTCCTTGAGCATGTGAATCTGCGTGAATGGAGCTAATAGTATTCAATAACTTATAATTAATATCAATAAGTTATATAAATATTGTTCAAATAAAGCGCAACACTCTGTCTAGCAATAAAGACATGGGGGATTGTGCTAACCAGTCCGCTAATCATCGATAAAACTCAATCAGTTGTGCTATCGACGTGATATTAGATGCCTTTATGACCGGTACTGATGCGCTATTATCGAGGCGTCACAAGAGGAAGGGGAATGGCGCGAGCGACCCTACGTTTAGCCGCCCGCTAATCATGCTATGTGTCTAATCATGCTATGTGTGTTGATGATTGCTTATCAATGACGCCTCGAGTGCTGAACAATCAACAAAGTCTTTAAGCCCGTGTCAGTTGCGTCATTTCTTCGCGGACTTGTGGTACGGTTAAGCCGACAATAATTTGAAAACTATCACCATTACGTACCACGTTTACTGCACCATGCTCTTGAAAATATTGCGTTTCCGCTACTTTTTCAGGCTCATGTACCTTGATACGTAACCGCGTGGCACAATTGGTGAGCAGGGCTATGTTGTCTTTACCACCTAACCCTTCAATAAACGCGCTCGCTTGTCCGCCGTCAATCACACCGCTCGATGAATCACTCTGTTGCGCGCCCTTATAGTCGGCTTTGGTATAAAGCTTCGCCTCTGCGCTGCCTCGACCAGGGGTGGGAATATCAAACTTCAAAATCAACGCGCGGAATACCACAAAGTAGATGGCGGTAAAACTCAGACCGATAAGCACTTGTGCAATATATGTGGTGCCATGCAAGCTGCCTAGTGGTAGCCAATTTTGAAAAATAAAGTCGATAAGTCCGGTTTGAAAGTTGCCTGAGACACCAAACCAATAGGCAATGGTTGCCATGGTAGCCGCCAGTACCGCGTGGAGTGCAAACAATGCCGGCGCGATGAACAGGAAGGTAAACTCAATCGGCTCAGTGATCCCCGTAAGAATGGCCGTCAATGCCGCACCAAGTACTAAACCGAGCACCATCTTCTTGTTTTCTGGTTTCGCGGTTGCGTAAAGGGCCATGGCAATCCCCGTACAGCCAAAGACTTTACCCATCCCAGTCAACATCAAGCCACCTTGTGGGAACTGCTCGGTTAAAGGCGCAGGGTTGCTGGCAAAGTTTTGGATATTTTGAATCCAATGCGCCACCGTGCCGCCATCCACCGCGACGGGTCCATAGAATACGGGACCGTAGACAAAGTGATGCAGCCCCGTTGGGATCATAATTCGCTCAAGGAAAGTGAACATCCATACCCCGAACGATCCAGCACCGACTAAAAAGGTTTGTAGATTATTAATGCCGTGCTGAATACTTGGCCAGGTAAAACAGGTGATGATCGCCATGAGTACCATAATCGGAAAACTCACAATAACCACCAAAGGTGTGCCACCAAATACCGCCGCCCAGTTTGGCAGTTTTTTGTCGAAGAAACGGTTGTGGACCCAAACGGAGAGGCTAGCAATTACGATGGCGCCCAATAGGTTAGTATCCAAAGTAAGTATACCGCCCACATCAGTAAGCCCACGCTCACCCTCCACATAGTTCACCCCAAGCTCAGGTCCCCAAAACTGTAAAATGCCACCAATCACATAATTAAAGGTGATGTATGACACCAGTGTGGCAAGCACTGCGCGCCCGGATGCAGATTTTGCTAGTGCTATCGGTAACCCGACCGCAAACACTAACGCCATATTTTTAAACACCGCCAACGAGGCTTGGAGTAGGATCGTTGACACTTTTACCCATGCACTGCCTTCCACTGCCCAAGGAAAGAGATCTTGGTTAAGCAGCATCACCGATAAGCCTAATAACATACCGGCCGCAGGAAAGAGGAGCACAGGGACAAACATTGCTGCGCCAAAGCGCTGGATCATATCTTTCATGATGATCGCTCCCATATGTTGGCCCCAGATAGTGTCTGGGGCATAGTATTATTGTTGAAATTGAGGTAGATAGTCCGCATTAACGCGTAAAAGCTCATCGACGATTTGTTGCGCTTTTGGCACATCCACGACGGTGCGATTAAGCGTGAGCGCGTTGACCAGTGTTTGTCGATCCCCGCTAAACCACGCATCCACGACCAGCTTTTCGTAGCCGAGTTGGCCTTCTATCAGTGCTTTTTGGAACGTAGGGATGGTGCCAACGGCAAAACGTTTCGGGCCGTCATTGGTTAACGCTGCCGGAACTTCAACCATGGCATCATTCTGAATATTTGGAATCGCGCCATCGTTTGGCACGATAACCAGATACGTCTCGCCACGGTTATATGCCAAAGAGGCCGCCACACGAACCATATAGCGCCCATGAATGTCTGCGTGTAGGTGCTCATTAGCGGTAGTGCCCGCGGCAATGATGCGCTCATTCAGGCTAAACACCCGCTTTTCTCGCCCATTGATCACTTGGCGCGCACGCGTATTAGCAATATCTTCTTTTTCCACCATTTTTTCTGGATATAAGTAGTATTGCAGGTAAGTATTGGGTAAATACTGCGGATTGTCTTTTAGCATGGTTTGCATATTCTTGAACGTTGCTTGCCATGAAGGGTCATCAGCAATTTCTGGATCAACGGCACTGATCCCCTCTTCCAAAATGATGCGTTTAATCTCATCGGTCAGGTCGACACCTTCTCGGTTTCGTACCTTGGTAAACCATCCAAAGTGATTCAGCCCAAAGTATTCCGGCACCAAGTCCCAGATTTCGCAGCCGAGTAATTGCGCATAACTCACCATAATGGCAGCGGGCATGTCGCAGATGTTTAGAATGCGGTTGTCATGAGGAAACTCTCGCTGTAAGGCTTCAGCGACAATGGCTGCGGGATTGGTATAGTTTAAAATCCAAGCATCCGGAGCAAAGTGACGGATGTCATTCACGAGAGTGATCATGTCTCCTATCGAGCGTAGTCCATACGCCATGCCCCCCGCGCCACAGGTTTCTTGACCGACACAGCCATAAGAGAGTGGAATCTGCTCATCACGCTCACGCATCGGTAACCCACCCGTGCGGATCTGAATAAAGAAGAAATCGGCATCTGAAAATGCGGTTTCTTTATCAGTGGTATAAACGAACTCCTCGACCTCGGGATAAGCTTCGCGCAGTAAGATTTCTGTTGCTTTGGCGTTTGAAGCTTGTCTTTGTTCATCAATGTCATAGAAGGTGATTTTGCTTAGCGGAAATGCTTCTTTTTCAGCAATCAAGCTATTGATCATCCCCAATGTATAGGTGCTTCCACCCCCGACGATAGTGAGCTTTTGTGGTTTCATCATCGTGTCTCCTCTTAATATGTATCTTTAATGTATTACATAAATAATACTTTAAGAATACACAAAAGGGCGTTTATTGATCTAAGGCACAATGAAAATCTATTTATGTACTTCAAATGTATTATCGATCACAGTTTGTTATGATGGGGAATGCAGCTAAAAGGAGCCGACATGTTGAAACCTCGCTACATGCAAATAGCCGATTTACTCACTGAGCAGATTAAAGATGGCACCCTGACACCAGGCGCGATGATGCCGACTGAGGCCACGCTACAGGCTACCTATGACGTCAGCCGCGTCACGATACGTAAGGCGATGAAGGTGTTGGTTGATAATGATCTCCTCTACCGTGTCCGAGGTAGCGGCAGTTATGTAAAAGCACCTAAAGCACAGCACAACGCCTTTCAACTGATGGGCTTTATCGAAGAAGTCTCAGCGCAAGGCAAAACACCCAGCTCAAAAGTGATCGCATTTGAAACGTCACCTTGCAGCCACACCATTGCCAGCAAGTTAAACGTGGAGGAAGGGACGTTGATTTATGAAATACAACGTCTTCGTTTGATTGATGGCGAGCCAGAAATCCTTGAGTGCACGTACCTGCCAGTGGCCATGTTTACCGATCTCAGTATCGAAGTGATGCAAACATCAAAGTACGACTATATCGAGCGACATAAGGGGATGCAGATCGCGAAAAGTCGCCAATGTGTCTGGCCAGATAGCACGTCAACCTCACTCGCCGCCCTCCTCAACACCCGTGAAAATTCACCCATATTGCGGGTCGAATCAGTCAGCGAGCTTGTCGACGGGACACCGTTTGAATATACAGTGAACTACTTTCGCTTATACCAGTACAGCTTTGAATTCATCGCTCACCGCCAAACACCACCATGATCCATTTCCTAGAGACGTCTCGGTTGCGTTGTTGAGTATGAGGTGTAGTCTGACCGGGTTACCTTACTTCGACGGAATATCTGATGAGAACAAAAGCAGATAGATGGCGCCATGCTATCGGTTTTGAATTAACGGGCTTGATCTTAGTGGTGTTAGGGCTCAATTGGATCCTTGGCGCAGGCATCGGTCATCTTGGGATCATGGGGGCGATTTTTTCTGTGCTTGCCACCCTTTGGAATTATGTCTACAACATTGGCTTTGATAAAGCGATGCTGGCTTGGCGGGGCTCAGTGCTCAAAACCTTACCGCTGCGTCTGCTGCATGCGGTGATCTTTGAAGCCGGTCTGCTGGTCGCAACCATCCCCTTTATCATGTGGTGGCTGTCGATGAGCTTTTGGCAAGCACTCAGTATGGATATTGGGCTCGTGGTATTTTATCTGGTATATGCGTTTGTTTATAACTGGCTGTACGACTATCTGTTTCCGATCCCAAATACGCAATCCCTGCAGGGCTGAGTCTGCCAGCCCTGAGCGTCACTCGTACAAAGATTTACTGACGGAAGGTACGCGGCGAGGGGATCAAGTTGTGTTTGTTCAATAGCCGATACATGGTCGCACGTGACACACCGAGCTCTTTGGCCGCGGCCGATACTTGTCCCTTATTTTCTTCAAGGACGGCGATCAGCGCGTCTCGTTCAGACTCTTCACGGATTTTACGTAAGCTTTGTTTATAATCCCCCTGACGGGGCAGATCTAAGTGCTCCGCTTCAATCACCAGATGATCGGCCAACAATACTGCCCGTTTCACCTGATTAATGAGCTCGCGCACATTACCCGGCCACGAGTAACTGCTTAACACACGCTTGGCCTCATCGGAAAAGGTCCTCGCCTGTGTGTTGTATTGACGTGCAAACTTAAGCAAAAAATATTCTGCCAAATCAGGCACATCTGGCTGACGGTCTTTTAATGAAGGCATATTAATGCGCAGTACGTTTAACCGGTAATACAGATCCTCACGAAAAAGCCCCTCAGCCACGCGTTTTTCCAAATCCATGTGGGTCGAGGCAATCACACGCACATCCAAGTCATGCTCATATTTATCATGACTGATATCCAAGGTGCCCTCTTGCAATAAGTGCAATAAGTGCCCTTGTAGATGCAGCGGCAGATCACCAATCTCATCAAAAAAGAGGGTACCTTTATGGCATTGACGAATTTTGCCATGCGAGTGCTCGTCTCCCAATAACGCCTGCTGCATTTGTTCATCCGCAAGCGCTGAGCATTTAATCGACTCAAATCGCGCCTTCGCACGGGTTGATGCATGATGAACCGCTTGCGCCACCAACTCCTTACCTGTGCCGCTCTCACCGGCTATCAATACAGACACGTCGGTTGGCGCAACACGCCTGACCTGGTCACGCAACTTTTTCATCGCGGGGCTGGCGCCTTCCAAACCCATATCGCTATGATCGCCAAGTTGCGGCCATACTTGTCGCTCAAGGCGCAACATACCCAATTGGTGACCAATGGTACTCATCAATTGCGAGTTAGGGACAGGCGAGGTGAAGTAATCAATACAAAAGCTGACAATAAACTGGCAGATCGCTTCGTTATTAAGTTGGTTTTCTCTTACTAAGGCTAACCAGCGCACCTGTTTGTTGCGATTAACCAGTGACGCCACCCCATTGAGGCTGAAGTCATCATGACTTAAATCGACAATACCTATACAGGGGCCGATATCTTGTAGCAATGACTGTGCAGCTCGCAAATCATAACAGCGATGACAATGCCAACCGGCTTGCTCAAGGGTCGCTAACCAAGGCTCATATGTCCCGCCAACAACGACGAGTGAGCTCAAGGTTTTGTCATTCCCCGAATCGAATCCCATAACACCTGCCTTACATCCAGTCTGTCTTTTTTGCCAGCGAATCAAGCCCCTATTATAAAGAAGGGCAAGTTCTAATCTGTCTCAATAAAGAGACATACGATGGGTTGTAATACGGATAATTGTAGCCAAATATCTGAAAAAGCCAGATAAAATATCGCAGGTTTATGAAAAGACAATGACGCAAGGCGCAAAAAAAGCGGCTCAATGAGCCGCTTGTTCTGTGGTCTGTCCAGTGTTAACTGCCTTGCTGTGGGCGCATGGCTGGGAACAAAATCACATCGCGAATCGTATGCGTGTTGGTGAATAACATCACCAATCGGTCAATACCAATTCCTTGTCCCGCCGTCGGTGGCAAACCATGCTCGAGTGCGTTGATATAATCCGCATCGTAGTACATAGCCTCATCATCACCGGCATCTTTAGCATCGACCTGAGCTTTGAAACGTTCATCTTGGTCTTCTGCGTCGTTAAGCTCCGAGAAGCCATTTGCCACTTCACGCCCACCGACGAAGAATTCAAAACGGTCGGTCACAAACGGGTTATCATCATTGCGACGCGCCAGCGGTGAAATATCGGCCGGATATTCGGTGATAAAGGTTGGCTGAATCAACTGTGGTTCAGCCGTCTCACCAAAGATCTCTTCCAGCAACTGCCCAGTCGTCCAGAATGACTCAACACTGATCTTGAGTGATTTCGCTATCGAGGCAAGGTGGTCACGATCTTGTACCGTCTCATACGTCAGCGCCTGAATATCAGCATGATCAGGGTTATATTGCTTGATAGCATCGAGCATGGTCATTCGCGGATAAGGCCCCGCGAAATTAATTTCATGCTCACCATAAGGCAACACAGACTGCCCCATCACGTCCAGCGCGACGCGAGAGAGCATGTCTTCCGTAAGATCCATCAGATCATTGTAATCGGCATATGCCATATAGAATTCCATCATCGTGAATTCTGGATTATGACGCGGTGAGAGCCCTTCATTACGGAAGTTACGGTTCACTTCAAACACACGCTCAAAGCCGCCGACAACCAAACGCTTTAAGTAAAGCTCTGGCGCTACACGTAAGTACATGTCGATATCAAGCGCATTATGGTGGGTGGTAAACGGACGCGCGGTCGCACCGCCTGGGATGACGTGCATCATCGGCGTTTCCACTTCCATAAAGTGTTTTTCCACCATGTAATTACGAATGGCGGTGACCACATTAGAGCGTACCTGGAAGGCGTGACGCGACTCTTCGTTGACAATCAGATCGACATAACGCTGACGATAGCGCAGCTCTTGGTCGGCCAGCCCATGAAATTTTTCCGGTAGCGGACGTAGGGCTTTCGTCAGCAGCTGGTAGCGCTCCATGTTGACATACAGATCGCCTTTTCCAGATTTATGTAGCGCACCGTGCACACCAATGATGTCACCGATATCTAAACCTTGGTACTCGGCTTTCAACGCCTTTTGCACGTCTTTTGACGCATAGGCTTGAATACGGCCCGAAACATCTTGCACCACCATAAATGGGCCACGTTTAGCCATGATGCGGCCCGCGATGGTCACTTTATGGTCCAGTGTTTCAAGTTCCGCTTTTTCTTTCTCGCCAAATTCAGCTTGCAAGTCAGCCGCTAGATGCTCACGACGGAAATCATTAGGATGGCCGTTTGCCTTGCAGTTTTCACGAATGTGAGTGAGCTTGGCGCGACGCTCGGCAATCAGCTTATTTTCATCTGGTAACTGGTCAGTCATAGAAAACCCTTTACATTAATTCGTCATTACAGGCCAGATTTGAGGCTGGCTTCAATAAATTTGTCCAAGTCGCCGTCGAGAACGGCCTGCGTGTTGCGGTTTTCAATACCGGTACGCAAGTCTTTGATGCGCGAATCATCTAATACGTAGGAGCGGATCTGACTGCCCCAACCGATATCTGATTTGGCGTCTTCGTTGGCTTGTTTTTCCGCGTTTTGCTTTTGTAGCTCAAGCTCAAACAACTTCGCACGTAGCTGTTTCATCGCTTGATCTTTGTTTTTATGCTGTGAGCGATCGTTTTGGCACTGCACCACAGTGTTGGTCGGCACGTGGGTGATCCGAACCGCTGACTCGGTGGTGTTAACGTGCTGCCCACCCGCGCCAGAGGCACGGTACACATCAATCCGCAAATCTGATGGATTAATATCGATCTCAATGTTGTCATCGATTTCCGGATACACAAACGCCGAGGCAAACGAGGTATGGCGACGGCCCCCCGAGTCGAAAGGCGATTTACGCACAAGACGATGAACGCCCGTTTCAGTACGTAACCAGCCGTAGGCGTATTCACCGGTGATGCGTACTGTGGCAGACTTTAATCCAGCCACATCCCCTTCAGAGACTTCAATCACATCGGCTTTAAAACCTTTCGCATCCGCCCAGCGCAAGTACATGCGGAGCATCATGTTGGTCCAATCTTGCGCTTCGGTACCGCCTGACCCAGCTTGCAGGTCAATATAGCAATCAGACGCATCGTGCTCACCAGAAAACATGCGGCGGAATTCTAGCTTGGTTAGCTTGGCTTCAAGCTCCACCAGCTCCGGTTCCACTTCGTCGAAGGTTTCTTGATCGTCTTCTTCGACCGCAAGCATCAACAGTTCGTTGACGTCTTCGCCGCCTTGAGTCAGTTGATCAATGGTTTCCACCACCGCTTCTAGTGAGGCGCGCTCTTTCCCTAGCGCTTGCGCACGTTGTGGCTCATTCCACACGTCCGGTTGTTCTAACTCGGCATTAACTTCTTCTAGACGCTCTTTCTTGGCATCATAGTCAAAGATACCCCCGAAGGACATCGGTACGTTCGGCGATATCGGCGAGGCGATTTTTGATTGGATTAATCTCAAACATGGTCAAGCATCTTCATTGTTAGCGGAAATTTAACCGCCGAATTTTAGCGAATTGTCGCGCCAATAAACAGGGCGTGATGGAAAAAGCCGCACATTTAAGCGGCTTCAAGGTGAGAGATGATCAACTGAGCGCTACGGTTTCCGCGAAACTCATTTATATCGAGGCGGTAAACGAGCCGTAGCGTCTTGGTGCTGGGATCGGGCCAGCGACGCAAATCAACATTAAAGGCAATGGCGTCAATCATGGTGCCACCGCCCTCGGGCTCGACCATCAATTTTAAGTGTTTTCCGCCCACCAGTTTTTGCTGCAGCACCTTAAAAATGCCATCGAACTGCGGCTCTGGGAAGCCTTGCCCCCAAGGGCCGCCTGCTTGAATGATTTCTGCTGTCTCTAACCCCAGTTCGTGACTTTGTAAGGGACCATCACTTAACAAGACACCTTTTAAGTCGTCCTCACTGATCTGCTCACGTACTTGGCTATCAAACTGCTTGGCGAACGTATCAAACTGTGCTTCGTCGATGGTCAATCCGGCCGCCATGGCATGGCCGCCAAACTTTTTAATTAATCCAGGGTTTAAGGTATCAATCCGATCCAATGTATCGCGCATATGCAAACCAGGAATCGAACGCGCTGAGCCTTTTATCAGTCCATCACCACCATCGGCAAACGCAATCACAGGGCGGTGAAATTGATCTTTTAAGCGCGAGGCGAGGATCCCTATCACTCCCTGGTGCCAATCTCGCTGAAAAAGTGCCAGTCCCACCGGCAACTCACGCTCAGACTGCTCGGCAATCAAGCGCTCACACCAAGCCACGGCTTCTTGCTTCATTCCTTGCTCAATGTCTTTGCGGGTTTGATTGAGCGCATCCAACTCAGACGCCATGCGTCTGGCAGCATGAATGTTGTCGCATAGCAACAACTCAACCCCAAATGCCATGTCATCCAAACGCCCCGCGGCATTGATCCTCGGCCCCAATGCAAACCCGAAATCACTAGCGACAAGCGTGGCCATGTTGCGATTGGCAACCTCGATCAACGCTTGGATCCCTGGGCGGCAACGTCCGGCGCGGATCCGCTGTAAGCCCTGGTGAACCAGGATACGGTTGTTACTGTCCAAGGCCACCACATCGGCGACCGTGCCCAGCGCCACCAAATCCAGCAAGTCGGCTAAGTTAGGGACGGTCAGTCCCTGCTGCTCAAACCACCCTTGGTCACGTAAATGCGCGCGCAGCGCCAGCATCAAATAAAAAGCAACCCCGACACCGGCAAGTGCCTTCGACGGAAAACCACAGTCATCAAGGTTAGGATTCACCATGGCATCGGCATTGGGCAATGTTTCTCCTGGGAGGTGGTGGTCAGTCACTACCACTTGCATGCCTAACGCTTTGGCGCGCGCCACACCCGTCAGCGATGACACCCCGTTGTCCACGGTCATGATAAGCTCTGCTCCCCGCTCAGCGGCTTGATCGACCACCTCTGGGCTTAAGCCGTACCCATCGTCAAAGCGGTTTGGGACCAGGTAATCGACGCGGGTGGCGCCCATCATGCGTAAGGCTTTGACGGAGAGTGCTGACGATGTCGCGCCATCGGCGTCGAAGTCACCCACAATCAAGATGGATTGATGAGCCTTTAGCGCCTCAGCCAGCAAGCTCACCGCGGTGTCGATCCCCGTTAAAGCTTGATATTGATGCAATCCAGCCACACTTCGATTGAGCTCGCTGTCTGCTTGTAAGCCGCGGTTGGCGTATAAACGCTGCAGTAACGGCGGAATCGCATCGCTGAATGCCGGCGTAACCGACGGCGTACGTCTTTTTATTTCTATCATGAAGTTGTCACCAGTTCTCGATTAGCCGCGTGGGTGATGAGTTTGATGCAGCTGTTTTAAACGTTCAGTCGCCACATGGGTATAGATTTGGGTCGTCGATAGGTCACTGTGTCCGAGTAACATCTGCACCACGCGTAAATCGGCCCCATGATTGAGCAAGTGGGTCGCAAACGCATGACGTAAAACATGGGGCGAGAGATCCTCTGTCTCAATCCCCGCCAGTTGCGCATAGTACTTGATGCGATGCCAAAAGGTTTGCCGTGTCATTTGACGGGCGCGTTTGCTTGGGAAAAACACATCGGTACTGGTTTCACCCAGCAATACCGGGCGACTATACGCCAAATAGTGCTCGAGCCAATCCACGGCCGACTCTCCCATCGGGACCAAACGTTCTTTGTCACCTTTACCGGACACCCGCACCACACCTTGGCGCAAGCTCACATTCTCCATCGTCAGCCCGATAAGCTCTGTCACACGCAAACCCGTCGCATATAACAACTCCAACATGGCTTTATCTCTAAGCTCAAGGGGGTCGTCGGTATTCGGTGCCATTAGTAGTGCATCGATTTGCTCTTCCGTCAGATCTTTCGGCAGCCGCTTGGGCTGCTTCGGACTGATTAGGGTGGCACTGGGATCGTCGGGACGCAACTTCTGTCGATACAAGTATTGGAATAGGCGACGTAACGCCGACACCATACGGCTGCGAGTGCTAGACTGGTAGCCCTGCTCATGTAGCCAGTATTGGTAATCTTGTAAGTCTTGCTTGCTCACCGCCACCAACGCGCGGGTGTCGAGCCAATGGCACAGCTTCAATAAATCTGTGCGATACGAATTCAACGTGTTTTCGGAAAGCCCACGCTCCATCCACATTGCATCCAAAAACTGCTCGATGCGTTCAATGTTATTCGTCACCTTCAACCCACTTGGTTATTAATCGAAAAAACCGCCCATCATCTGGGTAACGGACAGCGGCTATTATACAAAATGTCACCGTCAGTTGCTGGATCATATTGCCGGTGAGCAGGTAAACTGCGCCCATTACACACAAACGAGTCGCGCTATGAAAATCGGTCTTTTTTATGGTTCTACCACCTGCTATACCGAAATGGCCGCGGAGAAAATCCGTGACTTTATCGGTGATGATTTGGTCGAGCTACATAATGTCAAAGAAACACCGCTAGCCAAAATGGCAGATTACGACTTGCTGCTACTTGGGATCTCAACGTGGGATTTTGGTGAGCTACAAGAAGATTGGGAAGCGGTTTGGCAAGACATTGATAGTCTCCAACTAAACGGCAAAGTCATAGCCCTGTTTGGCTTGGGCGACCAAGAAGGATACGCCGAATGGTATTTGGATGCCATGGGCATGCTCCACCAACAACTACAAGGCTGTGGCGCACAGTTTATTGGTTACTGGTCCACCGAAGGTTATCGTTTTGATGCCTCAAAAGCGGTGACCGAGGATGGCAAGCAATTTGTCGGTCTCGCCCTTGATGAAGACTCCGAGTACGAACTCAGTGACGAGCGGATTCAAAACTGGTGCGAGCAAGTGCTACTCGAGTATCAAGCCTTACTTTGAGCCTACCCCGGCTCGCGCTGGCCAATTAATGAGACAAAAAAACCGCGCCTCTCGGCGCGGTTTTTGTTCGCTATCATGCAGCGGTCGATATCACGATGCGTCTACTAACGCATTCGCCCGTGATCCAACAAACTTTGCCACGCCCATTGCCACCAATGTAGGTAGCAGCCAGGCCATACCGACATCGAATAGCGGTAGGAAGCTAAAGCCGCTCATGTCAGCGCCCATGACTTTTGCCGCATCGAGCAAGCTAAAGAGCAATGCCACGCCCAACACAAGGCGATAACCCACAGCCGGATTTGGCAACCAGCGACGAATAAACGTCAAACCAATCAGCGCAATCGCGACAGGATAAAGGGCAAACAGCACAGGGACAGAAATCGCAATCAGCTGCTTGAGACCCACATTGGCCACCACCGCACAGACAGTAGCCACGACGACCACCCAACGACGGTACGTCCATGATGTGAGCGAACTAAAGTAATCAGCACACGCACTCACCAACCCAATCACGGTCGTCAAACACGCTAAACCGATAATCGCCGCCAGGATCATTTGCCCAACCGGGCCAAACAGTGCATCCACGTAGGCAGCCATGATTTCGCCACCATTTTGCGTTCCCTGCGCCACCGTGCTAGCGGTTGAGCCCAAGTAGAACAGCGACACGTACACAAACGCCAGTCCAGCGGCGGCAATAATACCGGCATAAATCAGGTACATACAGGTCGCTTTGTTGTCTTCGATACCTTTTTTACGGATCACATCGACAATCAACATGCCGAACATTAACGCCGCAAAGGTATCCATGGTGTTGTAACCTTCCAAAAAGCCAGTCGTCAGTGCGTTTTCAACATAGTTACCTTGCGCGGCCACCACTTCGCCTTGTGGGTTAACAATCACCGCGATAGCCAAAATCGCGAGCGCCGCGAAAAGCAAAGGTGTCAAGAATTTACCGATGGTATCAATCAGCTTGCCTTGAGAAAGAGAGAAAAACATCGCGACGGCAAAAAAGACCACAGAGAAAGCGCCCAATTCTAGCTGCCCAGGAGCTGATAAAAAGGGTTTAAAACCAATCTCATAGGCGACAAGCCCGGCACGAGGCGCAGCAAAGGCGGGGCCAATAATGATAAAAATCAGCACGGCCATTAGTGTGGCAACACCTGTGGGTAAGTCACGCGTTAGGCCCTTCCAGCCTCCGCCTGCCACCGCAACCGCAATGATACCGATTAAAGGAAGACCGACGGCAGTGATCAAAAATCCGATCATTGCAGCCGTAAAGTGATCACCGGCCAACATGCCAGCTTGTGGGGGAAAGATTATATTTCCTGCGCCTAAGAAAAAGGCAAAGGTCATAAAACCTAACGCTAAAATATCTACTAATTTTAAACGCTTAGTCACGATGTATACCTACAGCTTAAGAGGGTGTTTGCAATCAATAATGTTTCACCCATCTGAAACGCTCAATTATAATATTTTGTTTCAGACGATGGGCAGAACGCAGAATAATGAAGAAGTTCATAGCCACAGTAAAGGCATTGACAAAAAACCTTGTGATCTTCTGCGTTAGCAATAACAATCAGCTCAATAAACTAGCTATTATGTTATCTGTGGTATTTTTTAACAAACAAACTCGATAACATCATGGTTACACAAAAGCAAAAAATGCTACCCCTTGATGCCGCTAAGTTGCCAGAGTGCAGGACAAATGAGCCAGTTTCGCTTTAAACAATTTGTTATCGACCACGGTGACTGTGGCATGAAAGTCAGTACGGATGGTGTACTACTGGGCGCGTGGTCTCAGCCTGGGACGGCGAGTAATAGCTTGGATATCGGAACGGGAACCGGTTTATTGGCATTGATGTTGGCACAACGTTTTACATCCTTGTCGCTGACCGCGGTTGAGTATGATACGGTCGCGTTTCGCTGCGCCGAGCTAAATGTGAAACACTCATGCTTTGCTCGGCAAATCCAAGTACACCACGCTGATATCAACGCTTTTGAGCGCACGGAACAATGGCAACACATTGTTTGTAATCCGCCATACTTTACCAGTGGCGCCCCGTCCAGCAATCAACAGCGCGCGGTCGCTAGGCATGCAAATACCCTGAGCCATCCCGCACTTATCGCGTGCTTGCAAGGGTTACTTACCCCGACGGGCTGTGCCGATCTTATCTTGCCCAGTAAAGAGGCAGACGCGTTTATTCATTCTGCTCAGGGACAAGGCCTGTTCTTACGCCGGCAGCTATCCGTGCGCCCGACGCCGGATAAATCGCCTTCGCGCTTATTATTCACACTCTCGCCAACGACGGGCGCAGTCAGATCTGATACGATCGTGGTGCGCGAGAGAGATGGCGCTTATACGCAGGCATTCGCGGATCTGACACGCGCATTTTACCTCAAACTCTCGTAATCCAAACCGAGCAGCGTCTCGCTATCATTGGCCTTGGGCGCGCTGCCCATTTACACTATTTGCGTCTATAATACCGCGCTTAACTATCCTTGGAGAATTACCTGTGCGAAGCTTTGCCGAACTCGAGCTGGATCCAGAACTGCTCAGTGCACTTGACGATATGGGCTATCAGCGCCCTACGCTGATCCAATCTGAGGTTATCCCCCACGGTATGGATGGACGTGACATCCTTGCCTCCGCCCCAACGGGAACCGGCAAAACGGCGGCTTTTTTGCTGCCCATGTTGCAGCACTTACTCGACTTCCCGCGGCAAAAACCCGGGCCAGGACGCGTACTGGTTCTCACCCCCACGCGTGAATTAGCCATTCAGGTGGCTGATGAAGCGCGCGCATTAGCGAAAAATACCAGTCTTAAGATCTTCACCATCACCGGGGGCATTTCATACCAAGAGCACGCCGAGCAGTTGGGTAAAACACAGGATATTGTGGTGGCAACGCCTGGCCGTTTGATGGAGTACATTGAAGCCGAACGGTTCGATTGCCGCGCCGTTGAATGCCTGATCTTAGATGAGGCAGACCGGATGCTGGATATGGGGTTTGCGAATGCCGTCAATCGACTCTCTGATGAGTGCCAGCGCCGCCGTCAGACCATGCTCTTCTCCGCCACATTAGAAGGCCGCGGGGTAGCAGGCTTTACCGATAATTTGTTGGACAACCCTGAGTTGGTTGATGTCACACCACCACGCCGCGAGCGTAAAAAAATCACCCAGTGGTACCATCGCTGCGATGATCTTGACCATAAACGCGCCTTATTAAAGGCGATTGTTAGCGAACAGGCTGAACGAGCGATTGTGTTTATTAAAACACGTGAGCGCTTGGCGGAGCTTCGTGATTATATGCAGTCACAACAACTGGATTGCGCCTGGATCCAAGGTGAAATGCAACAAGCGAAGCGTAACAATGCGATCAACCGGTTTAGTGAAGGAAAAGTCAGTGTACTGCTGGCCACTGATGTTGCGGCACGCGGCATTGATGTCCCAGATATCACCCATGTGATCAACTATGATCTCCCACGCACGGCTGACGTCTATTTACACCGTATTGGTCGCACGGCTCGTGCGGGCAAAAAAGGCTCTGCCATTTCACTGGTCGAAGCCCATGATCAACCAATGATGGATAGGATCATGCGCTATATGGATGAAGAGATTAAAGAGCGAACCATTGCTAGCTTGAAGCCAAAACATAAAAAAGCAGAGCATAAGAAGAAAAAAAAGAAGCAAAGCGTTAAAAACTCGAGCAAAGTCAAAAAGCCCAAAAAACGCAAATAGAACTAGACATCTATCAGCCTCACTGACTGGCTGATATATAAGGAATTACTCAAGGAGGCCCGAAAAGGCCTCCTTTTTTTCGCTATCGACGTCCATTTTGTTGAGCACAAAACGATCAGATTCACACATCGCGCAATGTAATGACACAAAATATTAACAATTGCGCTGCAAATCAGTTTAAGATGCTAATCGCGATAACAACAAAACATGATGCAAACACAGTAGAAGGAACTCACTATGCAATCGTTTGTCGATTTCTTAAATAGCATCATATGGAGCCCGGTTCTGATTTACACCTGTTTGGGTGCGGGACTGTTCTATTCCATACTGACGCGCTTTGTTCAAATCCGTCACTTCACCGAAATGTGGCGACTCCTCTTTTCAGGGAAAAGCTCAACCAAAGGGATTTCTTCTTTCCAAGCCTTAGCAGTCTCACTCTCCGGCCGTGTCGGTACGGGTAATATTGCCGGCGTCGCCGCCGCTATCGGGTTTGGTGGCCCAGGCGCGGTCTTCTGGATGTGGGTCGTTGCTTTTCTCGGGGCGGCAACCGCCTATACCGAGTCAACATTGGCACAGATTTATAAAGAAGAAGACAATGGTGAGTTCCGTGGTGGCCCAGCTTACTACATCGAAAAAGCGATGGGACAAAAATGGTATGCCATCCTCTTCGCTCTCGCGACCTTACTCGCCTGTGGTGTCATGCTACCTGGCGTGCAATCTAACGCCATCGGTAATGCCGTTGAAACCGCATTTGGCTCTGGCGCCATGGTTGATACCGCCATGTTTGGTGCGCTTGAAGTCTCGAAAGTGATTACCGGTGCCTTTATCTCTATCGTGCTCGGATTCATCATTTTCGGTGGTGTTAAACGTATTGCCCACTTTACGCAGATCGTCGTGCCTTTCATGGCGCTGGCGTACATCATTATTGCGTTTGTCATCATCCTATTGAACATCAGTGAAATTCCCGCCGTGGTTTCTATGATCATCGGCGATGCCTTCACACCGATGGCAGGTGCGGGTGCAGCCATTGGTTGGGGGGTAAAACGTGGTGTTTACTCCAACGAAGCGGGTCAAGGTACAGGTCCACACGCGGCGGCGGCTGCCAACGTGGATCACCCGGCTCAGCAAGGCCTGGTTCAATCCTTCTCGGTTTACATCGATACCTTGCTAGTTTGCTCGGCAACCGCGTTTATGATCATCATCACCGGTGCTTACAACGTCCATGGTCCAGGTGAAGCCTATATCGTGCAAAACTTGGCCTCTTCTGTCGCGGCAAACAGCCCTGAGTTTACTCAGCTGGCGATTGAAGCGGCGATGCCTGGCTTAGGTAAACCCTTTATCGCCTTTGCACTCTTCTTCTTCGCCTTTACCACCATTTTGGCCTACTACTACATTGCCGAAACCAACATTGCTTACCTGCGTCGCACTATCAAGGTGCCAGGTATGATGTTTGCGCTGAAAGTGGTGCTGATGTCCGCCGTGTTCTACGGCTGTGTGCGGAGTGCGAACTTGGCATGGGCGTTTGGTGATGCCGGTGTGGGTTTGATGGCATGGTTAAACATTGTTGGCATCATCATCATCTTCTTTATGTCTAAGCCAGCCCTTAAGGCGCTGAAAGATTATGAAGAGCAACAGGCCAGAGGGGTAGAAACCTACACCTTTGATCCGGTTAAGCTTGGCATCAAAAATGCCGATTACTGGGAACAACGTCTGGCGCGCCGTAATGGCAAGCAAGCAAGTGAAACCACCGATGCCGATGGCAAACCTATCAATCCAACGGCATAAGATTCAAACAGCGAATCAATGGTAAAAAAGGGCGCATCAGCGCCCTTTTTTGATCGTGTTGGCCAACGACGCTACTAGTCATCAAGGCGGAAAATAATATCGACTTGATCACGCACCTGCATGGTTGCATCTTGGTAGCTCGCAGCGACATCCGCGCTGCCGCTGCGCAGTTCGGTATTCATCATCACAGGACGTGGGTTGCTGGATCGATAACGAATTTGCCAGACGCCATCAACACGCATATCCAGGCTTTTCGCGAGCGCCTCGGCTTTCTCTTTGGCGTCTTGTACCGCCGCCTCACGGGCCTTATCTTTCAAGGTGGCCTGCTCACTGCTGGTGAGCTGTACATGGCGAATACGGTTGATCCCCTCACCTAAGGCACCATCTAGCACCGCATTCAATTTATCGAGCTGATTGAGTGTCACAGTAACGTGGCGTTCCGCACGGTAGCCAATCAGCTCAGGCGCTTTGTCTTTGGCGTGTTGATAACGCGGTGACAGCTGAATATGCGCACTCTCGATTTGTTCGCGCTTTACCCCTTGTGCCGACAGCCGATTGATAAACGCCGTGACCGCTTTGTCGGATGCGGCTTTCGCAGCTTTCGCCGTTTTACGCTCAGTGACCACGCCCACTTCAATGCTCGCCATGTCTGGCGCAGCGGTCACTTCCCCGACACCGGTAATGTCCAAGTGAGGAAAATCAATATTGGCCATCGCGGCGGGTGCCATCACTAAGGCCCCCGTCAGCCATACCATTGCTTTCAATTTTTGCATAATCTCTCCTTTGAGAAGGCAAGCGATAGATAGTAAGTAACGCTAGGTCAGACGCGAAAAAACACCAAAAGCTCCCCTATCAACGTCAATTTTGTGTCAATATTGAACCAGTGCTTGTTTCGCCGCTTGCTGACAAGCATGGGTAATCGCCGCTAACACACCACTTTCCATCGCCCAAAAATGCCAGTACAAATGCCGTGACTCCACTTTCCCCGGCATCACATCCACCAAGCGCCCGTCCGCTAACTGCGCTGACACCATAATCCGTGGGATCAAACAATACGCCATACTTTGCGATGCCATGGCCACAAATGCCTCCGAAGAGCGGACAATATGTCGGCGCCACCCCGCTGCGGGCATGGCATAATGAGCCGCTAGAAAATCCGCATGCATATCGTCATGTGCATCAAAAATCACTGCCGGCGCGGCCATTAACGCCTCTCTATCAATCCCATCAGAAAAGTATCGCTGAGCAAACGCTGGGGTAGCCACACAACTGTAGTCCATGGTACCCAAGTAACGACAATCACAGCCATGCATCGGCGTGGAGTCAGTGCTGATCGCCGCAATCGCTTCACCGCTGCGCATTTTATTGAGCGTACGGCTTTCATCTTCAACCAATAAATTAAAGTCAATCGCTTGATGGGCGGTCAGTGGCGCGAGGGCCGAAAGTAGCCAAGTCGCTAAACTATCCGCGTTGGTGGCAATGGAGACCGACAAGACTGACCCATCAATACCTAGTGCCAGCTCAGGCAAGGTTTCTTGCTCCAACAGTTGCACGCGTCGATAAAGACCCAGTAGACGCTGACCGATCGGCGTTGGCCGCGGAGGTTGCTCACGCACCATTACAGGCTGGGCGATTTGCCGCTCTAACTGCTTTATACGTTGAGAGACCGCAGATTGAGTAATGAACAGGGCCGCCGCCGCACGTTCAAAACTTCCCCAAGAGATCACCGCATCTAACGCTTCTACTCCTCGATAATCCATCCTTGCGCCTCATTAGTTAAATTAATTAACCATAAATATAATTAAGTTCCTTTAATAGGCAATCCTGCTTAAAGTGAGGGTTATACCAGTAAAAAGAAGGAAGAACAGGGTGAGCAGCTTTCTCGTCGCACTTCAGGGCTTAGGGTTAAGCCTAACCATGATTATTCCCATTGGTGCTCAGAATGCCTATGTGATTAACCAAGGTATCAGCCGTGAACACCATATGACCACAGCATCGATCTGCTTTATTTGCGATATTATTTTGATTTCAAGTGGTATTTTTGGCGGAGGGGCATTGTTAGCAAGCTACCCACTTCTGCTCAACACCATTACGCTCGCGGGGATCGCTTTTCTGAGTGTGTATGCATGGCAGTTTATCCAAAGCGCACGTCAGCACAGCCAAGACGTGTCAATGGCGACACCCACCATGAGTCGAGGCCGCCGCGCGGTGATCATTGGTGCCTTGGCGGTGACCTTACTCAATCCGCATGTGTATCTCGATACCGTGGTAGTGTTAGGGGCAATTGGTGGCCAATTTGCGTTCGATGAACGCGTTGCCTTTACTGTCGGCGCCCTAATGGGATCGTGCCTTTGGTTTTACGGTTTATCAGCAGGGGCCGCGCGCTTGTCGCCGTGGCTCTCCACGCCCTCTATCCGGCGACTGCTCGACCTACTCATGGCGAGTATGATGTTATTCGTGGCCGGTAAACTCGCACTTGGCCTGTACGCACGTTTACTGGCGGGTTAAAAAAGAGGGATGCGGCCACGCTGCCGCATCCATAATGACGGTCGCCCGCCGTGAGGTTACGCTTGGCTCTCGCCGCGCTCGAAATGAACACTCATTTGCGGGAACGGAATTTCAATACCATTTTCGTCCAGTGCTTCTTTGATGGTTGGCAACAGCTCAAAGTAAACACTCCAGTAGTCTTCTGTTTTCACCCAAGGGCGCACCACAAAATTGACCGATGAGTCGGCTAACGTCATCACCGCCACATTGGGCTCAGGGTCTTTCAGAATCAAGGGGTGTTGAGTGACGATATTGGTTAGCACCGCTTTGGTTTTCTTCAAATCCGCGCTGTACGCTACGCCAATCGTCAAGTCAATGCGACGTGTCGCGTGCTTGGAATAGTTAGTGATTGGACTACTGATCACGGACCCATTAGGAACCACCACCATTTTGTTGTCAGGGGTCGTGAGCACCGTAGAGAACACTTGAATGGACTCAACAGAGCCAGCGACTCCGGCCAATTCGACGTAATCGCCCGATTTGAACGGACGGAACATCACAATCAATACCCCGGCAGCAAAGTTGGCCAACGAGCCTTGTAAGGCAAGACCCACGGCTAAACCTGCGGCACCTAAGATGGCAATCACAGACGCCGTTTGCACACCCACGCGGCTTAATGCTGCAATTAAAACAATGACAAACAGTAAGTAACGCACCAAACCATGGATAAACTCCACCACCGCGTTATCCATGTTGCGCTTGCGCATGACACCCGCCATGGAGTTAGCTAAACCTTTAACCACAAGGTTACCAATCACCAAGATCAGTAGCGCGGAAATAATGTTCACCCCGTACTGCGTCAACAGATCTTGATTATCCATCAGCCAAGTCTGGGCCCATTTAGCGCCCTCTACCACTGTGTTTTCCTCACTCATTCACTTTCCCTCTTCAAGTTGGGATAAACGGTAACCCTATGTTAACAGCCTTTTACTGGTCGCTGTCTATCTCAATTACGCAAAATGTCTACCCAATGAGACGTGTCGCTATCACGCAGATATAAAAAAACCCGCCAAGCGGCGGGCTTTAATTCAACACTGTTGTGACGTTTACAGTACGTCAATCGCGTTGAGGTCTTTGAAAGCTTGCTCCAAGCGCGCAACCATCGACTCTTGACCTTTACGTAGCCAAACGCGTGGGTCATAGAATTTTTTGTTAGGCTGATCATCACCTTTCGGGTTACCGATTTGGCTTTGCAGGTAGCCTTCGTTGTCTTGGTAATACTGACGAATACCATCCCATGTAGCCCATTGGGTATCGGTATCGATGTTCATTTTGATCACACCGTAACCAATGGATTCTTGAATTTGCTCTTCTGAAGAACCCGAACCACCATGGAACACGAAATTCAGACCATTGGTCGGCAGACCAAATTTCTCTGAACAGTAAGCCTGTGATTCACGAAGAATTTCTGGCTTAAGTACCACGTTACCTGGCTTATAAACACCGTGAACGTTACCGAATGAAGCGGCAATGGTAAAACGAGGGCTTACAGCAGACAGTTTTTCGTACGCGTAAGCCACTTCTTCTGGTTTGGTGTAAAGGTCAGCCGTATCAACATCGCTGTTGTCCACGCCGTCTTCTTCACCACCCGTGATACCCAGTTCGATTTCTAGCGTCATGCCCATTTTGTCCATGCGCGCTAGGTATTCGGCACAGATTTCCATGTTCTCTTCTAGAGACTCTTCAGACAGGTCAATCATGTGAGAAGAGAAAAGTGGTTTACCGTGCTCTTTGAAGAAGGCTTCGCCAGCGTCAAGTAGACCATCAATCCAAGGCAGTAGTTTTTTCGCAGCGTGGTCAGTGTGCATGATCACCGGCACACCGTAGACTTCAGCCATGGCGTGAACGTACTTCGCACCGGCAACAGCGCCTTTAATTTGCGCTTCTTGGCCTTCTAGTTTCAGACCTTTGCCCGGGAAGAAACCCGCACCACCGTTAGAGAACTGAATAACCACTGGCGCTTTTACTTTCGCCGCGGCTTCCATCACTGCGTTGATTGAGTCAGTGTTAACCACGTTGACTGCAGGCAATGCAAACTTGTTCTCTTTGGCAACTTCAAATACTTTCTGAACGTCATCGCCAAAGATAACGCCAGGTTTTACAAAATCAAAAACTTTAGACATGGCTCTTGTCCTATTAACTCGGGTTGTCTTTGCTGAACTGAGTAAAGATGCCTGAAGCATCCTTATCAATCTGGTGCAATCGTTTACGACTCGGCCTATTGTAGTCAAACGAAAGCAAAAACGGGAGATGTCCCTCCCGTTTTATTATCTGGTTTATGCGTCTTTGGCGCGTGCTTCCAGCATTTCTACCGCTGGAAGAGGCTTGCCTTCAACAAACTCTAGGAACGCGCCGCCACCGGTTGAGATGTAAGACACGTCAGCTTGGATGCCGAACTTGTCAATCGCCGCGAGGGTATCGCCGCCACCTGCAACAGAGAAGCCTTCAGACTCCGCGATCGCTTTTGAAATGCCTGCTGTGCCCGCTTCAAAGTTCTTAAACTCAAAGACGCCAACAGGGCCATTCCACAGAATGGTTTTGGCATTTTTCAAAATGTCTGCCAATGCCTGGGTTGATTCAGGACCAAGGTCGAAAATCATGTCGTCGTCTTGCACATCTTCAACGCGCTTGATCTCTGCTTCCGCGTTTTCATCAAACGCTTTCGCACACGCAACGTCGGTCGCGACAGGAATATGGCACTCTTCCATTAAAGATTTCGCCGTATCCACTAAGTCCGCCTCATACAGCGACTTACCGACATTGTGACCGTCTGCTGCGATAAAGGTGTTCGCAATACCACCGCCCACAACCAGCTGGTCAGCAACGGTTGACAGTGATTTCAGCACCGTCAGTTTGGTAGACACTTTTGACCCACCCACAATGGCAACCATTGGGCGAGCAGGGTTGTCCATCGCTTTGCCTAACGCATCCAGCTCGTTGGCCAGCAGTGGACCGGCGCAAGCTACAGGCGCATGCGTGCCCACACCATGGGTTGACGCTTGCGCACGGTGCGCGGTGCCGAATGCATCCATCACGAAGATATCACACAGCGCTGCATACTTTTTAGAGAGCGCTTCGTCGTTCTTCTTTTCGCCTTTATTAAAGCGCACGTTCTCAAGCACCACCAGCTCACCGGCATTAAGCTCAAGACCGTCTAGATAGTCTTTAGCGAGGCTGACCTTACAATCCAGCGCATCATCAAGGTAGTTCACTACCGGTTGCAGTGAATACTGATCTTCAGGCTGACCTTCTTCAGGACGACCTAGGTGAGAGGTCACCATGACTTTTGCACCGGCTTCTAAGCAGTGCTTAATCGTAGGCAGTGATGCCAAAATACGTGCGTCAGAGGTCACTTTACCGTCTTTTACAGGCACGTTCAGATCAGCACGGATAAACACACGCTTTCCGGCAAGATCTAAGTCGGTCATCTTAATTACAGACATATGGTCCTCGCTATAAGGTTGCAAATTGAAACTGATTTAATCAGGGCAACACCCCACCCACGCTTGCGTCTATTACGCCATGGCAAGTGTGGTATCTAACATTCGGTTGGCAAAACCCCACTCGTTATCGCACCAAACCAGCGTTTTAATCAGCTGGTGATCACTGACTCGTGTTTGCGATCCATCAACAATGGCGCTGTGTGAGTCGTGGTTAAAGTCGATCGATACCAAGGGCGCTTCGGTATAATCCAGTATACCGTCTAATGTACATCGAGATGCCGTCTGCAGAGCTTGATTTACGTCATTAACTTTCACTTTAGTACGTACAGTGACACTTAAATCCATCGCTGTCACGTTTATCGTCGGTACGCGCACCGAGATCGCTTCAAATTTGTCAGAAAATTTCGGAAAAATCCTACCAATTCCAACATGGAGTTTGGTATCCACCGGGATGATCGATTGGCTTGCGGTGCGCGTTCGGCGCAGATCTGAGTGATACGCATCAATCACCTGCTGGTCATTCATTGAAGAGTGAATGGTAGTGATAGTGCCGGACTCAATCCCAAAGTTTTCGTCCAAGGCTTTGATCACTGGGACGATACAATTGGTGGTGCATGAGCCATTAGAGACAATACGATCATCCGCGGTTAACGCATCATGGTTGACCCCGTAAATAACGGTACGGTCAACATCTTGGCTGGCGGGATGTGAAAACAAGACTTTTTTAGCACCTGCAGCAATATGAGCCTCACCGTCTTCGCGTGTGCCAAACTTGCCCGTGCAGTCCAAGACAATATCGACATCAAGGTCACGCCAAGGTAAAAGCTGAAGTTCCGGTAAGTGAAGCAGGCGAATACTGTCGGTGGCGACAAACAAATGTTCTTGGTTATAGGAAACCGGCCAGCCGAACCGACCATGGCTTGAGTCATATTGCAGCAGATGCGCCATCGCCTCGGGCTCTGCGAGCTCATTAATCGCGACCACTTGAATGCGATCGTGCTTGCCACTTTCATACAGGGCCCGCAATACACTGCGCCCTATACGACCAAATCCATTAATTGCGACTCTTAATGCCATGTCCATCGGTGCTCGTTTAACGATGCCCCATAGTGTATCTCAAGCACGTAAAAGACGCACGTGTTGTGTGACTCTTCTCACGCTACCTGGGAGTAAAATGCGGAAAAAAACGCCCGCCTGGTGATAGTCCGAGACGGGCGTGGCAGTGTTAGGAGTGTGGCAGTCTATGAAGTAACAACACGCCTTTTATCAATGACTAGAAGCTAACATTTAGTCCTAACCAATATCGACGTTCATCACTGATATAACCGTAGTCTTCATACTCCCGGGTTTTATCCAATAAGTTATAAACCGCGCCTTGCAGTTCAATGGCATCGCTGAGCTGATAGTTCATCCCAGCATCCACCAAGGTGTAACTTGGCTCTATATTGCTGCGAGAAGATGGACCTGTCACAGGATCCATTTCTTCGCCACGATAGGTCACACTCACCCAAGGATTCAGCCTTTCCGTGGCTTGCCAATTGACTTCACCATACGCGAGCTGCTGGGGAATTTGCGTTAAAGGCTGCCCCTTATAATCACCGGTTTTTTGCTCTGAATCGGTATAGGTATAGCTGGCACTCACATCGAGCGTCTCCGTGACTGGCACGAATAGGCTCGCTTCAACCCCTTGAGTGACCGCTTCGTCGACATTAATCCGATAGGTTGGATCTGAGCCAAATTGATTAGGGCCATCCGTACACACCGAGGTTGGGCAAGCCACTCGGGTGATCTTATCTTCAAAGTCATTATGGAATGCGGTTAACGAGCCACTGATCCCCGAATCGCCTTGATAGTTGATACTGACTTCTGAGTTAACAGAGGTTTCGGGCTCCAGATCGGGGTTGCCATAGATATTTCCCCCACGACTCACTTGCGCCCAATTCGGGGCAATTTCGCGCAGTTGCGGTGAACGGAACCCGGTCGCCACGCCTCCTTTCACCACCCAGTCGCTGTTGAGTTGATACACGCCGTACACACGTGGGCTGGCGTGGTAGTCGTAGTTTTCATCATGATCGACACGTAACCCGAGGGTCAGACTAAATGGCTCAATCACACGCCACTCATCTTCGACAAATAAAGCCGCTTGTGTATTATCAATCTCAGTTTGGCTCGACGCTTTATTGGAGGTAAAGTCCTCCAACTTCGCTTTGTTCACTGAGCCACCGACCGTCAAAGTGTGTGTTTCAAAATCACGAATGAGACGGGTTTTAAACTCGGTGTTCTTAATCGTCATTTCACGACTTTTATTGCGGCTTTGCTCGTACTGTAAGTGTGAATCTGACCAGCCCCACGTCCAATGCCCTTCATGCCCAAGGGCGATTGATTGCCGTCGATATTCATTGTTGCTGTTTTCACATTGGTTGCGTCGACACTGGCTATCATCCGTGGGAACGGTTTTGCCTATGTGGCCATTTCGCTCTTGCGAACTCGCGCCCAAGTCCAAGGTCCACTGTTGAAAATCGCTGGCATCATAAGTCAACGAGGTAGAAAGACTACGTAAAGATTTGTCCTCGTAACCAGAGAGAATATCGTCTTCTTGGCGTTGAACGTTTTGACCCGATACCGTCATCCCTAGCTTATCGCTTAAGGCGCCAGAAAGGTAAAAATTGGCGCTTTGTTCATCGCCTGATGCGCGTTTTTCTTGAAGTAAGGTGCTTAATTGCACGTTGCCATGCCATTCATGTTGTTCACGACGAGTAATAATATTAATCACCCCACCGATGGCATCTGAGCCATACAAGGTCGACATCGGCCCCCGAATCACCTCGATACGCTCAATCGCTTGAAGGGGGGGCAACCAGCCTTGTTCAATACCCGGGCCATCGCTATTCGGACGTGTTTCTCGGCTCGTCATACGCTTTCCGTCCACCAGCATCAAGGTATACTTGGAGCCCATTCCACGAATGCTGATATCCTTGGTGTCACCGCCCCCTGTAACCACGACACCAGGAATACGCTTTAATGCGTCCGTGACATCACGATAATAACGATCTTCAAGTTGGTCACGGCTAATCACACTGATACTCGCTGGCGCCTTTGCCGTGGCTTGTTCAAACCCTGAGGCAGTGATCACCATGGTTTCCGTGTTTTGATCGCCTGCTTCTGCCGCATGAATGGCACTCACAGGCATACCGGCTAATACCATCCCGAGCACAACGGGACGAAGACAACTGGACATAATCAACTCCATTTTGTGATAATAGTTATCATTTGTTCATTGAGAATTATTCACATAGATGCACAGACGCCTAGCCCCATAAAGGGAACATCTCGTTCCATTTATAGAACGAGATGATTTCTCTCCTTCTGGACAGCCGACGTGACGTCTTACTGGCGTTAAAAGGACAGTTATGCAGGATTTTTCTTCGATCCGTTCGTTTGCGGCTTTGTGTCATCATCAAAGCCTTACCGCTGCCGCCAAGGCATTGGGCCAACCCAAGTCAACGGTGAGTCGTCGCTTGGCTCAACTGGAGGCCGACCTAGGCCAGCCTCTAACGCAAAGACAAGGCAATAGACTGGTCTTAACAAAAGCGGGGGCGATATTTGCGCGATACTGCCATCAAATTCTTGAGTTAGCAGAAAAAAGCGAAGAGGCAATACAAGATTTAAATAATCATCTTCAAGGGGCGATAGAAGTGATTTGCCACCCCGGAATGATGCGCGGCTGGGCGGGTCCATTGATCAGTACTTTTCTCGCTGAGCACCCTCGAGTATCCATCACATTGACGAGTGAAGTCAGCGCACAACGTATTCAGTCGGCCGATCTTATCATCTGGGCAGGAGACATCATGCTGCCGGTCAATTGTCGCTCATATCAGCTCGGCCATTGGCAATATGGTATTTACGCTGCGCCAGATTATGTCAGCCAATATGGCCCGTTTACACACCCTAGCATGCTCGATGAACACCCTTGGCTCGATGTATTTGCCCTTCGCCGACAAGGATTGACGCTCTATGACCAAGACAACACCTATCACTTAAGCGCCATGCCTAGCCGCTTTAATTGCGACATGATAGCGATTCAGTTAGATGCCATCGCAGATGGGCAGGGCGTTGGATTGCTGCCGATTTGGAGCGCCACTGGCTATCAACACCATCATCCTGATAGAATCACGCGGTGTTTGCCCCAATGGGCCTCAGCGCCGGTTCCGTTGCGTCTTTACTGCAGCGCTGGCCGTCTTCCTCTGCGTGTCGAATCACTGGTGCACTGGCTGCAAGAAGCGGTTCCCTCACCTTGGTGTTCACTGAATCCGCAGCAAGCATGCCATGAGGTGTAAGCGTGCCTCAGCCAATTTTGCTATACCTTAAAGACACACCCATATGCATCAACTGACTTGCGTTTATCACAATTACGAATAAAATAGACGTCTAGAAGTTAAAACATCTGAGATGATCGGCGATGCCCTTTGTTACGTATCGCCAATCTCCTTGATAACCAATGAGAGTGTCACATGGCGAAGCACCTGTTTACCTCAGAGTCCGTCTCTGAAGGCCATCCTGATAAAATCGCAGATCAGATTTCTGATGCTGTTTTGGATGCCATCCTTGAGCAAGACCCCAAAGCACGCGTTGCCTGCGAAACCTATGTTAAAACTGGCATGGTAATGGTAGGCGGGGAAGTGACGACCTCGGCATGGGTCGATATCGAAGAGCTCACCCGTCAAACCGTTCAAGATATTGGTTATGTCCACTCTGATATGGGCTTTGATGCCAACTCTTGTGCAGTATTGAACACCATTGGTAAACAGTCGCCCGACATTAATCAAGGGGTTGACCGCGCCGATCCGAAAGATCAAGGGGCCGGGGACCAAGGGATCATGTTTGGCTTTGCCACCAACGAAACCAATGTGCTGATGCCTGCCCCCATCACCTATTCACACCGTTTGGTCGAGCGTCAGGCGCAAGTACGTAAAAACGGCACGTTAGACTGGTTACGCCCAGATGCGAAAAGCCAAGTCACCTTTGCGTATGACAACGGTAAAATTGCGGGTATTGATGCCGTCGTGCTCTCAACACAGCATTGCGACAGTATTTCAACCGACGATCTGCGCGAAGCGGTGATGGAAGAAATCATCAAGCCAGTATTGCCGGCACAATGGCTGACCAAAGACACCAAGTATTTCATTAACCCAACGGGCCGCTTTGTGATTGGCGGACCGATGGGCGATTGTGGTTTAACAGGCCGTAAAATCATTGTCGACACCTATGGCGGTGCAGCCCGTCACGGTGGCGGAGCTTTCTCGGGTAAAGACCCCTCAAAAGTGGATCGCTCTGCCGCGTATGCCGCGCGTTACGTGGCCAAAAACATTGTCGCCGCAGGGCTTGCTGACCGTTGTGAAATCCAGTTGTCTTACGCGATTGGCGTTGCGGAACCCACTTCTATCATGGTGGAGACCTTCGGTACCGAAAAAGTGGCCCCAGAAGTGATCACTAAAGCGGTTCGTGAACACTTCGACTTACGCCCGTATGGTTTGCAAGAAATGCTGGATTTATTACAACCCATCTATAAGCAAACGGCTGCATATGGCCACTTTGGTCGCGACATCTTCCCCTGGGAGAAAACCGACAAAGCAGCGCTATTGCGCGACTTTGCCAAGCTCGGGTGATCTCCACGTACTCATTGCTTGTAAGGGAAGCTTCGGCTTCCCTTTTTGATCGCCACTAGGATCGCCACACTATGTCTTCTGCTTCTGACGCATTCGCCTTTGACAAGACCGCTTGGTCACCTGATGCATTACAGCAAGCGGCTAACACGCGTGTTTACCAGTGTATTGATGCGGCTAATCGTCAATTAGGCACCCAGCTACACTATCCTGCGATTGGCTTCACACTACGGGGTCAATCCGCTGGCACCGCGCACCCCACGCAATGGCGTGTTAGGTTTAACCCGATCCTTTTACAGCAGGCACCAGAGACCTTTTTCGACGAAGTGATCCCTCATGAGGTCTGTCATTTGGTTACCTTTGCGCTATACGGTCGGGTAAAACCACATGGTCCTGAGTGGCGTTCGCTAATGACCCAGGTATTTAACGCCCCTGCCAATACCACCCACCAGCTTGATATCAGTGCCGTGCAAGGCAAAACCTTCGCGTACCAGTGTGAGTGTGGCCCTGTTGCCTTATCCATTCGCCGCCACAATAAAATACAGCGCGGACAAGCCACCTATCGCTGCAACCGCTGTAAACAGCCACTAGTGAGAAACCTTGACGCCTTAGAATAATTTGTTTTTTCACCACTCGACCCCATATTAGTGACAAAGCCTATCGCCCCCGTAGCCATGTTACACTGAGGGCGAGATGACCATGGAAAACGAGCACAATGCGAATTCCTCGAATTTATCACCCAACGCCCTTGCCATCGCAAGGCGATGTGACACTGAGTGGCGAAGCTGCCAACCACCTCGGTCGCGTCCTACGTATGCAACCTGAACAACCGATTTTGCTCTTTGATGGCAGTGGTGCGCAGTTTCCCGCTATGCTGACGGAAGTCAGTAAAAAGCAGGTTGTCGCGACCATTACCGCTTGCGAATCACACAGTGTCGAGTCACCGCTTGACTTTGAACTCGGCCAAGTGATTTCACGTGGTGAGAAAATGGAGTTTACCATTCAAAAATCGGTCGAATTAGGCGTGAATACCATCACTCCCCTTTTATCGGCTCGATGCGGAGTGAAACTCAATGCTGAGCGACTCGAGAAAAAACGCCAACAATGGCAAAAAATCGCGATTGGCGCCTGTGAGCAAAGCGGCCGTAATGTGGTGCCCACCATTAACCCGGTGATCAATCTAGACACATGGTGCCAGCAGGCGTTTGATGGCTTAAAACTGAACCTTCATCCGCGTGCCCCCTACTCTATCAATACGCTGCCCGACGCCCCCGACAAGCTACGCTTGCTCATTGGCCCAGAGGGCGGATTGTCTGATGACGAGATTGCAATGACACGCGAACACGGCTTTGAAGAGATCCTACTCGGCCCACGCGTGTTGCGAACAGAAACCGCGGCGCTCACCGCCATCACGGCCCTTCAAGTCCGTTTTGGCGATTTGGGTTAACCGGCAAACAGGAGAAACATGATGAAAATAGGTGTTGTGATGGACCCCATCGAGGCCATCAGTGTGAAAAAAGACTCCACGTTTGCCATGATGCTGGCAGCACAAAAACGCGGCTGGGAAGTGCATTATATCTTGATGGAAGATATGTCAATGCAGCAGGGTGAACCATACGCTCGCACCCACAGTGTGACTGTGATGGATAACCCTGACCATTGGTACCAAATCGACCAAACCCAAACCCTCGCATTGCGAGAATTTGATGCCATATTGATGCGCAAAGATCCGCCGTTTGATACGGAATACATCTACGCAACCTACATGTTAGAGCGGGCTGAGGAAGCGGGTGTATTGATTGTTAACAAGCCGCAAAGTTTGCGTGACTGCAATGAAAAGCTTTATACCGCGTGGTTCCCAGAGCATACGCCGACCACTTTGGTGACCCGTCGTGCCGACGAAATTAAAGCATTCCAAGCCGAACACGGCGATGTGATTTTAAAACCACTCGATGGCATGGGCGGCGCGTCTATCTTTCGAGTCAAACAAGGCGATCCAAACCTGTCGGTGATTATTGAAACCCTGACCGAGCATGGCCAACGTTTTTGCATGGCACAAACTTTCGTCCCTGACATCAGCAACGGTGACAAGCGCATCTTAATTGTTGATGGCGAACCGGTTCCCTACTGTTTAGCCCGTATCCCGGCCGACGGTGAAACGCGCGGTAACTTGGCTGCTGGCGGCCGTGGCGAAGCGCGTCCTTTATCAGAGACTGATTGGACAATCGCACGCGCGATCGCTCCGACATTGAAAGAGAAAGGGCTGATATTCGTAGGGCTCGACGTGATTGGCGACAAGCTAACAGAAATCAACGTCACCAGTCCGACCTGTATTCGCGAGATTGACGCCGCGTATGACATTTCAATTGGTGACATCTTGATGGAGGCGATCGCCAGACGCTGCGCCTAATTTGAGGAGGCGCAGCGCCTCCTTCATTATCTAAAACATCAATCTTCGCGCATACTCAAGGTACGCGCACCAACAGGAGACGGCGATATGGATCTGAAAAATCATTTTTTAATCGCGATGCCCAGTATGGCTGATAGCCGTTTTCAGCATGGTGTCATTTATGTCTGTGAGCATAGCCATGATGGGGCAATGGGACTGATGATTAACCACCCCATTAATTTGTCTGTCGGCAAAATGCTGGATCAAATTGACGTCGAGCGCCAGCTCCCCCTTTCAAGCACCACAGAGAGCTTGTCTCAACCTGTGTTGTTTGGTGGTCCTGTCTCCGAAGACAGAGGCTTTGTGCTGCATCCTGCAACCTGTGAGTATGGCACCAGTATTCCCCTGTCTGATCAGCTATCGGTCACGACCTCAAAAGATATTCTCTCGATTCTCGGCACCGAGCAACAGCCAGAGCAATTTCTGGTCGCGCTGGGCTATGCAGGCTGGGAGCCGGGACAGCTCGAGCAGGAACTGGCCGACAATAGCTGGCTAACACTGGAAGCCGATCCCAAGGTCATTTTTGATACCCCCGTTCACCAACGTTGGCAAAAAGCGCTCGATCAGCTCGGCATTGACGCCGCAAACCTCTCATCACAAGTAGGACATGCATGAACGCACAAACCATTATTGGATTTGATTACGGCGTCAAAAGCATTGGCGTTGCCATCGGCCAGTCGCTAACTGGCACCGCTCGCCCTTTGTGTGCCTTAAAAGCCCGAGACGGGATCCCAAATTGGGATGACATTGAAGCCATACTCAAAGACTGGCAACCCGATTATCTGGTGGTAGGCTTGCCGCTTGATTTACACGGTCAACCTTTAGAGACCATCACGCCAAGGGCAAAGAAGTTTGCCAACCGCCTGCATGGACGTTTCGGCTACCCAGTTGAGCTGCACGATGAACGCCTATCTACCCGTGAAGCGCGTGCGGATCTGTTTTCCCGCGGCGGGTATAAGGCGCTAGGAAAAGGCGCCGTCGACGCCCAATCTGCGGTGGTGATTATCGAAAGCTGGTTTGAGCGTCAATACACAGATTGAGTGGACGTTATCGCCTCCTGCGGCGCAATCACGCCTTGGTTCTCTAGCTGTGCCATCGCTTGCGCCATGGTCTGCATGCCATGCGCGGTGCCGGTTTGCATCATGGAGGTGATTTGCGCCACTCTATCCTCTCGGATCAAGTTACAAATCGCTGACGTCACCGTCATGATTTCATAAGCGGCAACACGCTGGCCTTGGACACTTTTGACAAGCTGCTGAGAGATCACCGCCCGCAGTGAAGCAGACAGCATTGAACGTACCAAGGGTTTATCACTGCCCGGAAAAACGTCAATGATACGATCCACACTTTTAGCAGCGCTGACGGTATGCAAGGTCGCAAACACCAAATGCCCGGTTTCTGCCGCGGTTAATGCCAAGCTGATGGTTTCTAAATCACGTAGCTCACCCACCAATATCACATCTGGGTCTTCACGCAGCGCGGAGCGCAATGCCTGCTGAAAAGACTGCGTGTCACGCTTGACCTCTCGCTGGTTCACCAAACTTTGCTCGGACGGGTGGATAAACTCAATCGGATCTTCGATTGTCAGAATATGCTTTTGCTGGTGGTGATTTATCTGCGCGATCATGGCCGCCAATGTGGTCGATTTCCCCGAGCCTGTCGGCCCAGTCACCAACACCAATCCTTGGTGTAACAAAGCCAGCTCACTGAAAAGTGGCGGCGCGGATAAATCCTCTAACCTTGGGACAGCCGTTGGCACCACACGAAAAACCGCCGCACAGCCATGTTGCTGATGGAACGCATTAACACGAAAACGCGCCACCGAGGCCAGCTCAAAGGAAAAGTCGATTTCCCATTCATTGTCAAAACTATGCTGCTGCTCAGGGCTCATCACCGCCAGTACCAATTGCCGTACAGCTTGGTGGCTAAGCGGTGGCAGACTAAGCTTGCGCATATCGCCATCTACCCGCACCATAGGCGACACCCCCGCAGAAAGATGTAGATCTGACGCGCGATGCTTTACACTTAACGCAAGTAGCTCATTAATATCCATTCATTTTCCTTGCAGAATCAGGTATGTGTCATATTAAGAACAATATTCAACAGGTCAGGGAACAGATAGACCACGCAAGCCAAAAATGCGGTCGACTCGCGGACTCAGTGCAATTAATTGCAGTCAGCAAAACCAAGCCTATCGAGGCGATCGCAGATGCCATCGCCGCGGGACAACAGGCGTTTGGGGAAAACTACGTGCAAGAAGGGGTAGAAAAAATTGACTACTTTGCCCAGCATCATCCCGAAGCACGCATTGAATGGCACTTTATTGGCCCCATTCAGTCCAACAAAACACGGTTGATTGCAGAGCACTTTGACTGGGTGCATTCTGTCGATCGGTTGAAGATTGCTAAACGCCTGAGCGAGCAACGTCCGGCACATTTACCGCCGCTCAATGTCTTGGTACAAGTAAACACCAGTGGCGAGGCATCAAAGTCGGGGTTAACCGTGGATAACGCCATCGCCCTCATTGAAGATATCCGAGCCCTACCCGGCTTGAATGTCAGAGGATTAATGTCTATTCCACAGCCTGAGACGAACTATCAGCGACAATGCGCCGCATTTGAACCTTTATCAAATGCGTTTCATGCCCTCCGTGAGCAGACAGAGAGTATCGATACCTTGTCGATGGGCATGAGTGGTGACATGGAAGCGGCGATTGCGTGTGGTAGCACCATGGTACGTGTCGGCACCGCGATTTTTGGCGCGCGAGACAGCCGCTAACGAAGCGGTCGTAATAAACCAATACAATGACGAGAACAACAGGAACGCTTTTCATGGAACATCGCTCCCTTACCTTTATTGGCGCCGGTAATATGGCGCGATCCATCATTGCTGGCCTTGTGAGTGCAGGCTACCCGACCTCTGCGATAACGGCCTCATCACCCAGCGCCCACCCTGGCGATGTGCTGAGTACGGATTATGGCATCCAAACCACCCGTGATAACTTGCATGCCTGCCAAGCGGCAGACGTCATTGTCTTGGCGGTCAAGCCACAATTAATGGCGCAGGTTTTAAGCGATTTATCGGCTGTCGATTGGTCTTCGAAACTGGTGATCTCGATAGCAGCCGGCATCAGTACTCATCGTCTGTGTGAGATGGCAGGTACCACACTCAACCTCATCCGTGTCATGCCGAATACACCGTCTCTTGTCGGCCAAGGAATGAGCGGACTCTATGCGTCTAGCCAGGTAACGGAGGCGGATAAACACTACGCCACCGCATTGATGAAAGCCGTCGGCGAGGTCTGCTGTGTCGATGAGGAAGCAAAAATTAATGGTGTGATTGCGGCTGCAGGCAGCGCACCGGCATACTTCTTTCGCTTTATGGAAGCGATGCATCAAGAAGCTATCCGCCAAGGCTTTAGCGACGAGCAAGCCAGGCAGCTGGTTCAGCAAGCCGCAAAAGGGGCGGCAGAAATGGTGGTAAGCAATACGGACACAACCATTGGCCAATTGCGTGAGCAGGTAACCTCGAAAGGCGGCACAACCGCTGAAGCGTTACGTGTTTTCGACCAGCACCACATTGGCGATATAGTGGCACAGGCCATGCAGGCGGCAGTCAGCCGCGCCAAACAAATGGAACAAGAATTTTAATCACTAAGGCAACGATATGAATGCAATGACCTTTCTGATCAACACCGCGTTTGATCTTTACATCATGGTGGTGCTGCTACGCGTTTGGCTACAATGGGCGCGCGCAGACTTTTACAACCCCTTCTCTCAATTTATCGTCAAAGCGACCCAGCCTGTGGTGGGCCCGTTGCGTCGTATGATCCCGGCACTCGGTGGTTTGGATCTGGCAACGGTGCTGTTTGCTTACCTGCTCATGGTGGCGAAATTTGTGGTACTGGATTTAGTCGCCGGCAACCCCTTTGCAATGAGTTCAGGCATGTTCCTCTTCTCTGCCATCGCCTTACTAAAAGCCGCGGGTAAGTTGCTGTTCTGGGTGCTGATCCTGCGTGCCATTTTGAGTTGGGTCAGCCAAGGCAACAATCCAGTAGAGTATGTTTTTCATCAACTTACTGAGCCGGTATGTGCGCCAGTACGCCGTATTATTCCACCCATCGGTGGGCTCGATCTCAGTATTCTGGTGATCTTTATCGCGCTCCAATTTATCAATATGCTTATCGGCGATTTTATCGGCCCGATTTGGTATGCACTGTAAGCGAACCGCCACGCGCTAAGTCCCCCTCGACTTATCGCCACGGGTTGCACCGCTTACGGAATCTCACGGGTGCCAACGATGTACGGCGGATCGTACTTAGGCACCCGTACGTATTGATAGCGAACCTCACTTCGCTTTATCACAAGGAATGATTATGCGTCAGATCATAGCAGCGCTCAGCATGATATTGAGTTTGCTTATCACACCGGCTTGGGCGGGGCAGTTTAAAGAAGTCGGTGAGTTGGAAGTGCATTATAACACGCTCTCAACCACTTTCTTGACACCCGAAATCGCCCAGCAGTACGACATTACTCGTAGTGGCTATCGAGGCTTGGTCAACATTGCCGTTCTCGATACCATGCAACTGGGAAAACCGGCGGTAGCCGCCGAGATCACCGGGCAAGTAAAAAACTTGGTCGGAAACAGTCGTGAACTGGACTTTACCGAGGTAAGAGAAGGGGACGCGATCTATTACATCGCCACCTTCGCAGCCGATGATGAAGAGACGTATCGCTTCCATATCGACCTTAACGCCGAAGGAAACCGCAATGCGTCTTTTGACTATAATTATACGTTTTACGTCGATGCCCCATAGTCGGGCCATAACCCAATAGGTAACTGTGATGAATAAAGTTGTGTTGGCAACGGGGAACGCAGGCAAAGTAAAAGAAATGGCGGGACTACTCGGCGAATTTGGTTTCGACGTCCTGCCGCAAAGTGACTTTGCCGTTGAAGAAGTTGATGAAACAGGCACCACCTTTATCGAAAATGCCATCATTAAGGCACGTCATGCGGCGAAAGTGACCGGCCTCCCCGCCATCGCCGACGATTCAGGCCTTGAAGTCGATGCCTTAAACGGCGCACCAGGCGTCTACTCTGCGCGCTATGCGGGGGAAACGGCCAGTGATACGGATAATGTCGCTAAACTGTTAGAAGCATTGCATGATACAGACAATGATGGACGCCAGGCTCGCTTCCATTGCGTATTGGTTTATATGCGTCATGCTAATGACCCAACACCGCTAGTCTGCCACGGGGTGTGGGAAGGGCAAATCGCTCACGCACCGCAAGGGGAAAACGGCTTTGGTTACGATCCGGTCTTTTTACCTGCCGATCAGCAGTGTACCGCAGCAGAAATGCCCGCTTCCGAGAAAAAACAACGCTCTCACCGCGGACAAGCACTCAACGCCCTGTTCCAAGCCTTAAAAGCGTCGCAATAAGCCATGATCCCATTGAGTTTATATGTGCACATCCCTTGGTGTGTACAAAAATGCCCCTATTGCGATTTTAATTCGCATACCCAAAAGGGCGCGATCCCAGAAGAGGATTATATCGATGCGCTGCTTGACGATCTTGATGCCGATCTTGCCGCCTACCCTTCAGTCATCACGCGCACACTGCACTCGATCTTTATTGGAGGCGGTACACCAAGCTTGATGTCGCCTTCACAGATAGCACGCCTATTGGATGGCATCAAAGCACGCCTTCCCGTCAGTAAGAGCATGGAAGTGACCATGGAAGCCAACCCTGGCACCGTGGAAGCCGATAAATTTATCGGTTATCGACAAGCAGGCGTTAACCGGATTTCTATCGGGGTGCAGAGCTTTTCTGCTGATAAGCTCGAACGCCTAGGGCGTATTCATGGCCCTGGCGAGGCAGAGCGTGCGGCCCACCTTGCTCATCAAGCTGGATTAAACAGTTTTAACCTCGATTTAATGCATGGTTTACCTGAGCAATCAGAGCAAGAAGCACTGGGTGACTTGGAAAAAGCCATCGCACTTAAGCCGCCACATCTGTCTTGGTATCAGTTGACCATCGAGCCCAACACCCAGTTTTACTCCAAACCACCGACCCTGCCAGAAGAAGATACCTTGTGGGACATTTTTGATCGCGGCCATCAGCTGCTTACCGACGCTGGCTACGTGCAATACGAGACATCTGCATACAGCTTACCCGATCATCAATGCGCTCATAACCTCAACTACTGGCGCTTTGGCGACTACTTGGGGATTGGTTGCGGCGCCCATGGCAAACTCACCTTACCGAATGGCGATCAGTCTCGCCTGCTTCGGACAGTTAAAGTGAAGCATCCGCGCGGCTATCTTGATCCACAAAAGGCCTATCTCACCGATAGCCAGTGGGTGAAACAGACTGATCTCGCGTTTGAGTTCTTCATGAACCGGTTTCGCCTACTCGAGCCTTGTCCGAAAGCCGAGTTTGTTGCCCGCACGGGGTTGCCTCTCGACCACCTTAACCAGCCATTAGCTCAAGCGTATGACCAAGGTCTGCTCGTTGAGTCCGAGACACATTGGCAAGTGACCGCCAAAGGTAAACTCTTCCTCAACGATCTTTTGGCCATTTTTTTAGCTGACTAGTGCAACAAACTGTATGTTAAGGTGCCTATTGTTTAGGCGCCTTTACCTGCCCAGCGGCGGATTGGTCTTTTGACGGCAAGTAAAGCAAGCGCGATTCATTCAACCAGCCTAAGAGGGATACCCTGTGACTTCGTCATTTCGTGTCGAGCCGAAACATTGGACTTTAATCGCCGCGCTGATCATCGCAGCCTATGCGTGCTATTTACTTATCGAGCCCTATATTGGTGCAATTGTACTCGCGTTTATTGTCTCTTTGCTCTTTTTCCCTGTTCATAAACGTATTGAAGATCGCATTGGACAACGCCCAAACACGGCGTCGGTCATATCCTGTGTCTTAATCACCTTTATCATCATCATTCCGCTCACCGTGGTAGCAGGGGCCATTATCGAGCAAGGCGTGAGCTTTTTTACACGCAGTTACGAATGGCTCAACAACGGCGGCGCAAAACAGTTACTCAACAACCCGCAAATACAATCGTCGCTGCATTTTCTCAACCAGTGGCTGCCATTTGATTTAATTGACCCACAAGAAACCGTGAAAAAGCTGGCGGCTTGGATGTCTTCATTCAGTGGCCAAATGCTCGAATTTAGCTCCAAGGTATTAGGTGATGTGACCGACTTTTTTATCACCTTCATGCTGATGTTGTTTGTCCTGTTTTTCTTGCTCCGTGATCACGACAGCATTATCCATACGCTCCGCCACGTGATCCCCTTATCACGAAGCCAAGAAGATCAGTTACTGGATGAAGTAGAGAAGGTCGCCAAGTCTGCCGTGCTTGGGTCTTTTCTTACCGCCTTGGCGCAAGGGGCCGCCGGCGGGCTAGCGATGTGGGCCGTCGGGCTGCCAGCACTATTTTGGGGGACCATGATGGCGTTCGCCTCCTTTATCCCTGTGGTAGGCACTGCGCTTATCTGGCTGCCAACCGTGCTGTATTTGGTGGCCACGGGCGATTGGCAATGGGCTATCGCCTTACTGATATGGAGTGTTGTGGTGGTCGGCTCCATCGATAATCTACTCCGTCCCTTCCTCATGCAAGGTAACTCGGGGATGAATACCTTGCTTATCTTCTTCTCACTATTAGGAGGGCTTCATCTGTTCGGCTTGATGGGGCTTATCTATGGTCCGATTATCTTTTCGATTACCTTGGTACTCTTTCGGATGTACGAGATCGAATTTGAACGCTTTCTTGACCGACAAGATAACGCGTAGGGGGTTTGATATTGGCCTAGTGCGCGCTTTGTGGGAAAATCCTTGTCTTGGCGCGCCACCCTACCTTCAAACGCGGCCGATAAGTACTTATAACCGGAAAGAGAACCCTCATGACCCTCACGGCACCCAGCGAGATTGCTCAGCGTCACCTCACCTTGTTCGCCAATAAACATGTTCTATTGGCCGGGGAGCTCGAAGATGACTTTGCCCAGCAGCTACTGTCTCATGCCGCACGCGTGTCGGTATTTACGACCCATCATGGCTATGCCACACGAATGGCAAATACTGACATCCATGTACACGCAGGCGCAGAATATACGGATGATAGCGCCGTCGACGTGGTACTTTTCTACTGGCCTAAGTCAAAAGCGGAAGCCGATTTTCTTCTCGCGATGCTCACGCATCGTCTCGGCGCGAATGTCGACTGGATCGTAGTGGGTGAAAACCGCAGTGGCGTCAAAAGCATCGAAAAACGTTTTGCACCGTATGGCCAAGTCATTAAACAAGATTCAGCTCGCCGATGCAGCCTATACCATGGCCAGTGCACATCACCGGCGGCGTCATTTAGCCTGGCAGATTGGTTTCACGACTACCCTCTCCAAGTAGGCAGCCTATCACTCACTGTTCGTGCTTTACCCGGTGTGTTTAGTCACAAAAGCCTTGATGATGGCACGGCCTTATTACTCCAGCACCTGCCCGACATACAAGGCGATGTGATTGATGTCGGCTGTGGCGCGGGCGTTATCGGCACGGTACTACTGGCTACCCACCCAAGCTGTACGGTCACCTGTGTTGATGTGAGTCATTTAGCGGTCGCATCAACCCAAGCGACGCTCGCGGCCAATGGGCTCAGCGGCTCTGTTTTTGTCTCTGACATGTTAGGGGCCGTCAGTGGACAGCAGTTTGATGCCATTATAAGCAACCCACCTTTCCATGAAGGATTGGAGACATTTTACCATGCCACCGAATCCTTGCTGGAAAACGCACCTCGCTACCTGCGCCGTCACGGCCAATTAGCGATCGTCGCCAACAGCTTCTTACGTTATCCGCCGATTATTGAAAAAGGATTCGGTCAGTGCGATACCCTCGCGAAAACCCGTCGATTTGCCGTTTATCATGCGCGAAAAGCACGCTAGTTGCTGACAACACCATCAATCAGTCGAGTAACACACTTGTAAGGTTTGATACCTGACAGCAGGTCACAGTTTTGACTGATCGGACGTGTTAGCGTCTACTCTCTCGCGGCTGCCTTTTGGCAGCCGTTTGCGATTCAAGCCCGCGTGATCAGGGAGAGGTATTCACAGCGTGCAAATGGATATAGGTTACTCTACACGTCTTCAACGCCGCTTTATGTGGTGGCTTTTTAGTCTTAGTATTATCCCTGTGGTGATTTTGACGGGATACTTTACTTGGAGTCAGTCGCAACTGCTGATCGATCAAGCCCATCAACAGCTCGAGAGCGAGCGCGATCGTTACTATGTCACCATCACATCATATTTTAATGACCAAGTGCGCGCGGTAACCAATCTTGCAGCCTCTGATCTAGCAACCAGCAGCGGTGGACGCTTTTATGGCTTTCCTCATGCATTCCAACAACTCGGTGATGATACGCGCCAATCGCAGCGTCGACTCATACCGATCCTTCAACAGTCTCCGAACCAATATGCTGGCGTAACAGCCCAAAAGTATCACCGCTTATATCGTCGCTTTCATCACCAATTTCAATCTTGGTTAGCAAGATACGCGTTCAACAATCTCGCGATGTTTGATTTAAACCAAAACCTCGTATACACCGTCAAAGCCCACCCCATGACACAGGACAACCCATCACTGAAAAATGCGATCAAGCAATTGATGAATATGCCTGCCCAGCAGCGCCCTAAATGGATGCGCACTGCCTTTGAGCCACATGGCTCACGCACCATGCAAGCTTGGTATCTGGTCCCCATACTTAAAAGCGGCCATATGCAAAGCGTCCTTGCTATTAGCACCACAACCGATAACTTGTCTGCGACACTTCGCCAACGGCAGCAACCAGAGTCTGGGCTGTGGCTGATTAATCAAAATCATCAATCTTTACTCAACAGTTGGGTGCCTCACACTGATCAAGCTAGGCCCTCGATCTTGCCATCAAAGCACGCCATCGATGCCGCTTTCCATGGCCAACAAGGGGTCATGTCTCCAAGCCAATATACACTCATGCCTCAACTCACGGCGTATCGACCCGTCAATGTGGCGGGGGCGTCTTGGGCGTTGATCACTTGTACACCTCAAAAACGTGCCTATCAGCCTCTGCGCCACTTGTATGCGATCAGTGCGACACTCGTGATCGTCGTTATTGTTTTATTAGTCTGTGTTGGGCATTGGCTATCTCACCGCCTGACACTGCCTATCTTACAACTGACTTGGTGCGCCGAGCAGTTTGCCGCAGGTGAACTGGACTATCCGGTCACCCATCGCCAGCGAAAAGATGAAATTGGTCGCCTTGCAAGCGCACTCTCCCACTTAAAACACAGCTTGAGAGCGACGTATTTTTCTCCATCAATCACGATTAACGATAAAGAGACACAAGCGCATCAGCCGGAGAGTATTCATCGTCGCTTAGTGGATGCGATGAACTTAGCTCTGGCCGCTTGGGGTGGGGATAAAATCGGGCTAGCAGAAAAAAAGTGGCTTATGGCGTGTTTACCAGGATAAAGGTAGCTTTCAAACAAGAACCTTGGATAAGTACCTGCACGTAGAAACCGTCCCAAAAACACCACGTTGGCGAAATGTAGTGCGCACGCTCGACTTTGTTCTCAAGCATACGAGTGAGCAATCACCACACTATCAGGCATTAAAACAGGCACAATTAGATATCCAGCACTGGGTCAGCCAAGACAAAGGCCAGCGTTAAGATTGTCATCGCACAGGCACCGCCTTATAGTGTTTGAAACTCTTTATCATTAGGTTTCGATGACGCTTTCTCTTCCTCAACTGCGGGTGTTTTTAACCATCGTGCAAGAGGGCACCATCACCGCCGCCGCCAAGAAACTGTTTCTCAGTAAACCAGCAGTCAGTATGGCACTCGCCGAGTTAGAAAGTCAGCTCGGTTACCCCTTGTTTGATCGACGCGGCAATCGGCTTCACCTCAATGACCAAGGGATAGCGCTTATCCCTAAAGCAGATGAACTACTCACCCGTAGCGACGAAATCAGTGCCACACTAAAAGACGATAGCCAACTGATTGGTTGGTTGCGACTAGGTGGAAGCGATACGGTGGGTAACCAGCTTTTACCTACACTGATTAGTGATTTTCGCCATGCGACGTGTCATCAACAACAAACATTGGTGATTGCCAACAGCCAAGAAATCATCACTCGCCTTCAACACTTCGAGCTGGATATTGGGTTGATAGAGGGTGAAATACTGCATCCCGATTTACTGCAAACGCCATGGTTAAGCGATCAGATGGCGGTGGTTTGTCACCCTAATCACCCGCTTGTGAGTCACGCACCGTTAAGTGTGGGCGATCTCGACAATCAAACTTGGCTGATCCGCGAATCTGGCTCGGGCACCCGTGAGCACTTTCTCTCAAGCCTTGCTCCTCGCTTCGAGCGCTGGCACCTTTCTTTCGAGCTCAATACCACAGAAGCGATTTTAAATGCTGCAAGTGCCGGGTTAGGCTTGGCGTACCTGTCTAAGCTCTCCGCTCAACACGCCATTGCCGATGGTCGAGTGGTTGCCCTCGAACTCCCTTTGCTATTATCCCGGCGCTATTGGCTTGTGCGCCACAAAGATAAATACCAGTCAGGCCTACTCACCCGCTTCTGGGATTTCTGCTTACACTGGCAACCTCAACCCCATTCTTCTACTTAACCAGCAATCACCACGCGACAGATACAAAAAAGCCCCGACCGTGAGGTCAGGGCTTGGTGTTTCTGCTAATTAAAGTCTTACATGTAGCTGCTTTAATTAGGTTATCTTGTTTGATGCGATGAGGATTTTGAAGCGAGACGCACAGTGTATGCCAATACATGAGCATCAAAGATATCAAAAGCATCGAGTAATTAGCAAGATAAGCGTTTTTGCCTTCAGATTTTTCCAAAAATCTGAAAACAAGAAAGCAAGCCTGGCGATGTCCTACTCTCACATGGGGAGACCCCACACTACCATCGGCGC